>NZ_AP019716.1:3513333-3852500 GCF_006742065.1 Clostridium butyricum | reverse complement strand
GGTGCATGGTTGTCGTCAGCTCGTGTCGTGAGATGTTGGGTTAAGTCCCGCAACGAGCGCAACCCTTATTGTTAGTTGCTACCATTTAGTTGAGCACTCTAGCGAGACTGCCCGGGTTAACCGGGAGGAAGGTGGGGATGACGTCAAATCATCATGCCCCTTATGTCTAGGGCTACACACGTGCTACAATGGTCGGTACAATGAGATGCAACCTCGCGAGAGTGAGCAAAACTATAAAACCGATCTCAGTTCGGATTGTAGGCTGAAACTCGCCTACATGAAGCTGGAGTTGCTAGTAATCGCGAATCAGAATGTCGCGGTGAATACGTTCCCGGGCCTTGTACACACCGCCCGTCACACCATGAGAGTTGGCAATACCCAAAGTTCGTGAGCTAACCGCAAGGAGGCAGCGACCTAAGGTAGGGTCAGCGATTGGGGTGAAGTCGTAACAAGGTAGCCGTAGGAGAACCTGCGGCTGGATCACCTCCTTTCTATGGAGAAATCTAGCAAACATGGCGTTTGACTAGTACAAAGATGCAAAGCATCTATAAAAATTACAACTTGCTCAAAGGTTACTTAATGAGTATTGATTCTGTTCAATTTTGAAAGACTAAGTCTTTCAATGTTCTTTGAAAATTGCACATAGATTAATGTATATAATACAACAAAGCCAAGAATAAATATTCTTTGTGAATGATTAATATAACCAGTTTTGTATATCAAAACTTAAAAAGGTCAAGCTACAAAGGGCGCATGGTGAATGCCTTGGCATCAGGAGCCGATGAAGGACGTGATAAGCTGCGATAAGCTTCGGGTAGGCGCACATAGCCAGAGATCCGGAGATTTCCGAATGGGGAAACCCGCATGAGAAACCTCATGCATCGTAAAGTGAATACATAGCTTTATGAAGGAACACCTAGGGAACTGAAACATCTAAGTACCTAGAGGAAGAGAAAGAAAAATCGATTTTCTTAGTAGCGGCGAGCGAAAAGGAAAGAGCCCAAACCAGAGATTTATCTCTGGGGTTGCGGACAGAACATAACGTGAAATTATGATTAACCGAACACAACTGGAAAGTTGGACCGTAGGAGGTAATAGTCCTGTAAGTAAAAGTCATAATGATCAGTTCTGCACCAGAGTACCACGAGACACGTGAAACCTTGTGGGAAGCAGGGAGGACCACCTCCCAAGGCTAAATACTACCTGATGACCGATAGTGAAGCAGTACCGTGAGGGAAAGGTGAAAAGAACCCCGGGAGGGGAGTGAAATAGAACCTGAAACCATGTGCCTACAACCGATCAAAGCACCTTATGTGTGTGATGATGTGCTTTTTGTAGAACGAGCCAACGAGTTACGGTATGTAGCGAGGTTAAGTACTTAAGGTACGGAGCCGAAGGGAAACCGAGTCTTAATAGGGCGACTAGTTGCATGCTGTAGACCCGAAACCGGGTGACCTATCCATGGCCAGGTTGAAGCGAGGGTAAAACCTCGTGGAGGACCGAACCACGTTGCTGTTGAAAAAGCATGGGATGAGCTGTGGATAGCGGAGAAATTCCAATCGAACTCGGATATAGCTGGTTCTCCTCGAAATAGCTTTAGGGCTAGCGTCGTGAAATGTGAGTACTGGAGGTAGAGCACTGAATAGGCTAGGGGGCATAGCGCTTACCGAACCTTATCAAACTCCGAATGCCAGATACTATCAGCACGGCAGTCAGACTATGAAAGATAAGTTCCATGGTCAAAAGGGAAACAGCCCAGATCGTCAGCTAAGGTCCCAAAGTGTAAGTTAAGTGGAAAAGGATGTGGGATTTCTAAGACAACTAGGATGTTGGCTTAGAAGCAGCCACTCATTAAAAGAGTGCGTAATAGCTCACTAGTCAAGAGATCCTGCGCCGAAAATGTCCGGGGCTCAAACTTACCACCGAAGCTACGGGTTCATACTTTGTATGAGCGGTAGAGGAGCGTCGTAATCGGGCTGAAGTCGTACCGTAAGGAGCGGTGGACTGATTACGAGTGAGAATGTTGGCATTAGTAGCGAGATGTAGGTGAGAATCCTACAGGCCGAATATCTAAGGTTTCCTGAGTAAAGTTTGTCTTCTCAGGGTTAGTCGGGACCTAAGGCGAGGCCGAGAGGCGTAGTCGATGGACAATTGGTTGATATTCCAATACCACTATAATCGTTATTATCGATGGTGTGACGGAGAAGGATAGGATGTGCCAGCTATTGGATGCTGGTCTAAGCGTTGAGGGAGTTAGAACAGGCAAATCCGTTCTAACAATCCTAGGGCGTGATGGGGAAGGTTCCACGGAACCGAAGTATCTGATTTCATGCTTCCAAGAAAAGCATCTAGAAAGAGAAGTAGTGCCCGTACCGCAAACCGACACAGGTAGATGAGGAGAGAATCCTAAGGCCGACGGAAGAATCACAGTTAAGGAACTAGGCAAATTGACCCCGTAACTTCGGGAGAAGGGGTGCCTACCATTTGGTAGGCCGCAGAGAATAGGCACAAGCAACTGTTTAACAAAAACACAGGTCTCTGCTAAAGCGTAAGCTGATGTATAGGGGCTGACGCCTGCCCGGTGCTGGAAGGTTAAGGGGAACACTTAGCGCAAGCGAAGGTGTGAACTTAAGCCCCAGTAAACGGCGGCCGTAACTATAACGGTCCTAAGGTAGCGAAATTCCTTGTCAGGTAAGTTCTGACCCGCACGAATGGCGTAATGACTTGTGCACTGTCTCAACTGTGAATCCGGCGAAGTTGTAGTGCGAGTGAAGATGCTCGCTACCCGCGATTGGACGGAAAGACCCCGTAGAGCTTTACTGTAGCTTAGCATTGAATTTCGGTATTGTCTGTACAGGATAGGTGGGAGACTGGGAAATTAGGGCGTCAGCCTTAATGGAGTCGTTGTTGGGATACCACCCTGATAGTATTGAAGTTCTAACTGGATGCCATGAAACTGGTGACAGGACATTGTTAGGTGGGCAGTTTGACTGGGGCGGTCGCCTCCTAAAATGTAACGGAGGCGCCCAAAGGTTCCCTCAGAACGGTCGGAAATCGTTCGTAGAGTGTAAAGGCATAAGGGAGCCTGACTGCGAGACCTACAAGTCGAGCAGGGACGAAAGTCGGGCTTAGTGATCCGGTGGTACCTCGTGGGAGGGCCATCGCTCAACGGATAAAAGCTACCTCGGGGATAACAGGCTGATCTCCCCCAAGAGTTCACATCGACGGGGAGGTTTGGCACCTCGATGTCGGCTCGTCGCATCCTGGGGCTGAAGTAGGTCCCAAGGGTTGGGCTGTTCGCCCATTAAAGCGGCACGCGAGCTGGGTTCAGAACGTCGTGAGACAGTTCGGTCCCTATCCGTCGCGGGCGTAGGAAATTTGAGAGGAGCTGTCCTTAGTACGAGAGGACCGGGATGGACTGACCTATGGTGTACCAGTTGTTTCGCCAGAAGCATAGCTGGGTAGCTAAGTCGGGAAGGGATAAACGCTGAAAGCATCTAAGTGTGAAGCCCACCTCAAGATGAGATTTCCCATAGCATAAGCTAGTAAGACCCCTTGAAGACTACAAGGTTGATAGGTCAGAGGTGTAAGTGCGGTAACGTATTTAGCTGACTGATACTAATAGGTCGAGGGCTTGACCAATATAATCGAGTTGTAAATACATTAAAAACTATGTGCAATTTTGAAAGAACAAAAGTTTTTTCAAAAAGTTAATAAGGAAACTCGCTCAGACGAGCTGAGGAGTACAGTTCTTTTAGCTAAATCATAGATTTAGAAAGGACTAGGATCTGGTGGTGATGGCATAGAGGTAACACTCCTTCCCATTCCGAACAGGACAGTTAAGGTCTATAGCGCCGATGGTACTGCATGGGAGACTGTGTGGAAGAGTAGGACGTCGCCAGGTAAGAGTAAGGATAGTTAGAAATAACTATCCTTTTTAGCGTATAAAAATATAATTAATTACAGATTTATTTTCCTATATAAAATGAATAATTAAATTTGAATAATTAGATACAATTTAAATGTTTTTAAATGAAATTTATCATTTAACATATTAATTATTTATTACCGAATCGAGCGATAGCTCTTTTCAAGGTACGATTGTATAAGAATTTAGAATAAATATTTACTTAATGGATAAATTTCTAGAAAAAAATAAATTTATATGGTTCAACTTATACACAATTTGTTTTTGTTATAGCTAAAAACATGTTGATCATGTGAATAATTAAATAAAATTTTTATAATATTTATACGGAGAAGAAACTTTTATAAGGTGATTAATATAAAATTATATAAAAATGCTAATTATTTAGAATTACAAAAATCGAACAATAAATATAAAAAGGACTATAATATATGGTATATAGGTTATTGAGTGGATAAATATGTAATTATGAATGGTATATCGAACCAGGCGTATCAATCGAAATATTATAGAGATAAATGGAGAAAAATAAAGAAATATAGGAATAAATTAATTAAATGACTTATAATGTGCTGATATAGAATCAGATGTATGATACTATAAAACACGTCGCTGAGAGCGGCAAACAACAAATTAAAACTTGATAAAAGCTGAAATTAATAAAGCAAAATAAGTTTTAAAAAAAGTTGTTGACACATGTCAAACCAAGTGATATACTAAGTAAGTCGCTTGAGGGTGACAACATAATAACAACGTAAAGTTGTGAAAGAAAATGGTCTTTGAAAATTGAACAGAATATAATATAAACATTTAAGTAAACCAGCAATTCTTTATTTTGAGTAAGCTAAGATTAAACTTTTTATTGAGAGTTTGATCCTGGCTCAGGACGAACGCTGGCGGCGTGCTTAACACATGCAAGTCGAGCGATGAAGCTCCTTCGGGAGTGGATTAGCGGCGGACGGGTGAGTAACACGTGGGTAACCTGCCTCATAGAGGGGAATAGCCTTTCGAAAGGAAGATTAATACCGCATAAGATTGTAGTACCGCATGGTACAGCAATTAAAGGAGTAATCCGCTATGAGATGGACCCGCGTCGCATTAGCTAGTTGGTGAGGTAACGGCTCACCAAGGCGACGATGCGTAGCCGACCTGAGAGGGTGATCGGCCACATTGGGACTGAGACACGGCCCAGACTCCTACGGGAGGCAGCAGTGGGGAATATTGCACAATGGGGGAAACCCTGATGCAGCAACGCCGCGTGAGTGATGACGGTCTTCGGATTGTAAAGCTCTGTCTTTAGGGACGATAATGACGGTACCTAAGGAGGAAGCCACGGCTAACTACGTGCCAGCAGCCGCGGTAATACGTAGGTGGCAAGCGTTGTCCGGATTTACTGGGCGTAAAGGGAGCGTAGGTGGATATTTAAGTGGGATGTGAAATACCCGGGCTTAACCTGGGTGCTGCATTCCAAACTGGATATCTAGAGTGCAGGAGAGGAAAGGAGAATTCCTAGTGTAGCGGTGAAATGCGTAGAGATTAGGAAGAATACCAGTGGCGAAGGCGCCTTTCTGGACTGTAACTGACACTGAGGCTCGAAAGCGTGGGGAGCAAACAGGATTAGATACCCTGGTAGTCCACGCCGTAAACGATGAATACTAGGTGTAGGGGTTGTCATGACCTCTGTGCCGCCGCTAACGCATTAAGTATTCCGCCTGGGGAGTACGGTCGCAAGATTAAAACTCAAAGGAATTGACGGGGGCCCGCACAAGCAGCGGAGCATGTGGTTTAATTCGAAGCAACGCGAAGAACCTTACCTAGACTTGACATCTCCTGAATTACTCTGTAATGGAGGAAGCCACTTCGGTGGCAGGAAGACAGGTGGTGCATGGTTGTCGTCAGCTCGTGTCGTGAGATGTTGGGTTAAGTCCCGCAACGAGCGCAACCCTTATTGTTAGTTGCTACCATTTAGTTGAGCACTCTAGCGAGACTGCCCGGGTTAACCGGGAGGAAGGTGGGGATGACGTCAAATCATCATGCCCCTTATGTCTAGGGCTACACACGTGCTACAATGGTCGGTACAATGAGATGCAACCTCGCGAGAGTGAGCAAAACTATAAAACCGATCTCAGTTCGGATTGTAGGCTGAAACTCGCCTACATGAAGCTGGAGTTGCTAGTAATCGCGAATCAGAATGTCGCGGTGAATACGTTCCCGGGCCTTGTACACACCGCCCGTCACACCATGAGAGTTGGCAATACCCAAAGTTCGTGAGCTAACCGCAAGGAGGCAGCGACCTAAGGTAGGGTCAGCGATTGGGGTGAAGTCGTAACAAGGTAGCCGTAGGAGAACCTGCGGCTGGATCACCTCCTTTCTATGGAGAAATCTAGCAAACATGACGTTTGACTAGTATAAAGATGCAAAGCATCTATAAAATTACAACTTGCTCAAAGGTTACTTAATGACTATTGATTCTGTTCAATTTTGAAAGACTAGGTCTTTCAATGTTCTTTGAAAATTGCACATAGATTAATGTATATAATACAACAAAGCCAAGAATAATATTCTTTGTGAATGATTAATATAACCAGTTTTGTATATCAAAACTTAAAAAGGTCAAGCTACAAAGGGCGCATGGTGAATGCCTTGGCATCAGGAGCCGATGAAGGACGTGATAAGCTGCGATAAGCTTCGGGTAGGCGCACATAGCCAGAGATCCGGAGATTTCCGAATGGGGAAACCCGCATGAGAAACCTCATGCATCGTAAAGTGAATACATAGCTTTATGAAGGAACACCTAGGGAACTGAAACATCTAAGTACCTAGAGGAAGAGAAAGAAAAATCGATTTTCTTAGTAGCGGCGAGCGAAAAGGAAAGAGCCCAAACCAGAGATTTATCTCTGGGGTTGCGGACAGAACATAACGTGAAATTATGATTAACCGAACACAACTGGAAAGTTGGACCGTAGGAGGTAATAGTCCTGTAAGTAAAAGTCATAATGATCAGTTCTGCACCAGAGTACCACGAGACACGTGAAACCTTGTGGGAAGCAGGGAGGACCACCTCCCAAGGCTAAATACTACCTGATGACCGATAGTGAAGCAGTACCGTGAGGGAAAGGTGAAAAGAACCCCGGGAGGGGAGTGAAATAGAACCTGAAACCATGTGCCTACAACCGATCAAAGCACCTTATGTGTGTGATGATGTGCTTTTTGTAGAACGAGCCAACGAGTTACGGTATGTAGCGAGGTTAAGTACTTAAGGTACGGAGCCGAAGGGAAACCGAGTCTTAATAGGGCGACTAGTTGCATGCTGTAGACCCGAAACCGGGTGACCTATCCATGGCCAGGTTGAAGCGAGGGTAAAACCTCGTGGAGGACCGAACCACGTTGCTGTTGAAAAAGCATGGGATGAGCTGTGGATAGCGGAGAAATTCCAATCGAACTCGGATATAGCTGGTTCTCCTCGAAATAGCTTTAGGGCTAGCGTCGTGAAATGTGAGTACTGGAGGTAGAGCACTGAATAGGCTAGGGGGCATAGCGCTTACCGAACCTTATCAAACTCCGAATGCCAGATACTATCAGCACGGCAGTCAGACTATGAAAGATAAGTTCCATGGTCAAAAGGGAAACAGCCCAGATCGTCAGCTAAGGTCCCAAAGTGTAAGTTAAGTGGAAAAGGATGTGGGATTTCTAAGACAACTAGGATGTTGGCTTAGAAGCAGCCACTCATTAAAAGAGTGCGTAATAGCTCACTAGTCAAGAGATCCTGCGCCGAAAATGTCCGGGGCTCAAACTTACCACCGAAGCTACGGGTTCATACTTTGTATGAGCGGTAGAGGAGCGTCGTAATCGGGCTGAAGTCGTACCGTAAGGAGCGGTGGACTGATTACGAGTGAGAATGTTGGCATTAGTAGCGAGATGTAGGTGAGAATCCTACAGGCCGAATATCTAAGGTTTCCTGAGTAAAGTTTGTCTTCTCAGGGTTAGTCGGGACCTAAGGCGAGGCCGAGAGGCGTAGTCGATGGACAATTGGTTGATATTCCAATACCACTATAATCGTTATTATCGATGGTGTGACGGAGAAGGATAGGATGTGCCAGCTATTGGATGCTGGTCTAAGCGTTGAGGGAGTTAGAACAGGCAAATCCGTTCTAACAATCCTAGGGCGTGATGGGGAAGGTTCCACGGAACCGAAGTATCTGATTTCATGCTTCCAAGAAAAGCATCTAGAAAGAGAAGTAGTGCCCGTACCGCAAACCGACACAGGTAGATGAGGAGAGAATCCTAAGGCCGACGGAAGAATCACAGTTAAGGAACTAGGCAAATTGACCCCGTAACTTCGGGAGAAGGGGTGCCTACCATTTGGTAGGCCGCAGAGAATAGGCACAAGCAACTGTTTAACAAAAACACAGGTCTCTGCTAAAGCGTAAGCTGATGTATAGGGGCTGACGCCTGCCCGGTGCTGGAAGGTTAAGGGGAACACTTAGCGCAAGCGAAGGTGTGAACTTAAGCCCCAGTAAACGGCGGCCGTAACTATAACGGTCCTAAGGTAGCGAAATTCCTTGTCAGGTAAGTTCTGACCCGCACGAATGGCGTAATGACTTGTGCACTGTCTCAACTGTGAATCCGGCGAAGTTGTAGTGCGAGTGAAGATGCTCGCTACCCGCGATTGGACGGAAAGACCCCGTAGAGCTTTACTGTAGCTTAGCATTGAATTTCGGTATTGTCTGTACAG
The DNA here is from genome assembly GCF_006742065.1 of Clostridium butyricum. NCBI lineage: Bacteria > Bacillati > Bacillota > Clostridia > Eubacteriales > Clostridiaceae > Clostridium > Clostridium butyricum. Next base: position 3,843,837 of record NZ_AP019716.1, on the reverse strand, counting down.
GATAGGTGGGAGACTGGGAAATTAGGGCGTCAGCCTTAATGGAGTCGTTGTTGGGATACCACCCTGATAGTATTGAAGTTCTAACTGGATGCCATGAAACTGGTGACAGGACATTGTTAGGTGGGCAGTTTGACTGGGGCGGTCGCCTCCTAAAATGTAACGGAGGCGCCCAAAGGTTCCCTCAGAACGGTCGGAAATCGTTCGTAGAGTGTAAAGGCATAAGGGAGCCTGACTGCGAGACCTACAAGTCGAGCAGGGACGAAAGTCGGGCTTAGTGATCCGGTGGTACCTCGTGGGAGGGCCATCGCTCAACGGATAAAAGCTACCTCGGGGATAACAGGCTGATCTCCCCCAAGAGTTCACATCGACGGGGAGGTTTGGCACCTCGATGTCGGCTCGTCGCATCCTGGGGCTGAAGTAGGTCCCAAGGGTTGGGCTGTTCGCCCATTAAAGCGGCACGCGAGCTGGGTTCAGAACGTCGTGAGACAGTTCGGTCCCTATCCGTCGCGGGCGTAGGAAATTTGAGAGGAGCTGTCCTTAGTACGAGAGGACCGGGATGGACTGACCTATGGTGTACCAGTTGTTTCGCCAGAAGCATAGCTGGGTAGCTAAGTCGGGAAGGGATAAACGCTGAAAGCATCTAAGTGTGAAGCCCACCTCAAGATGAGATTTCCCATAGCATAAGCTAGTAAGACCCCTTGAAGACTACAAGGTTGATAGGTCAGAGGTGTAAGTGCGGTAACGTATTTAGCTGACTGATACTAATAGGTCGAGGGCTTGACCAATATAATCGAGTTGTAAATACATTAAAAACTATGTGCAATTTTGAAAGAACAAAAGTTTTTTCAAAAAGTTAATAAGGAAACTCGCTCAGACGAGCTGAGGAGTACAGTTCTTTTAGCTAAATCATAGATTTAGAAAGGACTAGGATCTGGTGGTGATGGCATAGAGGTAACACTCCTTCCCATTCCGAACAGGACAGTTAAGGTCTATAGCGCCGATGGTACTGCATGGGAGACTGTGTGGAAGAGTAGGACGTCGCCAGGTAAGAGTAAGGATAGTTAGAAATAACTATCCTTTTTAGCGTATAAAAATATAATTAATTACAGATTTATTTTCCTATATAAAATGAATAATTAAATTTGAATAATTAGATACAATTTAAATGTTTTTAAATGAAATTTATCATTTAACATATTAATTATTTATTACCGAATCGAGCGATAGCTCTTTTCAAGGTACGATTGTATAAGAATTTAGAATAAATATTTACTTAATGGATAAATTTCTAGAAAAAAATAAATTTATATGGTTCAACTTATACACAATTTGTTTTTGTTATAGCTAAAAACATGTTGATCATGTGAATAATTAAATAAAATTTTTATAATATTTATACGGAGAAGAAACTTTTATAAGGTGATTAATATAAAATTATATAAAAATGCTAATTATTTAGAATTACAAAAATCGAACAATAAATATAAAAAGGACTATAATATATGGTATATAGGTTATTGAGTGGATAAATATGTAATTATGAATGGTATATCGAACCAGGCGTATCAATCGAAATATTATAGAGATAAATGGAGAAAAATAAAGAAATATAGGAATAAATTAATTAAATGACTTATAATGTGCTGATATAGAATCAGATGTATGATACTATAAAACACGTCGCTGAGAGCGGCAAACAACAAATTAAAACTTGATAAAAGCTGAAATTAATAAAGCAAAATAAGTTTTAAAAAAAGTTGTTGACACATGTCAAACCAAGTGATATACTAAGTAAGTCGCTTGAGGGTGACAACATAATAACAACGTAAAGTTGTGAAAGAAAATGGTCTTTGAAAATTGAACAGAATATAATATAAACATTTAAGTAAACCAGCAATTCTTTATTTTGAGTAAGCTAAGATTAAACTTTTTATTGAGAGTTTGATCCTGGCTCAGGACGAACGCTGGCGGCGTGCTTAACACATGCAAGTCGAGCGATGAAGCTCCTTCGGGAGTGGATTAGCGGCGGACGGGTGAGTAACACGTGGGTAACCTGCCTCATAGAGGGGAATAGCCTTTCGAAAGGAAGATTAATACCGCATAAGATTGTAGTACCGCATGGTACAGCAATTAAAGGAGTAATCCGCTATGAGATGGACCCGCGTCGCATTAGCTAGTTGGTGAGGTAACGGCTCACCAAGGCGACGATGCGTAGCCGACCTGAGAGGGTGATCGGCCACATTGGGACTGAGACACGGCCCAGACTCCTACGGGAGGCAGCAGTGGGGAATATTGCACAATGGGGGAAACCCTGATGCAGCAACGCCGCGTGAGTGATGACGGTCTTCGGATTGTAAAGCTCTGTCTTTAGGGACGATAATGACGGTACCTAAGGAGGAAGCCACGGCTAACTACGTGCCAGCAGCCGCGGTAATACGTAGGTGGCAAGCGTTGTCCGGATTTACTGGGCGTAAAGGGAGCGTAGGTGGATATTTAAGTGGGATGTGAAATACCCGGGCTTAACCTGGGTGCTGCATTCCAAACTGGATATCTAGAGTGCAGGAGAGGAAAGGAGAATTCCTAGTGTAGCGGTGAAATGCGTAGAGATTAGGAAGAATACCAGTGGCGAAGGCGCCTTTCTGGACTGTAACTGACACTGAGGCTCGAAAGCGTGGGGAGCAAACAGGATTAGATACCCTGGTAGTCCACGCCGTAAACGATGAATACTAGGTGTAGGGGTTGTCATGACCTCTGTGCCGCCGCTAACGCATTAAGTATTCCGCCTGGGGAGTACGGTCGCAAGATTAAAACTCAAAGGAATTGACGGGGGCCCGCACAAGCAGCGGAGCATGTGGTTTAATTCGAAGCAACGCGAAGAACCTTACCTAGACTTGACATCTCCTGAATTACTCTGTAATGGAGGAAGCCACTTCGGTGGCAGGAAGACAGGTGGTGCATGGTTGTCGTCAGCTCGTGTCGTGAGATGTTGGGTTAAGTCCCGCAACGAGCGCAACCCTTATTGTTAGTTGCTACCATTTAGTTGAGCACTCTAGCGAGACTGCCCGGGTTAACCGGGAGGAAGGTGGGGATGACGTCAAATCATCATGCCCCTTATGTCTAGGGCTACACACGTGCTACAATGGTCGGTACAATGAGATGCAACCTCGCGAGAGTGAGCAAAACTATAAAACCGATCTCAGTTCGGATTGTAGGCTGAAACTCGCCTACATGAAGCTGGAGTTGCTAGTAATCGCGAATCAGAATGTCGCGGTGAATACGTTCCCGGGCCTTGTACACACCGCCCGTCACACCATGAGAGTTGGCAATACCCAAAGTTCGTGAGCTAACCGCAAGGAGGCAGCGACCTAAGGTAGGGTCAGCGATTGGGGTGAAGTCGTAACAAGGTAGCCGTAGGAGAACCTGCGGCTGGATCACCTCCTTTCTATGGAGAAATCTAGCAAACATGACGTTTGACTAGTATAAAGATGCAAAGCATCTATAAAATTACAACTTGCTCAAAGGTTACTTAATGACTATTGATTCTGTTCAATTTTGAAAGACTAGGTCTTTCAATGTTCTTTGAAAATTGCACATAGATTAATGTATATAATACAACAAAGCCAAGAATAATATTCTTTGTGAATGATTAATATAACCAGTTTTGTATATCAAAACTTAAAAAGGTCAAGCTACAAAGGGCGCATGGTGAATGCCTTGGCATCAGGAGCCGATGAAGGACGTGATAAGCTGCGATAAGCTTCGGGTAGGCGCACATAGCCAGAGATCCGGAGATTTCCGAATGGGGAAACCCGCATGAGAAACCTCATGCATCGTAAAGTGAATACATAGCTTTATGAAGGAACACCTAGGGAACTGAAACATCTAAGTACCTAGAGGAAGAGAAAGAAAAATCGATTTTCTTAGTAGCGGCGAGCGAAAAGGAAAGAGCCCAAACCAGAGATTTATCTCTGGGGTTGCGGACAGAACATAACGTGAAATTATGATTAACCGAACACAACTGGAAAGTTGGACCGTAGGAGGTAATAGTCCTGTAAGTAAAAGTCATAATGATCAGTTCTGCACCAGAGTACCACGAGACACGTGAAACCTTGTGGGAAGCAGGGAGGACCACCTCCCAAGGCTAAATACTACCTGATGACCGATAGTGAAGCAGTACCGTGAGGGAAAGGTGAAAAGAACCCCGGGAGGGGAGTGAAATAGAACCTGAAACCATGTGCCTACAACCGATCAAAGCACCTTATGTGTGTGATGATGTGCTTTTTGTAGAACGAGCCAACGAGTTACGGTATGTAGCGAGGTTAAGTACTTAAGGTACGGAGCCGAAGGGAAACCGAGTCTTAATAGGGCGACTAGTTGCATGCTGTAGACCCGAAACCGGGTGACCTATCCATGGCCAGGTTGAAGCGAGGGTAAAACCTCGTGGAGGACCGAACCACGTTGCTGTTGAAAAAGCATGGGATGAGCTGTGGATAGCGGAGAAATTCCAATCGAACTCGGATATAGCTGGTTCTCCTCGAAATAGCTTTAGGGCTAGCGTCGTGAAATGTGAGTACTGGAGGTAGAGCACTGAATAGGCTAGGGGGCATAGCGCTTACCGAACCTTATCAAACTCCGAATGCCAGATACTATCAGCACGGCAGTCAGACTATGAAAGATAAGTTCCATGGTCAAAAGGGAAACAGCCCAGATCGTCAGCTAAGGTCCCAAAGTGTAAGTTAAGTGGAAAAGGATGTGGGATTTCTAAGACAACTAGGATGTTGGCTTAGAAGCAGCCACTCATTAAAAGAGTGCGTAATAGCTCACTAGTCAAGAGATCCTGCGCCGAAAATGTCCGGGGCTCAAACTTACCACCGAAGCTACGGGTTCATACTTTGTATGAGCGGTAGAGGAGCGTCGTAATCGGGCTGAAGTCGTACCGTAAGGAGCGGTGGACTGATTACGAGTGAGAATGTTGGCATTAGTAGCGAGATGTAGGTGAGAATCCTACAGGCCGAATATCTAAGGTTTCCTGAGTAAAGTTTGTCTTCTCAGGGTTAGTCGGGACCTAAGGCGAGGCCGAGAGGCGTAGTCGATGGACAATTGGTTGATATTCCAATACCACTATAATCGTTATTATCGATGGTGTGACGGAGAAGGATAGGATGTGCCAGCTATTGGATGCTGGTCTAAGCGTTGAGGGAGTTAGAACAGGCAAATCCGTTCTAACAATCCTAGGGCGTGATGGGGAAGGTTCCACGGAACCGAAGTATCTGATTTCATGCTTCCAAGAAAAGCATCTAGAAAGAGAAGTAGTGCCCGTACCGCAAACCGACACAGGTAGATGAGGAGAGAATCCTAAGGCCGACGGAAGAATCACAGTTAAGGAACTAGGCAAATTGACCCCGTAACTTCGGGAGAAGGGGTGCCTACCATTTGGTAGGCCGCAGAGAATAGGCACAAGCAACTGTTTAACAAAAACACAGGTCTCTGCTAAAGCGTAAGCTGATGTATAGGGGCTGACGCCTGCCCGGTGCTGGAAGGTTAAGGGGAACACTTAGCGCAAGCGAAGGTGTGAACTTAAGCCCCAGTAAACGGCGGCCGTAACTATAACGGTCCTAAGGTAGCGAAATTCCTTGTCAGGTAAGTTCTGACCCGCACGAATGGCGTAATGACTTGTGCACTGTCTCAACTGTGAATCCGGCGAAGTTGTAGTGCGAGTGAAGATGCTCGCTACCCGCGATTGGACGGAAAGACCCCGTAGAGCTTTACTGTAGCTTAGCATTGAATTTCGGTATTGTCTGTACAGGATAGGTGGGAGACTGGGAAATTAGGGCGTCAGCCTTAATGGAGTCGTTGTTGGGATACCACCCTGATAGTATTGAAGTTCTAACTGGATGCCATGAAACTGGTGACAGGACATTGTTAGGTGGGCAGTTTGACTGGGGCGGTCGCCTCCTAAAATGTAACGGAGGCGCCCAAAGGTTCCCTCAGAACGGTCGGAAATCGTTCGTAGAGTGTAAAGGCATAAGGGAGCCTGACTGCGAGACCTACAAGTCGAGCAGGGACGAAAGTCGGGCTTAGTGATCCGGTGGTACCTCGTGGGAGGGCCATCGCTCAACGGATAAAAGCTACCTCGGGGATAACAGGCTGATCTCCCCCAAGAGTTCACATCGACGGGGAGGTTTGGCACCTCGATGTCGGCTCGTCGCATCCTGGGGCTGAAGTAGGTCCCAAGGGTTGGGCTGTTCGCCCATTAAAGCGGCACGCGAGCTGGGTTCAGAACGTCGTGAGACAGTTCGGTCCCTATCCGTCGCGGGCGTAGGAAATTTGAGAGGAGCTGTCCTTAGTACGAGAGGACCGGGATGGACTGACCTATGGTGTACCAGTTGTTTCGCCAGAAGCATAGCTGGGTAGCTAAGTCGGGAAGGGATAAACGCTGAAAGCATCTAAGTGTGAAGCCCACCTCAAGATGAGATTTCCCATAGCATAAGCTAGTAAGACCCCTTGAAGACTACAAGGTTGATAGGTCAGAGGTGTAAGTGCGGTAACGTATTTAGCTGACTGATACTAATAGGTCGAGGGCTTGACCAATATAATCGAGTTGTAAATACATTAATTAAGAGGAAACTCGACTCACTTAGTTCGCTGAGTAAGTTCGATTAACCAAATGTAAAATTTGGATTCTCACTTATGTGCAATTTTGAAAGAACAAAAGTTTTTTCAAAAAGTTAATAAGGAAACTCGCTCAGACGAGCTGAGGAGTACAGTTCTTTTAGCTAAATCATAGATTTAGAAAGGACTAGGATCTGGTGGTGATGGCATAGAGGTAACACTCCTTCCCATTCCGAACAGGACAGTTAAGGTCTATAGCGCCGATGGTACTGCATGGGAGACTGTGTGGAAGAGTAGGACGTCGCCAGGTAAGAGTAAGGATAGTTAGAAATAACTATCCTTTTTAGCGTATAAAAATATAATTAATTACAGATTTATTTTCCTATATAAAATGAATAATTAAATTTGAATAATTAGATACAATTTAAATGTTTTTAAATCAAATTATTTATTATGTACTATTAAAATAGTGATAGATTTTTCAAAGAATAGATTGAAACTTATCTAAAATTGACATTTTATAATATTACATATAAAATAGACACATTGAAAAAACAAGGAGGGGCTTATGTATTCATATCAATTAATGTTGGCAATTATTTGCCCACTAGTCTTTTGTGCTGGATTTGTAGACGCTGTTGCAGGGGGAGGCGGTTTAATATCATTACCAGCATATATTTTTGCAGGAGTACCTATACATGTAGCATATGGCACTAATAAGTTTGCTAATTGTACAGGCACTTTTGTAGCTTGCATGAAATTTCTTAAAAGTGGAAATATAAAAATTAAATCTGGTTTATTATCTGCTTTAGGAGCACTTATTGGTTCTTGGTTTGGAACGCAATTAGTTTTAATACTTGATGAAAAATATTTAAAATATTGTTTAATGATAATACTTCCCATTGTAGCAGTATTTTTATTATTCAATAGAAATTTTGGATCCAACAATAAAAGTAAGGATATATCAGATAAGAAAGCAAATTTATTATCCTTTATTATAGGATTAGTTATAGGGGCTTATGACGGATTTTTTGGACCAGGTACAGGAACGTTTTTAGTATTAGCTTTTACTTCATTACTAGGCTTTAATTTAATAACTGCTTCTGGCAATGCAAAAATAGTAAATTTAGCATCAAATTTTGCAGCTCTAATTGCATATATAATTAATGGAAAAGTATGGCTTAGTATAGGAATACCAGCTGCTATTTGTGCAGTATTAGGTAATTATATTGGTGCTCACATGGCAATAAAAAATGGAGCTAGAGTGATTAAGCCCATTATTTTATTAGTTGTTTTCATGTTATTGGGAAAAGTTATATACAGTTTTATTTAAACAATTAAAGATATATCGATTGATTAAAGGGAAGAATTTAAATTTTCTATTAAAATATAATTCTAAAAAATATTTTACAAAAATTTATATTAGTGGTATAATAAACTTAATTTAATACGGAAACCTATGGTAGAGGTGCTGTGTATAAAGAGTAACTATAAGGAGCTGGCAAGCTTTGATAGATAGTGAAAGGTATAGCAGCCGAAGAGATAAATTAGGCATATATTATTTCTGGGCATGTATAAAATATATACATGACTGTCACGTTAGTGGAGAGCTACAAGGATTAACAGGATTGATTTAAATAGTAAATGTTTTATATTTATTATTATGTTTTAACTATATATACTATATGTAATTTTATTATAATAGTATTCAATTTTGTTCTAACTTTAAGTGATTAACTCTACCCGTTGGTTTTACCCAACGGGTTTTCTTATTTAATAAATTAAATTTCAAGGAGTGAATTTATTAATGAATCTACAAGGAGTTATGGTACCATTAGTAACACCATTCAAAAATGGAAAAGTCGATTATGAGTCATATAGAAATATAATTGATCATTGTATTGAAGAAGGTGTCAGTGGAATAATACCTCTTGCAACTACAGGTGAATCACCTACAATTTCTGAATATGAATACGAGGAAATATTATCGAAAACAATAGAATATACAAAAAAGAAAGTCTCTATTTATACTGGGCTTGGTGGAAATAATACAATAGAAGTTGCAAATAAATTAAAGAAATTAGAAAAGTATGATATTGATGGAATATTATCTGTTGCACCATATTATTCAAGACCTAATCAAAAGGGATTGTACGAGCATTTTAGATGTATATCAGAATCAACAGATATGAATATTATTATATATAACATTCCATATAGAACAGGGACAAATATTCAAAATGAAACACTATTAGAATTATCACAAATAAATAATATAGTTGGAGTAAAAGATTGTTCTGGAGATATGAAACAGACTACTGATTTATTAATCAACAGACCTGAAAATTTTTCAATATTAACAGGTGAAGATGCATATTTTTATACAACTCTTGCTTTAGGAGGAGATGGAGGAATACTAGCTTCTGCAAGTGTTAAAACAAAGGAATTTGTAGAAATTTATAATTTAATAAAAAATAATAAAAATAAAGATGCATTTGAGAAATGGAAGGATCTTTACAATATGATACCACTATTATTTGCAGAGCCTAATCCTACACCAGTAAAATATTGTTTAAAGAAATTAGGATTAATAGAATCTGATGAAGTAAGACTTCCATTAGTAAATATAAGTAAAGAATTAGAGGAAAAACTTGATACTTTTTTTAATTAAAAGCAAGGTATTTATTAAGAACTAGAAAACAATATTTCTAGTATAATTAATTATATAATAAACTAAAGGTTTATTTCGATTTGGGGCATTGGAATAGCGACTTTAGCAATAAATAATAAGTAAATTATATTGAATAATAATGTAATATTATTTTTATTATCATACGAAATAATTAATCTAGATTACATTATATTTAAATTTAAGTAATTAAGAAGAAGCAAAATAAGCTTCTTCTTTTTTATTTTAAAAAAGAATATTAAAGAATTTAATAAAAAATATTAAAAAAACGTTTTCTTTGAACAAATTTAGAAAAAAACCAATAAATGTGACTGAATATGGAAAAAATTACTTTGACTAGGATAATATTTAAGAGTAATATAAAAACTGATAAAAACTAAATAAGGAGTGGATAATAATGATGCCCAAGTTCTTTTCTATGATTAAGAACAAGGAAATTACTAAACAACAGATGGTGAAAGATATAATAGCAGGGATTATTGTTGCTGTTATAGCATTACCATTATCTATAGCCCTTGCAATATCTTCAGGAGTTTCTCCAGAAAAGGGGCTTATAACGGCAATATTTGCAGGATTTGTAATATCTCTTTTAGGGGGTAGCAAAGTTCAGATTGGGGGGCCAACAGCTGCATTTGTAACTATAATTTATTCTATAATACAGGAACATGGTCTAGATGGATTAATAACAGCAGTTATAATGGCTGGGGTTATGCTTGTTATAATGGGATTATTGAAGTTTGGAACACTAATAAAATATATACCTAAAACTATAACTGTAGGTTTTACAGCAGGTATAGCACTAACATTAGTTTCTACACAGCTTAAAGATTTTTTGGGGCTTAAAATTGAGGATGTTCCATCAGAATTTATTCCAAAATGGGAAAGCTATTTCTCAAATATGAATACAATAGATATGTGGTCAATGGCAATAGGATTATTATGTATTGCTATTATAGTGTTATGGCCAAAAATAAATAAGACTATACCGGGTTCAATGATTGCTCTAATAGTTGCAACCCTTATGGTAAAGTTCATGAATATACCTATAGATACTATTGGAAGTAGGTTTACAGAAATTTCTTCAGCTATTCCTGTACCGGTATTACCTTCATTTAGTATAGGAACTATAAATAAATTATTTGTTCCAGCTGTTACAATTGCTATACTTGGAGCATTAGAATCACTATTGTCAGCAGTTGTAGCGGATGAAATGATAGGAGATACTCATGATTCTAATATGGAGCTTGTAGCACAAGGATTAGCTAATATTACATCAGGACTATTTGGAGGAATACCAGCAACTGGAGCTATAGCAAGAACAGCTTCAAATGTTAAATCTGGAGGAAGAAGTCCAATTTCAGGTATGGTACATGCAATAACACTTCTTATAACTATGCTTTTATTAATGCCATTAGCAAAAATGATTCCAATGACTGCATTATCAGCAATATTAATTGTTGTAGCATATAATATGAGTGAATGGAGAACATTTAAAGCGTTATTAAAGGCACCAAAGAGCGACATTGCAGTTTTATTAATAACTTTTAGCTGTACTGTAATCTTTGATTTAGTTGTTGCTATAGGTTTTGGGATGATAATAACTATGGCTCTGTTTATGAAGAGAGTAAGTGATACAACTGAAATAAGGGATCTTGTAGATGAAGAGGTATTTGATGATGAAATCACTAAAGTCTTAGAAAAAGCAGATGGAAAAATAAATGTTTATCAAGTTAATGGACCAATGTTTTTCGGAGTAGTTCAAGAATTTATAAGCAAAATGAAGGAATTAGAGTCGACTACAGAGGTAGTAATACTTGATATGAGACATACTCATGCTGTTGATGCTTCAGCTATTGATGCCATGACAAAGCTTCTTAAGCAATGTGAAAAGTTAGGCATAAAATTATATTTAACTCATGTTCAAGAGCAGCCTAGAAAGGTCCTAGACAATATGGGATTTGCAATAAAAGTTGGACACAAGAATATATATGATACTAAAACAGAAGCAATTGAAGATGCTTATGATTATGTGAAGAATTTAGCATAGACAATATATAAAAATCATACATCAAGTATAAGTAAATACATAAATAGCTACTTAGAATATAAATATTTAATAATAAATATTTAATAGTAGGATTTGTTTGTAAAAAGTATAATTTTTTTATTTATTAAGACTGGTTTAGGGCTTATAGCATTAAATCGGTCTTAATTTTTATATAAATTAAGTTAAAAATATAAAAGAGTTTATGTTAAGATATATAGTAATGTAATATTGTAGAATTAAAGATACAAATATATAGGGGGATAATTTGTGGAAAAAAATTGGGAAAGAACGTTACCTTTTCTTTATGTAGATAGGGAAACTATAAATAAACTTTTTAAAGGAATTATAAAAAAAGATGAGATAATTAGTGTTAAACCAGTTGATGAGGGCTGTAGAACTAGTAACTACATTATATATTCAATGGACAATAAGAAATATTTATTAAAAATATTTTTTTCAGATGATCAGCAATATAGAAAAGAATGTGAAATTTTAAGTATACTAAAAGATAAAATATGTGTTCAAGAAATTTGTAAATTTGATAAATCTAATTTGATTAATGATAAATATTATGTAATATACAAATATATAGAAGGTGTGACACTATCAAAATCATTAAATAATGGAGATATGACTAATGAATATATTATTCGTGATGCAGCTAATATTTTAGCTAATATTCATAAGAAAAGATTCAGTAGTGTTGGATTTTTAAATGATGAATTAGAAGTTTATCATAAGTTACCTCCATTAAACAAATGGTATGATCAGTTTATTACAGATAAAGTTGAAAAAAGATTAGGAAAAGATATTATTCAAAAGATAAGAAAAGTAATTAACGAAAATATAGAGGATTTATTAAGTTTAGATAATGACCCTAGACTCGTTCATGGAGACTTTCAAGGAACTAATATATTAGTAGATCATAACAAAATTACTGGTATTATAGATTGGGAATTCGCAATGGCTGGGCATCCACTTGCTGATATAGGTCAACTATTTAGATATGAGGAATATTTTAATAAACAATTAATTTCAATATTTGAAGATGAATATAGAAAAAAATCAGATTATATATTACCTGATAATTGGTATAAACTTAGCAAGATAAGGGATTTAGCAAATTTAATTCAATTATTGGACTTTGAAGAGGATATGCCCAATAAGTATATGGAGATAAAAACTTTGATAAAAAAATTTCAAAATGATGTTGACATTGGTAAAATTTAATAATATACTAGTCTACAAGAACAATGGAGTTCAATAAAGGTACCAACAGGTTGGTAAATTTATTGAGCTCCATTTCGTTTTGTAATGAATTTTTCTTAGTACTATGAAAAAAGTAAAAAATAATATTAATTTTAATATAATAAAAAATAAAATTTTTTATTATTAATATTAAGGGGGATTATATATGGAAATAAATTTAGCAGATAGTGCATTTGTTATGATTTGCTCTGCAATGGTATTTTTTATGACACCTGGACTTGCTTTTTTCTATGCTGGGATGGTTAGAAGAAAGAATGTATTAAATACACTTATGGCTTCGTTTTTTTGTTGCGGTTTAGCATCATTATTGTGGGTAATTATAGGTTATTCTTTGTCATTTGGTAATGACTTTCATGGAATTGTTGGTGGATTTAATCATTTATTCTTAAATGGAGTTGGTGCAGATATTAATTCTGCATATTCAAATAGTATACCTGAATTATTATTTGCTTTGTTTCAAATGATGTTTGCAATAATTACACCAGCACTTATAACTGGTTCTTTAACAGGAAGAATGAAATTTTCAGCATTATTCGTTTTTATAGCCGTATGGTCAATATTAGTGTACTATCCAATGGCGCATATGGTTTGGGGTGATGGTGGATTGATAAAAGAACTTGGAGCAGTTGATTTTGCTGGAGGAAATGTAGTTCATATAAGCTCGGGAGTGTCAGGTTTAGTAGCGTGTATAATGCTTGGAAAAAGAAGAGGTTATGGAATGATATCTTATAAACCACACAACATTCCATTTGTAGTACTTGGAGCTGGGCTACTATGGTTTGGATGGTTTGGGTTTAATGCAGGAAGTGCACTTGGAGCAGAACCACTTGCAGTACAAGCATTTATGACTACTAACACATCAGCAGCAACAGCAATGCTTTCTTGGATGCTTATAGAAAAAATTGCACATGGAAAACCAACAATGCTTGGAGCTGCAACTGGGGCTGTTGTAGGGTTAGTTGCAATTACTCCTGGAGCAGGATTTGTTTCAATATGGGCATCTATAATCATTGGAGCATTAGTATCTCCAATATGTTATTTTTGCATGGGACATCTTAAGAATAAATTTGGATATGATGATTCATTAGATGCCTTTGGATGTCACGGAGTCGGTGGAATATGGGGAGGCATTGCCACAGGATTATTTACTCAGACTTCAATTAATTCGGGAGCAAAATGGAATGGTTTATTTTTCGGAGACTTTAAGCTTTTAGGAGCACAGATTTTAAGTATAGTTATTACAGCAGCATTTGCAGGAATTATGACGTTTGTTATAATTAAGGTAATAAGTTTATTTATGGATATAAGAGTAGAAGCATCAGAAGAAGCTGATGGTCTTGATATTGTAGAACATGGAGAATCTGCTTACCCTGCATTTACAGGTTTAGATTAATTAAAATATTAAAGTGAAAGGTGATAGATAATTATGAAGAGAATAGAAGCTATCATAAGGCCTTCAAAACTTGAAGAAATAAAAGAAGCATTAAAGAATAATAATATTAATGGAGTTACTATAAGCCAAGTAATGGGATGTGGTAAACAATTAGGATGGAAAGAATATCATAGAGGAACTGAACTTATTACTAATGTATTACCGAAAATTGAAGTAAAAATGGTAATAGAGGATAGTAAAGTTGAAGAAGTAATAGAAATAATTTCTTCAATAGCTAAGACTGGTGAAGTTGGAGATGGTAAGATATTCGTTATAGATATATGTGATTGTGTAAGAATAAGAACTGGAGAAAGAGGAAATGAGGCACTATAAGTTAAAAAAATATTGTTTAAGAGACAATAAACTTAATTAAATTAATTAAACTGTATATAATTATTGAAATAATTAGTTTTTGAGATTTAAATAGTTAAGATTATCGAAAATATAGTAAAATATGATACATTAATTTGAATAAATACAAAAAAATACTATAAAAATGCAATTTATAATATTATAAATTGCATTTTTTATTTTGTAATTTATTATTTGAATTAAAAACAATACAGTGTATTTGAATGAATATTAGAGAATATTATAGATAAATTAAAAAAATAAGGTAAAAAATAAGATTTAAATTACATAAAATCCCCAGTGGATTACAAGAATATGAATGAAAATTTTTCAAAATTGCAAAAAATATAAAATACATTTAAAATTGTATTTAGTTTACAAAATACTTAAACATTTATTTAATATTTAAGGATTAATATTAAATAAATGTTTAAACTTTAGAAGTATATTTTTATATAAATATCAAAGGAGGAAGAAAAATGAGTAATTTTGCAGGGAATGTGGAATGGTTAAGTAATTTTTTATACACATATATACTTGTGGCTATGCTTATAGTGTTGGGTATATTCTTTACATGTAAAACAAAATTTGTTCAATTTAGATACATTAAAGAGATGTTCAGATTATTAGGTGATGGGGCAACTAGTAATAAAGAAGATGGACACGTATCATCATTTCAGGCTTTTTGTATAAGTACAGCTTCAAGAGTAGGTACTGGAAATTTAGCAGGTATAGCAATAGCTATTTCAATAGGAGGACCAGGTGCAATATTCTGGATGTGGCTTATAGCATTAATTGGTGCAGGATCAAGCTTTGTAGAATCAACATTAGCACAGATATATAAAGAAAAGGATAGCAAATGTGCATTTAGAGGTGGACCAGCATATTACATAGAAAAAGGTCTTAACAAGAAATGGATGGGGATTTTATTCTCAATACTTATAACTGTTAGTTTTGGTTTGATTTTTAATTCAGTTCAATCTAATACAATTTCAATTGCCATGAATGAGGCTTTTGGATTTGATAGATTAACTGTTGGAATTGTATTAACAATTTTAACAATAGTAATAATAATCGGGGGCGTTCAAAGAGTTGCTAAGGTTTCAAGTATTATTGTTCCTGTTATGGCAGTGCTATATATATTAGTTGCATTATTTGTAATATTTAAGAATATTGGAGAGGTTCCAAGAATATTACTATTAATTTTTGAAAATGCATTTGGTGTAGAGCAAGCTGTTGGTGGAAGTTTAGGAGGAGTAATTCTTATAGGGATTAAGAGAGGGTTATTCTCAAACGAAGCTGGAATGGGGAGTGCACCAAATGCAGCAGCTACAGCAAATGTTTCACATCCTGTTAAGCAAGGGTTAATTCAAACATTAGCGGTATTCAATGATACTATAATAATATGTAGTTGTACTGCTTTCATTATTTTATTATCTGATGTTGATCTAAGTGGTGGGTTAACAGGAATTCAGCTTACTCAAAATGCTTTAAGTTCTCAGATTGGAAGTATAGGAAGTACATTTATTGCTATATGTATATTTTTGTTTGCCTTTAGTTCTATTGTAGGAAATTACTACTATGGGGAGTCAAACATTGAATTTTTAACTAATAAGAGAGTATACATAGGTATTTATAGAGCAGCAGTTGCCTCAATGGTTCTTTTTGGAGCAATAGCAAGCTTAGATATTGTTTGGAACCTAGCAGACGTATTTATGGCTGGAATGGCTATATTAAATCTTATTGCAATAACAGCATTAGGAAAGTATGCATATAAAGCATTAGATGATTACCGTAAGCAGAAAAAGAATGGAATAAAGGAACCTGTATTTAAGGCTTCATCTATTGAAGGTTTAAAAAATACTACAGAGTGGCAATAGATTAATATATAAATTAGTATTTCAAGATGTTATCTGATTATAATTTTTAATATTTGATATAATAGATATATGTATTAATTTAATTATTACTATATAAACTTAATAATAATATTTCTTTGGGGTAAGGTTAAATATTATTATATTAAGATAATTTAGGTAGATTAATTAATATAAAAACTAAGATTGATTTACATTATAATTTTATTGTTATTATAAGTTGCTAAATTTAGTGTTTATTATAGGAGAATATTATGAAAGACAAAGATTATGAGATTTTTTTAGAAATAGAAAATCATTTGTTAAATGATGATAAACCATCACTTTTTTTGAAAAAGCTAGCAGATGAAAAATTACTCAATAATTATCCATTTTCAATGATTGGAGATCTACAAGATGTTGAGCAAAATCCTAAATATCATCCAGAAGGAAATGTTTTTATACATACCATGATGGTTATTGATGAAGGTGCTATAAATAGAGAAAAAAGTAATGATAAAAGAGCATTTATGTGGTCATTATTATTACATGATGTTGGAAAAAAACCAACTACAAAAATGAGAAGAGGAAGACTTACATCTTATGATCATGATAGGGTTGGAAGGGATATGGCGGAAAAATTTTTAGAGTATTTCAATCAAGATAAGAATTTTGTTGATAAAGTTATTGGTCTTGTAAGATGGCATATGCAGAGTTTGTTTGTAATAAAAGATTCAAGGTTTCAGAATATCGATGAGATGCTAAAAGATGTTGATGTGAATGAGATTGTTTTAGTAGCTCTTGCAGATAGACTTGGAAGAGGTAATTTAGATAATTTTGCAAGAGAAGAAACAATTAATGAAATTAATTGTTTTGAAGAAAAGCTTATAAAGTATAAAAAATAATATAAAATTTACTATTTATAACTTTAATAAATATAATAATTATAGTATTAATTATAGAAAAAAGAGGAGATAAGAATTACATATATTTGTAATTCTTATCTTCTCTTTTTATGTTTGTATATAGATAATAAAACGCTATAAGTTGATGTGTTTTACCAGTAAAAAAGTTAATGAAAAACTCTAATAATAATATCGATTAAAGTATAATGAGTATATTGATAAGATGAGGCTATTAGCGGGAATGCTAAGAAATCTAAGTATAAATTTTTACTTAAAAAAAAACACAAAAATTGTAGTTTAAAAATAAAATAATTAGTTAAATAATGTTGATTATTATGGTATTATAAATTTGTATAATAAAAACATATTTAATAAAAAATTAACAAAATTGGAGGAAAAAATGGATATATTTTTAGTTATAGGACTAATTGGAGGTAGTGCGGTTGTTCTTTCGGGATTATTAATGAAAGGCGCTAGTCCAAGCATATTGTTTAGTGGTGAAGCAATAATGGTAATTATTGTTGGTAGTATAATTGGTATTTTAAATTCTTTTCCAAAGAACGAAGTTACTAAAATTCCTAAAATTCTTGGAGTTTTGTTTAGTAATAAAGGGCGTCAAGATCCTGTTGAAATCATTGAGCAGCTTATAGAAATGTCTCAAAGAACAAGAAGAGATGGATTATTATCACTCGAAGGTACTATACAAGGGCTTGATAATAGGTTTATGAAAAAAGGATTAGAAATGGTAGTTGACGGTATGGAATCCGATATAATAAAAGAAGTACTTGAAATTGAAATTGAAAGTATGGAAGAAAGACATCGTCTAGGAGCTACTGTTTTTTCAACAGCAGGTGGTACAGCACCAACACTTGGTGTTTTAGGAGCTGTTATTGGATTAATTGGTGCACTTGGAAATCTTAATGATATTGATAAACTTGGAGAGAGTATATCTTCAGCATTCGTTGCGACTGTTTATGGTATTTTTTGTGGGTATTTAATATTCCATCCATTTTCAAATAGATTAAAAAGAAAATCCCTAGAAGAAATAAAAAATATGAATATTATACTTGAAGGGGTTTTAGCTATTCAAGCTGGAAATAATCCTAAAAGTATCGAAAGAAAATTAGTTGGAATGTTGGAACCTAAGGATAGAATTAAACTTGAAAAGAATAGCAATAATTAATTCAAAAGGAGAAAGCTGATGAGTAGAAAAAAACAACATCATGAAGAGCATGTTGATGAAGCTTGGCTTCTTCCATATTCAGATATGTTAACTTTGTTATTAGCATTATTTATTGTAATGTTTGCAATGGGACAAACAGATAAGGCAAAATTTCAGGCTATGAGCAAATCTTTTAATCAAATATTTTCTGGTGGAACATCTATGATGCAAAGTGATGGAAACTCGATTATTCCTATGGATACAATATCTGATGGGACTGGCAAAAGTGATGCAGAACTTGAACAAGATAAGATGGTTGCAATCAAAGCAGTTATGGAAGAAGAAATTACAAGTGAAGGATATAGTGATGCCATTAACGTTGACATTAACGAAGAAGGATTATATATTACAGTACAGGATGTTGCACTTTTTGATTCTGGTAAAGCCGATATACATCAAAATGTAATTCCGTTATTATCGAAGGTTTCTGCTATGTTGAATGGATTAGAAAATGAAATAAAAATTGTTGGACATACTGATAATGTTCCTATTGATAATTCAGAATTTCATTCAAATATGGATTTAAGTGCAGAACGTGCTATAAATGTAAGAAGCTTATTGGTTAAGTCGGAAAATGGGCTTGATCCAGAAAAAACATCAATAGAAGCTTGGGGAGAACTTAAGCCTAAAGCATCTAATGATACTGAACAAGGAAGAGCTCAAAATAGAAGAGTAGAGATTGTTGTTAGTAGAGAGTATAAGGAAGCTGATACAGCATCAAAATAATACATAAAAATACTTAATAACTTCCTATTTTAATATAATTTAAATACTTTTAATTTTTAGACTACAATTCACACAAACTTGAAAAATAAAGCTGCCATTTTAGGTGGCTTTATTTTTTTACAAAGGTCTTATATTTGGTTCAATACATCTAATATAAGTATTCCCTTTACTTTCTTTGGCGTATAGAACTATAATTGTATAATTTTTTATACTGTATTAACATTTTAATTCACATTTAAATAGTATATATAATAAAGGTTATAAGGAGGATACTATGTTTGGAATGTTTCCTTTTGGAATGGGTAATATGATTTCATTTACTAGTTTTACGAGTTTCACAAGTACAAAGGATGGTATTAATGGCTTTAATGTAACTAATGGGTATAGTGGTTTCTTTGATCCTAATCAAGCAAATAACTTTAATCAAAATATGAATAATATGAATGGAATGAACTTACTAGATCATATACAAAGTGCAGTAACATCTGTATTAAATAATGTTGATATAGAAAAGCTTGCAGAGGAATATTATACAGCTATATCAGATACTATAAAAGAAAATTCAATAGAAGATGACTGTGATTTTATTGATTTTGAACGAAATGATGATATGTATATACTGAGAATCGATTTAAATGGTATAGATTTAAGGGAATTAAGTATAAGATATGATCCGGGAATTTTAGATATAAACCTTAAAAGATCTGAGTATGACAATAATTCATATAGGGGATACACTAATAATATTGTAAAGAAGAAATATAATACTAGTTTTGACAATATTGAAGAAATAGATACAGATAGAGTATTAAAGTCAATTGACAATGGCATATTTACAATGAGGATGCCAAAAAAATATGCTTTGGATAGTGCATCTAAAATTATAGAAGTGGAAAACTATACTGTGGATAATGAAAATGATAAAGTTATCAAGAAAATGTAGATAAATATAAAAAATCTGTGGATTATTTTTTTCGAATGTGGATATCTTTTTATTTTAAAAAAGTTATCACAATTCCCCCTGGGGTTATATAAGCACGGATTGAATTTGTTCCCTAGGGTACATAGATAGTATATAATTGAGAAATGATAGTTAAAGGTAAAATAAAAAGGAGTTGTTACATCTAATACTATAGCTATTGTATATAATATACACAGGATAGCTTAGGCTTTATGCCACAACTCCAAAGTTAATTTAATTATTTCTTACGTCTATTAGCAACTTCTACATTAACTTTTTTCTTGTTGATTTTTCCACCTGGACATTTATCTAATATTTTTTTAGATACAGTTTCATCAACACTTACAAATGAGAAGTTTTCCATAAGGTCTATTTGACCTATTGTTGAAGCATTAACTCTAGTTCTATCTTTAATATAATTAATTAAAACTTTAGGAGTTAATCCATCTCTTTTACCGACAGAGAAGAATAAACGAATATCTTCTTTTTTAGGTGCTTCTAATTTATCTGAACTATAATCAAATACGCTTTCATTATCATATTTAATTTTCATTAATGCAGCAACTACTGATAATGGATCATTGTTTTCTACTAATTCAATTGCATTAGGCATGAACTTAGTAAGATCTCCAGAAGTTATAGTTTCAGTAACTTCTTTTATTATATCATTGAATTTTTTATTCTTAATTTCTTCAGCAGTTGGAACTGGCTTTTGAGTTATAGCACTCTTAGTAACTTTTTGGATTTGCTTAAGCATTGAGAAATCCTTAGGTGTTACTAATGAATAAGCAGTACCTTCTCTATTAGCTCTACCTGTTCTACCTATTCTATGAACATATGATTCAACATCTTGTGGTAAATCATAGTTAAATACGTGAGTAACGCCATCAACGTCGATACCTCTTGCAGCAACATCAGTAGCTATTAATAAATTTAAAGTACCTTCTTTAAATTTACTTAAAGTAGTTAATCTGTGAGCTTGTGTCATGTCACCATGCATTCCTTCAACCATGTAGCCTTTTGATTGTAATTCTTGAACTAATTCATCAACGCCTCTCTTAGTTCTACAGAATATTATAGCTGAACTTGGATTATCTAAGTCTAGTAGTCTACAAAGCGCTTCTAATCTGTGCTTATTGTTTATCATGAAGTAGCTTTGTTCTATTTTAGATACTGTTAAAGAACTTTTCTTAACACTAACAAGTTTAGCATCAGGCTTCATGTATCTTTTAGCAAGTTTTGCTATTGGATCAGGCATAGTAGCTGAGAATAATAAAGTTTGTCTTTCTTCTGGTGTATGACTTAAGATTGATTCTATATCGTCAATGAATCCCATATTAAGCATTTCATCAGCTTCATCTAAAACTAAAAATTCAACGCTATCTAAATGAAGGCATTTTCTTTTAATTAAATCAAGCATTCTTCCAGGAGTACCAACAACTACGTCTACACCTTTTCTTAATGCTCTTATTTGTCTGTCTATTGAGTCACCACCGTAAACAGCTAAAATTTCTGCTTTTTCGTACTTAGACAATCTGTTCATTTCATCTTTAACTTGAACAGCAAGTTCTCTTGTTGGAGCTAAAATAAGGGCTTTAATTCCTTTATTAGTGCTCATTTTAGTTAGTATAGGTAAGCTATACGCAGCAGTTTTTCCTGTACCTGTTTGTGCCTGCCCAATAAGGTCAGCGCCACTTAATGTTACAGGAATACTTTGTTCTTGAATTTGAGATGGTTTTGTAAAACCTAGGTCTGATATTGCACGTACAATACTCTCTTTAAGACCTAAAGTTGCAAATTGATTATCACTCATTAAATATCCTCGTTTCTTTATTTTTAAAATTGAAAATTTTTTTATTTAAATAATAATTATTAAAATCTTAATTAATATTTTTCATATAAGCAAATAAAATTATTATAACAGAAATCAACAAACATTGTAAAGATATTTTTTAACTTTACAATTTGTGTAAAATCATATCTTATTATATATGAAATAATTAAAATAGTAATTAGGCGATTAAATCCATATTTATAGAGTAATTCTAAAATAACTAAAAAATAAATTAATTTTATATAAAACATGTGCTTTAATTAAAGATTGATATTATCTATTTTATGTAGTGTTAAATTGAGCAAGTAATATTAAATGGGAAACCCCCTATAATATTTTTTAGTTATATAGAAAAATATTTATAATAATATAAAAAATAATCCTAATTAAAAGAAAACTTAAAATTAAGATTATTTTTTTATTATATAGTTGTACAATCCTTGCTTATAATAGAACGCACAGTATTGTGAAGATTCTCAGATTCCTCTTTAGACAAAGAAGTAACATCAATTGGTGGGTGTATGATAAGTCTTACATTATCGGCCTTTATCCAATTCTTATTAGCTTCTAGAAGTTTATATGTTCCATCTATAGTAACTGGAACTATAGGACACTTTGATTTTGTAGCAAGCTTAAAGCTTCCAGCCTTAAAGTCTTCAACTGGACCGCCTTTACTTCTTGTGCCTTCAGGAAATATAACCATTGAGTATCCATTCTTTAATAGTTTAGCACCTTCAACAATTGCTTCAGCTGATTTTCTAAGGTTGCTTCTATCCATGAATATACAATTGATATATTTCATCCACGTACTTATCATAGGCCATTTTTCCAGTTCCTTTTTAGCAATAAATCCTTTAGGTACATCGATTGAACTCATTATTAAAGGAATATCAAAGTTACTTTGATGGTTTGCAATAAATAATACAGTCTGGTCTTTAGGAATGTTCTCTTCTCCAATAACGGTAATTTTAGCACCAGATAATTTCATTACAAATTTTGCCCATTGTGTAGTGACTTTGTGAATGTAAGCTTCTCTTTTCTTTGAGTCGCCTTTTTTCGTTAAAATATTTATTTTAATTCTATATAGATTGGTAATTATCAAAGCAAGAATAATACCTGGGTAAAAAATAAAACTTCTCATTACAATGTTACACATCCTTATATTTTATATTATCACTATTATTCAGTATATTATAAAAGATTAGTTTTTAAAAGTATTTATATTCTCAATGTAATGGATTAATTGAATTTTAACAAGAATAATTAAGTATATATTTTTCTACTAATTTCCATATTAAATAAAAAATACTTTACGGAATTTACAATTAAATTATAGTCAATAAAACATTTATATAATTTATGAAATTAAAGGAGAATTCTTTATATAAATTTAAGGAATTATATAGGTAATTAATAAGATTGATATTATAATATATTTATCAAGTGATTGTTAAATATGCATAAATAAAGGAATATAAGTAAAAATAAGATTTGACTTATATGGATAATAATAATTTTGCTAAAATGTTATGAAAATATTTATCTATTATTGAAATATTTTGTATGTATTTTAATGTTGCTATTAATAAAAAATATAGATAGGTGAGATAGTTATAATGGAGTTTAAGAATTTAGTATGTAATGGAGAGGCTGAACATATGAAAAGTAAGGATATTAAAAATAAGATAGTATCTGATAAGAAGATAAATGAATCAGATGAAGAAAAGAAGCTTACTGGATTAAATGATGAACAAGTTAATATAAGAATAAAAGAAGGAAAAGTCAACTATGTACCAAAAGCTCCAGCAAGAACATTTGGACAGATACTTAGGGCAAATCTTTTTACAAGTTTTAATGCTATTAATGTTGTTCTTGCAGTTATTATAATATTAGCCGGATCACCTAAAAATGCTATATTTGTAGGAGTTATATTGGTAAATACATTAATTGGAGTAGCTCAAGAACTGAGAGCGAAAGATATACTTGAAAAGCTATCTGTAATAAGTATGGCTCAAGCTAAAGTTCTAAGAAATGGTGAGATTAATGAAATACCTATAGATAATATTGTTCTTGATGATGTTTTATATCTTGAAACAGGAATGCAGGTATTAGCTGATGCTGAAGTTATTGAAAATAACGGACTTGAAGTTGATGAGTCAATGCTTACAGGTGAATCTGATGCTATAGGCAAAAGAGAAGGAGATGCACTTCTTTCAGGTAGCTTTATAGTTGCAGGAGAATGTTATGCTAGAGTTAATAAGGTTGGTAAAGAAACTTATTCATCAAGTCTTGCAGAAGAAGCAAAACAGTTTAAAATTACTAATTCTGAATTACAATCAGCAATAAATAAGATATTCAAAGTATTATTATGGATTATTATTCCTCTTACAATACTTCTTACAGTAACACAGTTAAGGGTTCCTGATGCAACATGGCAGAGTGCAGCAATTGGAACTGTTTCAGGAATAATTGGAATGATACCTGAAGGATTAGTCTTATTAACAAGTGCAACATTTATTGTTTCTATAATAAAATTATCAAAGTTTGATACACTCGTACAAGAGCTTTGTGCAACAGAGGTTTTAGCTAGAGTAGATGTATTGTGCCTTGATAAAACAGGAACACTTACACAAGGAGATCTTAAATTATCAGAAATCAAAGTAATAGGCGATACTGATAAATTAGAGGTAGACAGGGCATTAGCGGCATTAGTTCATAATTTACCTAGTAAAAATCCAACACAGAAAGCTATTTTAGATAAATATAAAGAGTATGATCAAAATTTGAAATGTATAGACAAGATTCCATTTTCGTCAAAAAGAAAGTGGGGAGGATTAACTTTTGAAGGTGATCTTGGTTCATGGATTTTAGGAGCACCAGAGGTTATATTAGGTAAGGAATATGTTTTTATTAAGAACATGGTAGAAGAAGAAGCTAAAAAGGGTAAGAGAGTATTACTGTTAGCTAAGTTTCATGGAGAAGAATTAAGCGACAGCCTTTTAGGAAAGATAGAAAGTATAGCTTTACTTTTAATAGAGGACATAATAAGAGAAGCAGCTCCAGATGTACTTGATTATTTCAATAAACAGGGAGTTGAAGTGAAAATTATTTCTGGTGATAGCCCTGTAACTGTATCTGAAGTTGCAAGAAGGGCAGGAGTACAGTCATGGAACAAATATGTTGATGCTCGTGAACTTCCTGAAGACGATAATGAATTTAAAAATTTAGTAAAAGATACAACTGTTTTTGGAAGAGTTACTCCACATCAAAAGAAAAAAATTGTTACAGCCCTTCAAGAAATGGATCATACTGTTGCAATGACTGGTGATGGTGTTAATGATGTATTAGCATTAAAAGCATCAGATTGTGGTATAGCTATGGCAAATGGGTCAGATGCTACAAAAGCAGTAGCACAGCTTGTATTGATGAAGTCAGATTTCTCAGCACTTCCAAAGGTATTAGAAGAAGGAAGAAAGCAGATTAATAATCTTGAGAGAGTTTCTGAATTATTTTTATCAAAGACAATATACTCAATATTATTGGCATTTGTTTGTTCGGTAATGTTTTTACCATATCCTATATTACCAATACAGTTATCATTAGTTGGTAGTTGTGCTATAGGAATTCCAGCATTTTTCTTAGCGATGCTTCCTAGTACAGGTGGGGTAAAAAAAGGATTTTTAACAAGAGTAATAACAGTAAGTATACCAAATGGAATAATTCTTGCTGGATTCACAGTAGGTACTTTTTTAATATCTTTGGCTTTAGGTGTTGGAATGCAACAAAGTAGGACTTTAGCATTGTTAATGTTTGCTGGAATTAGTATGGTGATATTATTTAGAGTTGCAAAACCATTAACTAATTTCAAAGCAGTATTATGCTTAAGTATGTTTGGTATAATGATTCTTGCGTTTATTACTCCTATAGGACGATATATATTTAGTTTAACAACAATTAAATTAAGATATTGGGCAATATCTTTAGCGGTTATAGTATTATCAGGTCCTCTTATAACTAGATTTGTTGACTTCTTTAGAATAAGAGTTAATAAAAAATATAAAGTTAGAACAATTTAGAAAAATAAAAAAAATGTACAATCAACAGATAGATTTATGTAGTTAAGTTTAATAAGAATAAGCTATATATTTATCTGTTGATTTTCTGTGGGGATAATTATAATTTGTTTAAGCAAAATATATAAATATTACTAAACCAATATAAATCATACTTTTTATTACATATAAAGAAAAATAAGGTATAATATTACAAGAAGGAAGAGGTGACAATTAAATGATAAAGAAAAGAAAATTTATTGCTTTTACAGTAGCTTGTGCGATGCTTTTCTCTCAAAGTATATATGCTAAAGCAGCAGAAGTAGATAATAATAATCAAACCAATAAAACTGTAAATAATGATGTAAGAGAGCAGGATGATTTCTATGATGCTGTTAATAAGGATTGGTTAAATACTGCTAAAATTGCGGATGGAAAAACATCTAATTCTGCATTTGATTCAGTAAATAATTCATTAACAGAACAAAAGAAGAATCTTATGAGTGAACTTATAGCAAATAAAAAGATGTATGGTGAAAATAGTGATGAGAAAAAAATCATAAATTTATATGAAAATTATTTAAATAAAGATGAAAGAAATAAACAAGGTATAGAGCCAGCACGAGAAATTCTTGAAAGAATAAAAAATATAAAAAGTCTTGATGAACTTAATGATTTAAATAAATATGATATAAGTAATCCTTTAATCGGATTTGCAATTAGTGTAGATTTAAAGGATGCAAC
This sequence comes from Clostridium butyricum, assembly GCF_006742065.1. Lineage (NCBI taxonomy): Bacteria > Bacillati > Bacillota > Clostridia > Eubacteriales > Clostridiaceae > Clostridium > Clostridium butyricum. The sequence goes on along the minus strand of NZ_AP019716.1, from coordinate 3,817,137 downwards.
TAAATATGCTCTTTATGTGGAACAAACAGGGCTTTCATTGGGAGATTCTGATGAATATACAAAACCTACAGAAAGTACAGCACATACAAAGGAACTTATAACAAATTATTATATAAAGCTTTTAACATTAACTGGTTATACAGCAGATGAAGCAAAACAAAAAGTTGAAAATATGTTTAAACTTGAATACATGATTGCTCCATCGATAATTGGAAAAGAAGAGAGCACTAAAAATGAGAACGCAATTGATGAATCATATAATGTAGTAAGTATTGATCAACTTGATAATTTAGCTCCTAATTTAAATATAAAAAAATATATGGAAAATTTAAAGGTTGATACTGCAAATAAGATAATATTAGGCGAAGAAAAATGGATAAAAGCTTTAAATGACATATATAAAGAAGAGAATCTTCAGCTATTTAAAGATTATATAGAAATTAATAATATAGCTGGAATGGGAGCGTTTTTAAGTGAAGATTTTACAAAGGCGAGTACAGAATTTGCCAATGAATATATGGGTTCAAAGGGAGATATTCCTGATGATGAAAAAGCAATATCTTTTGTAAATTCTTTCTTATCAGAACCTTTCGGTAGATTATATATTAATAGATATTTTAATCCTCAGATAAAAACAAATGTTGAAAATATGACAAGTAAGATTATAGAAACTTATAAAAAAAGAATAGAAAAATTAGATTGGATGAGCGATAAGACAAAAGCTAATGCAATAGAAAAATTAAATAATTTAAATGTGAATATAGGATATCCTGAAAAATGGGAAGATTATTCATCAGTAGAAATTAAGTCATATGATGAAGGTGGATCACTTTTACAAAATGCACTTAACATGAGTAAGTTTTTATATGAAAAACAGTTAAAAAAATTGAATAGTACTGTAGATAGAAATGAATTTGCATGTCCTCCACAAATGGTAAATGCTTTTTATAATCCAACATCTAACGGTATAACAGTTCCAGCAGGAATACTTCAAGATGAATTTTATGATATAAATGCATCGGAAGAAAGAAATTATGGAGCAATTGGAGCTGTAATAGGTCATGAAATAAGTCATGCTTTTGATAATACTGGTGCTAAGTTTGATAGTAATGGTAATTTAAACTGTTGGTGGACAGATGAAGATCTAAGTAAATTCCAAGAAAAGACTCAAAAAGTAAGAGATTATTATAATAAAGTAAAAACTGATAATGGGAAAAATGTTAATGGTGATGCTACTGTAGGCGAAAACATAGCTGATATTGGTGGTATTGCATGTGTCTTAGATATCTTAAAAGAAAAAGAAAATCCTAATTATAAAGATTTCTTTGAAAGTAATGCAAGGATATGGCGTGAGATAGCTACACCTGAGTATGAAGATATGGCTTTAAAATTTGATGTACATTCACCAAATAAGATAAGAGTTAATGTTGTGTTACCACAATTTGATCAATTTTATACAACTTATGGAGTAACTGAAAAAGATAAGATGTATATAAAACCAGAAGACAGATTACAAATTTGGTAAAATAAAAAAGCTAAGTGTGTATGTTATAGTAAGCTTAGATAATATATAAAAGTTGCAATTAAATAAAAATTATGTTAATATATAAGAGTAGCAAAAATGCTAACAAAAAAAGTTTCATTTAGGTAAATAGTTTCTCGGGAATTAGAGATTATTATATCAATTTAGAATCTTTAATTTTAGGAGGAATAATTATGACAGATAAGACAATAGTATGCAGAGATTGCGGGAATGAATTCATATTTACAGTAGGAGAACAAGAATTCTACAAAGAAAAAGGATTTGAAAATGAACCTGTAAGATGTGCAGATTGTAGAAGAGCTAAAAAAGAACAAAATAGAAGATAATTTTAGATTGTTGAAGGTTGTAATGTATATTACAACCTTTTTATTCTTTTTGAAAATTATATTTATGAAGAGTTTGTGTAAATATATATTCTTAAAAAGAGATTTCATAAATAATAAAATTTTTTATTAAAATTTGACAATTGGGGTTAATTATAATAGAATTTAATAGACATTTAAAGTAAATTTAATATGCTTCCATAGTTTAATGGATAGAACAATCCCCTCCTAAGGGATAGATGTGGGTTCGATTCCCGCTGGGAGTACCAACTTAATAACAAAAGGCTTAACTGTAAAGGTTAAGCCTTTTGTTATGTGTGCAGTTAAGAAAGCCAGTCTTTAAAGCCTTTTTTTAATTCGTATTTTAATATTAAAATCATATCTATTTTATCCATAGAAATTTATAAAAAATATTTTTTTTATTTATTGACTACGATTTCATAAAGTAGTAATATTATATTAACATCTTAACATGTTAAGTGGTTAACCTTATAAATGGAGAGGAGGAGGAGAAATGGAAATTAGATATGCACATAGTCCTAAAGATATAGAGCATTATTCAACTAAAGAATTATGCAATGAATTTTTACAAAAAAGAATATTTTCACCTGGTGAGATTTGTTTGACGTATTTGCATTATGATCGTCAGATCTTCGGAGGAGTGACACCTAAAGACAAGCCTTTAGAAATAATTTTTTCGAAAGAACTTGGAGTAGATTATTTCTTAGAGCGTAGAGAGCTTGGAATTATTAATATAGGTGGACCGGGAACAATAATTATTGATGGTAAAGAAGAAGAAATGAAAAAACAAGACGGATATTACATCGGAAAAGAAACAAAGCAAGTGATATTTAAATCTAAGGATTTAAATAATCTAGCAAAATTCTATGTTGTTTCAACACCTGCACATTATAAATATCCAAATGTTAAAATAAGCATAGATAATATAACACCAAGGATTGTTGGTGAAGGAAAAACGTTAAATAAGAGAAGAATATTCCAATATATTCATCCCAATGTATGTGAAAGTTGTCAATTGCAAATGGGATATACAATTCTTGAAGAAGGCAGTGCTTGGAATACAATGCCGTGTCATACTCATGAAAGACGTATGGAAACATATCTGTATTTTGATATGAATGAAGAAACGAAGGTTTTTCATATGATGGGTAAACCGGATGAGACTAAACATATTATAGTAGGAAATGAAGAAGCTGTTATATCTCCAAGTTGGTCAATACATTCAGGAGTAGGGACAAGTAATTATACATTCATATGGGCAATGTGTGGAGAAAATATCACATATGATGATATGGATATGGTTTCTATGAATGAATTAAGATAAGTGTTATAAGTTTCATTACACTTGAAAGCCATAATGATATAACATATAATTATAATAATATACTTAATACATTAACGTGTTATATGATTAGGGAGAGATAGAGATGCTTGCAAAATATGAAATTATAAAACAAGACATTATTCAGATGATTGAAGAAAAAAAGTTTAAGCCTGGAGATAAAATTTATTCTGAGGGAGAGTTAAAAAAAATTTACAATGTTAGTAGTACAACTGTTGTTAGAGCTCTTCAAGATTTAGTTTTAAGTGGCTACCTTATTAGAAAACAAGGAGAAGGAACTTATGTAAGGAAATCATTTAAGCATAGACGTGCTTTCTTTGATGAGGGAAGTCCAATAATTGAAGAATTTAAGAATGAGTATAATGAGAAAAAGATAATAGAAAGTAAAAAAATATTAATTGTAAAAGAAATAGAAGATGCGGAGATTGCTGAAAAATTAAAAGTTAGAGCTAATGAGACTTTAGTTAAATTTTGTAGAGTGAGTTATGTTAATGATACACCATGGCAAGTTCAAAATAGCTATATTCCAAAGAAGTATTTAAAGAAATTTGATTATAATAATTTAAATGAAAATGATAGAGTTTCTGATGAAATAAAAAAAGCTTTGGATATAAATTTAATGACTTTACCTATGAAACAAAAAATACAAGTAGAGTTTCCAATTTCGTTAAAAAGTTTATGTGATGTATTAAAAGTTGATGAAAATACACCATTATATAAATTAGAAAGAATTACTTATTATCCTGCTCAAATACCATTTGAATTTATAAGAAGCTATATACATTATAAATTTTACTCTATAGAAATTCAAACTGAAGATAATGTTTAATTAAAAATTAACATTAAGGAGTTTTGGAAAATATGCGCAATATTATAAAAGAACCGTTGATTCGTAGTGAACGTTATTTTAATCGTGGTTTCTTAACTAAAGAAACAATTGAAGTAGCATTAGATAAATGTATAAGAAAAATAGATAGAAATATAGAAATATTTGGAGAGAATTTTCCAACACCAGCAACTAAAGATAACACTTATGGTGTCATGGATAATACTGAATGGACCAATGGATTTTGGACAGGAATTTTATGGTTGGCATATGAATATACAAAAGACAATAAATATAAGGAATTGGCAGAGAAAAATGTTGAGTCATTTTATAATAGAATTGTAAATAATATTGAAGTTAGTCACCATGATTTAGGATTTCTTTATATACCATCATGCGTTAGTGCTTATAAATTAACAGGAAATAAGATGGCGTATGATGCAGCAATTATGGCTGCAGATGCACTTATTAAACGTTATCAAGAAAAGGGTGAATTCATACAAGCATGGGGTGAACTAGGTGTTGCTGACAATTATAGATTAATTGTAGATTGCCTTTTAAATATTCCTTTATTATATTGGGCAACAGAAGTAACAGAAGAAGAAAAATATAAAGAAATTGCTGAAAAACACTTTAAAACAACGATTGCAAATGCGGTTAGAGATAATGCTTCTGCATATCACACATTCTATTTTGATCCTTCAACTGGAAATCCTGTTGGTGGTAAGACTAGACAAGGATATTCAGATGATTCTAGCTGGGCAAGAGGTCAAGCTTGGTTAATTTACGGAATAGCATTAAATCATTTTCACAATATAAATGAAGAGAATATAAATACTTTTGAAGCAGTAGCAAATTATTTTATAAATAGATTACCAGAAGATTTTATATGTTATTGGGATTTAATTTTTAATGATGGTTCTGGACAATCAAGAGATTCATCTTCAGCAGCAATAGCAGTTTGTGGTTTTAATTTAATGGACAAGTTCCTATTAGAAACTGATGAAATGAAGAGTGTTTATAGATATGTACAGCACTCAATGTTAGCTAGTTTAATAAATAATTATACTGATGATTTGACTGATGGAGCTACAGCACTTATAAATCATGGAGTATATTCTTGGCATTCAGGTAAAGGTGTAGATGAAGGTAATATTTGGGGAGATTATTTCTATATGGAATCTTTAATTAGATTTTATAAAAGTTGGGAAATGTATTGGTAAAAAATAATTAATTATTTTATAAATGGAGGAATTAACTATGGAAAATAAACCAAATATAAAAATGGTGCGTGTTGATGAAAGATTGATACATGGACAAGGACAATTGTGGATTAAAAGTTTAGGTGCTAACTTAGTAATAGTTGCAAATGATAAGGTGTCAACAGATAATATTCAACAAACCTTAATGAAATCGATTGTATCTAAAGATATTGGAGTACGTTTTTGGACTATTGATAGAACGAATGAAGTAATTTGGAAAGCAGCTCCACATCAAACTATTTTCACAGTTGTTAAATCTTGTGAAGATGCTCTTAGATTAGTAGAGGGTGGATTCCCTATAGAAGAGTTAAACATAGGTAATGTTCATGCAGCAGAAGGCAAAGAAAAAATTTCTCAATTTATTTATTTAGGAGAAAATGATAAAGAAGCATTGCGTATATTAAGAGATAAATATAATGTGAAGTTTAATACGAAGACATCACCTGTATCAGATGATGGAGTTAAGTCCATAGAAGCTTTAAATAATGCTCTATAGTAGGAGGAAGAAAAGATGGAAATATCATTAACTCAGGCAATTTTAATAGGATTAATTACTGCATTTTGTTATGCAGGACAATTACTTGGTATATATACAAATCGTTCAATTATTATGGCATTTTTCGTAGGACTTGTTTTAGGGGATATTCCTACAGCACTAACTTTTGGAGCTTTAGCTGAATTAGCATTCATGGGATTTGGTGTAGGTGCAGGTGGAACAGTTCCTCCAAATCAATTAGGGCCTGGTATAGTAGGGACAATTATGGCAATTACATTAAAGAATCAAGGAGTTACTCCTGAATCAGCGTTATCTCTATCATTCCCATTTGCAGTATTATTCCAATTAGTTACTACAGCTATATATACTGCATTATCAGGTACAACAGATAATGCTAAAAAATTATTAAAACAAGGAAAGTATGGTAAATTTAATTTACTTGCAAATAGTACAGTAATTGCATTTTTAGTAGTTGGATTTATTATAGGAATTATTTCAGCAGTAAGTTTACCTGCATTACAATCGTTTGTAAATGTTTTACCTCAATGGTTGATAAAAGGATTATCAATAGCTGGAGGACTTATACCTGCAATCGGATTTGCAATGATAATGTCAGTTATGCTTAAGAAGGAATTTATACCATATGTTCTATTAGGTTATATATGCGTATCATATTTACAATTACCAACTATGGCTATTGCGTTAGCTGGTACAGTATTTGCTTTAATTGTTTATAATTTAAACTCTAGTAATGCTCAGAAGGTAGTAGCTGAGAGCTATGTTAATGTTTCTGATGAGGAGGATTTTTCAAATGGAATCTAGAAAACCTGTATTAAAACAAAGAGATTATTTAAATACAACCCTTAGAAGTTATTTTTTACAAAATGGATTTAACTATAATTCATATCAAGGAACAGGATATTTATTTGTAATCCTACCAGTATTGAAAAAGATATATAAGGATGATCCAGAAAAATTAAAAGAAGTTGCAATTTCAAATATAGAATTTTACAATATAAATCCTCATACATTACCATTTGAAACTAGTATGCATATGGCAATGTATGATCATGGCGAAGATATTGAAAATTCACGTAGTATAAAGATGGCATTAATGGGACCATTGGCAGGAATAGGTGATTCGATTGCACAATTTGGTTTAGCACCATTATTTTCAACTATATTTGCTGGATTAGCTATGAACGGATTAACTTTTGCTCCTATGGCTTTCTGGATAACTATGATAATTTCTATGTTAACTATTAAGTTATTAATGGGATATTTAGGCTATAAATTAGGTACAAGTGTAATCGATACATTGAGTGAGAAAATAGGTCAAGTTTCTCATGCTGCTGGTATAGTAGGTGTTACAGTTATATCTGCATTATCAGTTAGTTTTGTAAAAGCAAAAATAGGTATTCAATATGCTACTACTCTTGCATCAGGTGAAGAGCAAGTTGTTTCTATTCAAACAATTTTAGATAAAATACTTCCAAACATGTTACCTGCTGTTATTACTATAATAGTATTCATATTAGTAAAGAAATACAAATGGTCAACATATAAGTTATTAGCTTTACTATTTGTATTAGGTATTGGACTTTCGTATTTTGGTATTTTAGTTTAGGAGGAATTTAAATGTGTAAATTAGTAATTGTAGGGCATGGTAATTTTCCAAGTGGAGTTTTATCAGCAGTATCTTTATTAGTAGGAAATAATGAAAATATATGTGCTTTTGATTTAGATAAGAACGAAACACATGAAGGATTCGAACAAAAAATAAAAGAATTATTAGATAATAATGATAAGGTTATAGTTGTTGCTGATTTAACTGGTGGAGCACCACATCAAATAGCTGCTCGATTAATATTAGAATCAGGCAAAATGAATCAATATATTATTTCAGGAATTAATCTTGCTTTAGTTGTAGACTTAGCAATGAAATGTTGCTTTAGTGAGGTTGAGGAAGAAGAGCTTGAAACAATGTTATTAGATTCTGTTAATGATAGCAAAGAAACAATGACTTTATTATCTAATAGGATGTAATGAAGATGGATGCTAAAAATATACTTTTTATATCCTTAATAGTAGTAGTATTTATTTGTTACATTGTTATCTCTACTATTATTAGGTATAAGGGAATTAAGGAAAATAATGAGAAGCATTTAAAGTTTCTTAATGAACTTAATATTGGTGATAAAGTATTATTAAACTCTGGGATTTTTGGAACTTTAAAAGATAAAAATAAAGATAGTTATTCTGTTGAGATAAGCAAAAGTACTGTAATAAAGGTTTTGTCATCTAGTATTATAGGAAGAGGTTGAGTGTAAATTATGATAACTTTTGATCTAATTAATAAATATAGCAATGAATTTTTATCAAATGATTGGAAAAGCTTTGTTAAAGAGAATTGCAAAAAAGAAATAAAAAGAGCAAAATTTCAAGGTGATTTACTTTGTAACAACATAATAATTTATAACGATCCTATGGATATGGAAGCGACTTCTATTCCTTATAAATTCGATGGCGTAGAATGGAATAGAAGCGCTAATTCAGATCCGGAATGGATATATATGTTAAACCGTAATGGATTTATGGTTGACTTAGCAATTGCTTATAGGGTTACTGAAAATAAAAAATATATAGAAAAATGGAAGGAGTATCTTTTTAAATTTATTAAATATAATGGAACTCCTTCTGAATATAATAAAGATTCGTGGCGTAGTCTTGACACTGGTATAAGATTATCTAATTGGATGAGAAGTCTTATATATTTAGGAAGTGATTTAAATTTAACTGAACAAGAAATAGAGATGTTAGAAGAATCACTGAAGATACATGTAGAATTTTTATATAAAGCGTACACACCAAAGCAATTACTAAGTAACTGGGGAGTTTTACTTATCACAGGTGTACTTTCAGCATCTATTTTGTTCCCTGAATTAGTAGATGAAGAGCATAAAAAATGGTCATGGAGCTTATTGGAAGATCAACTTGACATCCAATTTTATCAAGATGGAATACAATGGGAACAGAGTCCTATGTATCATCATGAAGTTGTATTAAGCAGTGCATATGTTATGATGCATGCTGAATACACAAATCATCATGTTCCAATTAATATTAGAGAAAAGTTAAAACCTTTAGTGGAAGCATCACAATTTTACAAAAATCATAATGAAGATCTTCTTTCTTTACATGATAGTGATAATGTTGACTTTTCATATGTATATAGCATATATAGATGTTTGGGCTTAGCAAATGAAGTTAATTCTGAAAATGAAAAAGGAATATTATTTGTTGGAAGTATGTATAAGGACAAGTATATAAGTTATGAAAATAGTTCGATTAATGGATGCTTTAAACAAATAGATAGTGGATTTCTAGCATATAAAGATGATAACCATTTAATAACATTATTTAATGGAAGACATGGAAGTGCTCATGGACATGCTACTGTTGGAAGTGTGACTATTAATTTAAATAAACATGATATTATAGGAGATCCAGGGAGATTTACTTACCTATATAATTCTCCATTAAGAACAGGTTTAAAGAAACAATGGATGCATAACACTGTAGATGTTGATAATAGAGAAGATTTTAAAATTAGTGGAGATTCTTCATATGCAGAAGTACAAGATCCAATAGGTAATTCTTATAATCAAAAAGGCAATTATATAGCGTTGGAAGGAGTATGGTCTGGAAGGGCTAATGTCAAAGAGGACCATGATGTTTTAGAAAAGAATCTATATACAATCAGAAGAACTTCTTTTATAGAAAACAAAATGAATATTGTAATTGTGTTTACAGCAATTGATTATCCTGGTGAGCATAAATGGCGTTCAATATACAATATTCACCCAACAGCAAGATGTATTAAAACAGGTGACAAAGCAGTTATTGAATCAGAAAACATGAATTTTGTAGTCGATTCATTAGATGGAGATCCTTTTGTTAAATTAACGAGTGTTTTCTCAACTAAATATAACCAATTGTGTAATAATGATAAGTTAGTATCTAATTCTTCTTTTATAGACAGAGGAATTAAGATAGAAGCTTTTTATGAGAAGGATACTGTTAAGATTAAACCTTTATATGTTCATCAAAATGGTAAATCTGAACAAGCTGAGAAGGATAAGATGATTGGCTTTGAAGTGAAAAGTTTAAATAGTGATGAAGAATTTTCAATATTCTACTGTGCTTTTGATACCTTTAAAGGTGATAAGATTTACTATAGCGAAAAAGGACAAGGCATTTTTGGAAAATTAACTGTTTTTAATAAAGATAATAAGAGAATTAAGCTTTTATAAAATAACTTTAATTATTATTAAAAAGGAGTCTAGTAAAATGTTAAAGATTCAATTAATTTCTGGAAGTGGAGATATAATTAAAGAATCATTCGGTGAGGAACGAGTATATTTAGGATATAAGGGAGCTCTAGGTGATGGAGCATCGGTAAAAATTATAACTTATAATCCTGGAGAATATTTATGGATTAAGATAAATAAGTGTATTGATAAATCGTTAGTTTATTTTAAAGATACTGAAATGAATTATGAGTTCCCTTTTACTGAAGAAGCTAAATTGGCTTATCCAGATGGAGCGTTTGAAGGAGATAGACATTATTTTTCAGTAGAAAAACCTAGTAAGGAAGAATTAATGCAATATAGAAATGTGGCGTTAAATCCTACTGATCATAAAAATGCAATTGGTATTTATCCGCATGTTATAGCAAATGTTGAAACTAGAAATGAATCAGCATTTTATGCTAACAATGTAATAGATGGTGTTTGTGTAACAGATGGACATGGAAGATGGCCATATGAATCATGGGGGATAAATAAAAAAGAGAATGCAGAAATAACCGTTGAATTTGGAAGAGAGGTTTTAATAAATAAAATTGGTTTATTTTTAAGAGCTGATTATCCACACGATAGTTATTGGACAAGTGTTAAACTATCATTGTCAAATGGAGAAGAAATGATATTAAAAACAACTAATAGTCCAGATTGTCAATGCTTTGATATCCCAAAATGTAAAGTGGAGTGGATAAAATTATCAAATCTAATAAAAAATAAAGATGATTCAGAATTCCCAGCTTTAAAACAAATTGAAGTATGGGGATGGATTGCTTCTCTTTAAATAATATTAAATGAATGAGTTAACTGATAGAGTTGGCTCATTTTTTGCGTTTTAAGTCAGGTAGATTTTATTTGTTGAAAGTATGTGAGTTTTAAGTATAAACCAATATTATATATTTGTATCTAATGATAAGCTATAATAAGACTTAAAGTATATAATTGTATTGAGTATAAAGAGTAAATTCAATACAAATAGTTTTATAACAGGGGGAGAACAATGAAGCTTAAAGAGGCTATAAAAGAAATAAATAACTTGGATGAAAGGTCTATAGATGAAGCTATTAGAAGATGGGACAGTATTGCAAAACCATTAAAAAGTCTTGGATTGCTTGAAGAAGCTGTGATTAAGATTGCTGGAATAACAAAATGTAGTAGAGTTAGCTTGAATAAAAAAGCTTTAATTATAATGTGTGCAGATAATGGTGTAGTTGAAGAGGGAGTTACTCAAACAGGTCAAGAAATTACTGCAAATGTAACAGAAAATTTTACAAATGAAAAGGCAACCGTAAGTATAATGGCTAAATCAATAGGAATTGATGTTTTTCCAGTTGATATTGGAATTTATAGAGATATGGATAGAACTTTAAATAAGAATGAAGAGATGATTCCATTTAATATTTTAAACAGAAAAATAGCATATGGTACAGATAACATATTAAAGGGACCTGCAATGAGCAGGGAAAATGCGATAAAGGCTATTGAAACAGGAATAAACCTAGTTGGAAATATGAAGGAATGTGGATACAATATTATAGCAACTGGTGAAATGGGCATTGGAAATACAACTACAAGCAGTGCAATAGCATCAGTATTATTAAATGCACCTGTAGAAGAAGTAACAGGAAAAGGAGCGGGATTAACATCGAAAGGTCTTGAAAGAAAAATTCAAGTTATAAAAGAATCTATAAGATTAAATGATCCTGATTTAAATGATCCTATAGATGTTTTATCTAAAGTTGGAGGATACGATATTGCAGGACTCGCAGGAGTGTTTATTGGCGGAGCAGTATATAATATTCCAATAGTAATCGATGGATTTATATCAGCAGTTGCAGCTCTTGTTGCATCTAAAATTGAACATAAAACAATTGAGTATATGCTTCCTTCACATGTATCAAAAGAGCCAGCTGGAAAGATGCTTCTTGAAGCTCTTGATTTAAAACCATTTATTACATGTGAAATGTGTCTTGGAGAAGGCAGTGGTGCAGTAGCCTTACTTCCAATTTTAGATATGGCTTGCACTGTATATAATAAAATGAGCAGCTTTAATGATATTGGAATAGAACAATATAAACCTTTATAGAGTTTGGGGGAATTTAATGTTAACATTAATAACTGGAGGAAGTGGAAGTGGTAAGTCAGAGTTTGCTGAAGACTTATCAGTATCTTATAAATCAAATAATTTAATTTATATTGCCACTATGTTTCTCTATGATAATGAGTCTTTAAAAAAAGTTGAAAGACATAAAAGAATGAGAGACCATAAAAATTTTAAGACCATAGAATGTTTTAAAAATTTAAAGTCATTATTTATATCAAATAATTCAACAGTTCTTATTGATTGTATGTCAAATCTAGTAGCAAATGAGATGTATCTTGAAGGTGGAGCAAAAGATAAGACAGTACAAGAAGTAATAAGAGGTATAGAATCAATAAATAATCAAGCAGAAAATTTAGTAATAGTGACGAATGAAGTATTCTCAGATGGTATTGTTTATGATGATGACACAATGAGATATATAAGAAATCTAGGTGAAATAAATAAAGAAATTGGAAAGAAAGCTGACAATGTAGTTGAAGTTGTTTATTCTATTCCAATTTTTCATAAAGGAGGTATTTAAAAGTGTGGGGTTCTTTTAAAATAGCATTTTCAATGTATTCAAAAATACCTATGCCTGAAACTGATTGGAATAAGGATAATATGAAATATGCTATGTGCTTTTTCCCAATGGTTGGAGCAGCTATAGGATTATTAGTTGTTACTGTATACCTGATTTGTAATACACTACAGATGGGTAATCTTTTAAAAGCATCTATACTTACAGTTTTGCCAGTTCTTATAACTGGTGGAATACACCTTGATGGATTTGTTGATACTATGGATGCGATAAATTCCTATCAAAGTGTAGAAAGAAAATTAGAGATATTAAAAGATTCTCATATAGGAGCATTTGCTTTAATAAGTTGTGTTGTATACTTTATAGTTGATTTTGGCTTATGGAGTGAAATTGGTTTAAGGTCAATACTTATATTGTGTGTTGGATTTATGTTGTCACGAGCCTTAAGCGCTCTTTCAATAGTAACATTCCCATGTGCAAAGACTAATGGACTTGCAGCCAGCTTTTCAGATGCAGCACAAAAAAATACTGTAAAAATAACTATGTATATTTATATTGCTTTTTGTATTGGCATTATGTTGTTTATTAATTCTATTTTGGGAAGCATATGTATTATTAGTGCATTTCTAATGTTTATTTATTATAAACATATGTCTATAAAAAAATTCTCTGGAATTACAGGTGACTTAGCAGGATATTTTCTTCAAATGTGTGAATTACTTATGCTTGCAAGTGTTATTTTAGGAGAAAAGCTTATTATACTTTTATAAAATGATTGTATTCAAATATGAATATATATTAATTCACAATTAATAATATACGAGTAGATGAAATTCATTACAGGATTTATTGAACTTAGGATGTAGAATATTAGATATACAAAAAAGAATAATAGATTTTAAGTATTCTTGAATAATCATAAGTAAAGTGAATATTTTATGGAAAGGAGATGGAATAAGTGATTTTTATAATTGGAGGAGAAAATCAAGGAAAGCTTGAATATTTGTTTAATATAAGTAGATTCAAAAAAGAAGATGTGGTAGATTGCTTGAATGTTGATGGGTTAAAAGCAGAAGAAATTTTAATGAGTAATAAGCCTGTTATATATAATTTTAATAATCTTATAAAAGAGCTTCTAGTAGTGTATGATGATGAAGAGAAGGTTAAAGAAAAGATAAAAAAAATGATAAAAGAAAATAGAAAAGCCGTTATTATATCTAATGAAATAGGCTATGGTATAGTTCCAATAGATAAATTTGAAAGAAGATATCGTGAATTGACAGGGAGAATATGCTGTGAAATAGCAAAAGAATCTAAAGAGGTGCATAGGGTAATATGCGGTATAGGAACTATAATTAAAGGTGAAGAAAATGATTAAAATAGCTTTAATAAGACATTCTAAAACTGAAGGGAATCTTCATGGAAGATATATAGGAAAGACAGATGAAAATCTTTGTAATGAGGGAATTATCATTGCTAAAAATAAAGAATTTCCAAAGGCTGAACAGGTTTATTCTAGTCCTTTAAAGAGGTGTGTTGAAACTTCAAAGATAATATACAATTATTGTGAACCATTAATATTTGATGATTTAAGAGAATGTGATTTTGGTGATTTTGAAAATAAAAATTACAAAGACCTAGATGGAAATGAGGATTATCAAAAATGGATTGATAGCAATGGGTCAATGCCTTTTCCAAATGGAGAAAATACTGAAGCTTTTAAAAGGCGTAGTATAAGAGGCTTTGATAAGGTAATAAAGAATATTATAGATAATAAAATTAATAATGCAGCAATAATTGTCCATGGTGGAACAATAATGTCCATATTAGATAAGTATTCGCATCCTAATAAAGAATTTTATTGTTGGCAAGTGGATAATTGCTGTGGATATTTAATAGAAATAGATAAGGCTTTGTGGATAAAAAATAATAAAAGAGTTAATGTTTTAGAATCTATATAAGAACATATTAAAATAGAATTATTTATTAATCTTTTAGATAATGGAGGAAAGATTGTGGCAAAGACAATAATGATACAGGGAACTGCTTCAAATGCCGGCAAAAGTCTTATTGTTGCAGGATTGTGTAGGATTTTTAAGCAGGATGGGTACAAGGTAGCACCGTTTAAATCGCAGAATATGGCATTAAATTCGTTTATAACTAAAGATGGATTTGAAATGGGGAGAGCGCAGGTGATGCAGGCTGAAGCAGCTGGAATAGAACCTGATGTACGTATGAATCCAATATTGTTAAAGCCTACAAGCGATACTGGATCTCAGGTTATAGTAAATGGTGAAGTTGTAGGAGATATGAGTGCAAAGGACTATTTTGCACAAAAGAAAAAACTTATCCCCGATATAATGAAGGCTTTTAATGAATTGGCAGAGGAAAATGACATTATCGTAATTGAAGGAGCGGGAAGTCCTGCTGAAATAAATCTTAATGATGATGATATTGTAAATATGGGGATGGCAAAGTTAGCACAAGCGCCAGTATTTATTGTTGGAGATATAGATAGAGGTGGTGTTTTTGCTTCCCTTGCAGGAACTATGCTATTTTTAAAAGAAGATGAGAAGAACATGGTTAAGGGTACTATTATTAATAAATTTAGAGGGGATAAATCTATACTTGAGCCTGGTTTGAAGATGCTTGAAGATGCAATAAACGTACCAGTTACAGGTGTTGTTCCATATTTGAATATTGATGTAGATGATGAAGATAGCTTAACTGAAAGATTTAATGTAAGAGAAGAGATTGCCCTAGTAGATATTGCAGTAATAAGACTCCCTAGAATATCTAATTTCACTGATTTTAATGCTTTAGAATATATTGATGGAGTTTCTGTAAGATATGTTGGTTCGGTAAAAGAATTAAAAAATCCAGATTTAATAATACTTCCAGGTACTAAAAATACAATATCAGATTTAATTTGGCTTAGAGAATGTGGATTAGAAGCGTCTATAATGAAGCATGTATCTAAGAATAAGCCACTCTTTGGAATATGTGGAGGATATCAGATGCTTGGACTTACATTAAAAGATCCCCACAATGTAGAGTATGGTGGAGAAATATCTGGTCTTGGATTACTTTCGTGTGAAACTATATTCGAAAAAGAAAAGACACGAGTTCGAGTTGAAGGAAAACTTGAAAAAGTAAGTGGAGTATTCAGTAGCCTTTCGGATGTAGTATTTGAAGGATATGAAATACATATGGGTGATACAACTAATAATAAGAATATTGTTAACGAGGGTAATGTTTATGGAACATATATTCATGGAATTTTTGATAAAGAGACAGTATCTAAAGAAATTATAGAAACACTTCTGGAATTAAAGGGATTAAGTTCGGAAAATATAAAGACTTTCAATATGAAAGAATATAAGGAAAGCCAATATGATATATTAGCAAATTCACTTAGAGAATCACTTGACTTAGAATATATATATAAAGTTATTGGTGAAAAAGAAAATTAAGAATTTGAATTATAAAAAAGCATCTATGTTTAAATTAATTTCTAAATTTAAACATAGATGCTTTTTTGTTTTGAGCTCATAAATAGTTTGCCTTTCACTTTGATTTATATTTTGAACTAAATTATGATATTAAGAAGATTTATTTGAAATAAGCTCATTTACTTCAAATTTAACAAAACGCAATATTTTATCTGTAAACTCCATAAATTCTTCATTAGTTAAATCGAGATCTCCATATCCATTACTTATATATGTTAGAGGAATTGTATTATTTTCTATTGCAAGTTTTAATGAAGACTGTAACTCTGCATCATCAATTGGAAGCTTGTTGAAGTTTATTGTGAATTCACAGAGTTTTATTAAGTTTTCAATTACGTTAATCGTAGTGCTGTCATCTGATAAATATTTTTCTCCCACATTGTTATTAGAAGATTGCACATTCAATAAGTCGTGAACGTCTACAGACAGTACATCAGCTATTTTTTTTAGAGTTAATGCATTTGGTTCTCTATTATTATTTTCATAATTGGAATAAGTGGAAGAAGGCATATTTAATTTTTTTGCCATATCTTTTTGAGATATATTCTTCTCCTTACGAATTTTTTTTATATTATTACCCACTTTTATTATCTCATTAATTCCCATTCGAATTTAACCCTCCTATAATAATTACCAATATATGTATATTATATCACAGATATTATATAATTATTAAAATTTTATTCGAATAAGGATAGTTAATCTTCATATAAAATTACTAGAAGATTTGTAAGTATATATAAATATTATGTTAACAAAGTAATAAGTATATGAAAGATAGCTAAATATAAGGTATAATGAAATCGTATAAATAAAAAATAAAGTTTAATTATAGTAAATTTTATACTTAAAGGGGATGTTAGCGTTATGGAGGTATTTTTAGAACAATTTATAGCATGTGATAAGAGTAGGAACACATTAAAAAATATTAAGACTGCTGTTATAGCAGTACTCGTATTTGGAGTATTAATGTTTTTTTTAATCTCACCACTAATAGCACTGCTGATGCAAATAGCTGCAGTTATATTTTTTTTAGTTACATATTTTTCATTCATAGACTATGAGTATGAATTATTCAATGGAAATATAGATGTAAGTAAAATATATGCTGGAAGTAGAAGAAAAGTTGTTAAGAAGATAAATTCTGAGGATGTTGAATTTGTATATGAATCTTCAAATAATGCAATTAGTAAAGATGCTCTTTTCAATAAAAATATAAAGGGATTAAAAATATATACCTTTGAATTTAAAGATAGGAAAAAAGTCCAGCTTGCATTAAATGAAGAGCTTGAGAAGATAGTGAAAATTGTATATAGAGGAAAAATGCAAATAAGATAAAAAAATAGTTTTTTGATTTATTAATCAAAAAACTATTTTTTTTTAGAGAATACATAAATATTAATTTTTTGATAATAACTAAATGAGAAAGGAATATGTACAAAAAACACTTTTTTGTGGAACTGATATCACATTTTGATTATGTAATTGATATCAAAAAATAATATTTTTTTAATTAAATTTATTAAAAATAATTATAAAATTTATCTTTATTAGAAAAAATAATGGGTATTAAATATTAAATATTAGAAAATAATGAAAAAACATTAAAATAAAAGCTAAATATGTTAAAAAACTAACAAAAATTTTTTTTTGAAAACCATTGACATTGCATATATGGAATTGGTATCATATACTCATGAAAACGATTTTTGAAAAATGTGGGAGGATATATGTATGAAAGAACAAGTAGTAGCAAAACAGATTTTAGAACATATTGGTGGGAAAGAAAACATCAAATCAATTGAACACTGTGCGACTAGATTAAGAATTATCGTAAATGATAAAGACAGAATAGATGAAAAAGCAATAGAAAATATTGACGGAGTAAAGGGACAGTTCTTTGCGGCAGCTCAATATCAAATTATTTTAGGGACAGGATTTGTTAATAAAGTATATGCAGAAATAGTTGGTGGATCAGAAGATTTAGCAAATAGTAGTACCAAGGAAGATGCATATGCAAATATGTCATTATTACAAAAGATTTCAAGAACTTTTGGAGATGTATTCGTTCCTATAATACCTGTATTGGTAGCAACAGGATTATTTATGGGATTAAGAGGCTTGTTAACAAACCTAGGATTGTTACAAACAGGAACTAATTTTTACTTATTCACTGAAGTGTTAACAGATACAGCCTTTGCATTTTTACCAGCATTAGTTGCATGGTCAACAATGAAGAAGTTTGGTGGAACACCAGTTATAGGTATCGTAATAGGATTAATGCTTGTATCACCTAGTCTTCCAAATGCTTATGCAGTTGCTGGTGGAACAGCAGAGCCTATATATCTTTCATTACTTGGATTAACAATTCCTGTTGTAGGATATCAAGGTTCAGTATTACCAGCATTAGTACTTGGAATACTTGCAGCTAAGATACAAAAGGCTCTTAAAAAAGTAATACCAGATGTATTAGATTTAATTGTAACACCATTTATAACATTATTAATTTCTATGATATTAGGATTATTAATTGTTGGACCAATAATGCATAGTGCAGAACAAATAGTTTTTGGTGCTATCAGATCATTTATGTTACTTCCATTTGGAATAGGTGGAGCAATCGTTGGTGGTTTACATCAAGTTATAGTTGTTACTGGTGTTCACCATGCTTTAAGTGCTTTAGAAGTTGAACTTATATCAACTACAGGATTAAATCCTTTTAATGCAATGATAACTTGTGGAATAGTTGCTCAAGGTGCAGCTGCAGTTGCAGTAGCATTAAAAACAAAAGACAAAAAGAAACGTTCTTTATATATTTCATCAGCAGTTCCAGCGTTTTTAGGAATTACTGAACCAGCAATATTCGGTATTAACTTAAGATTTATAAAACCATTCGTATATGGATGTATAGGTGGAGCAGTAGGTGGTATGCTTGCAGGTATGCTTCATATGGCAGGTACAGGAATGGGAATAACAGCTATACCAGGTATATTACTATATATGAATAATATAGGTGGATATCTTTTAATAAATGGAGTAGCTATGGCTGTGGCATTCTGTTTAACTTATTTCTTCTTTAAAACTGAAGAATAAAAGATAATTTAATATAAAAGCAATAATAGATTTAGTAGAAATAGATATATTTCTACTAAATCTATCGTGTTATAGAAAAGAATAATGATCTTTTAAGATTATTATTACAAAGTATATTGATAAGATTATTTATATCAGTATATTTTGTAATAATACCAAATTATTCAGACAATATATTATCTAAATTTATAGCAATGCAGATAATATGTTTGATATTTCTAATAAATTTTAATTAGAGCTGAAGGTATTATAATTATCAGATTTCAACTAATGGGTAGGTCTTGAATTTATATGGATTTTAAACAGTAGAATTTTATTAGGAATTTTGAATTGTGCATTGTTTATTGTTTTAATAAGACTATATAATTATAGTGAGTAAGTCTTATATGGAGGTTAAAATGAAGCAGAAAGTTACAATTCAAGACATTGCTAATATGGTTAATGTATCTAAAAGCAGTGTATCTAGATATTTAAATAATGGTTATGTAAGTGAAGAAAATGCAAAAAAAATAAAAGAAGCTATCGAAAAAACTGGTTTTGAAACAAATTTTTTTGCTAAAAGGTTAAAGACAAAGAGAAGTAAATTAATTGGAATTGTTATTCCAAGAATTAATTCTGTTACTGTAGGTGAATTGCTTACTGGAATTAATAGAAGATTAGAAGAAAACAATTATCAGGGAATTATTTTAATAAGTGATTTAAGTATTGAAAAAGAGTTATCTAATATTAAGAGCTTAGCGCAACAAGGAGTTGATGGAATAATAGTTAACTCAATATCAATTACAAAAGAGCATATTAAATTAGTAAGTAAAGTATCAGTTCCTATCATATTTACTGGGCAAAAGAGTGAATATGTGGATTCAATTAAGATTAATGATTATGAAGCAGGAACTGTACTAGGAAAATATTTCAAAGAAAAAGGTCATAAAAGTGTTGTGTTTGCTGGAGTTACAGAAAGTGATGAGGCTGTTGGTATTGAACGTAAACAAGGATTTATAGATGCTTTTACAGATGAAAATGAAAATAGTAGTGTAAATTTTGTTGAAACTGGATTTGCTTTTAAAAAATCTTATGAAATGACACCTGAAATTTTAAAGTATAGTCCTACAGCAATAGCTTGCGCAACAGATAATATATGTCTTGGGATACTTAGATACTTACATGAAAACAATATAAAGGTGCCAGAAGAAGTTTCAGTAGCAGGATTTGGAGGATATGAAATAAGTAGTGTTGCATATCCAGCACTAACAACAGTAGCTTTTAATTATGAGCTTACTGGAGAAAAAACTGCTCAAGGAATTTTAGATTTGATTGAAGGTAAAGAGCTAGATGAAAAAAATGATATACCATTAAAACTAATTGAAAGAGAAAGTGTTGAAGATTTAATTATAAAGACTTAAAGTTTTAAGAAAAGAGGTAGTTATGACGAATATATATGAAAAAGTAAAACAAGATTTAAATAATTTTTATAGCAATAATGACAATAATATATGGAGAAATAAAAATCATATAGAAATGCCGTTTGGCTTAGTTAATGATCCTAATGGATTAAGTTATTTTAATGGAAAGTACCATATTTTCTATCAATGGAATCCATTTGGATGTGAACACAAAACTAAGCATTGGGCATTAGTTAAAACTACTGATTTTGTGAATTTTACTAAACCTGAAATAATTTTAAAGCCTGAAGACTGGTTTGATAAAAATGGATGCTATTCAGGTGGTGCATATGTAAAGGATGATATATTAAAATTATTCTATACAGGGAATGTTAAAAATGAAAAAGATGAAAGAGAATCTTATCAATGTATAGTTGATTATAATAAAGATGGATCATTTGAAAAAAGAGGACCTATAATACCTAAGCAACCTGATGGATATACAGCACATTTTAGAGATCCAATGATATTTGTAAATGAAGGTATATATTATATGGTTCTTGGAGTACAAAGAGAAAACTTAACTGGAGCTGCTTTAATATACAAATCTGATGATATTGAAAAATGGGAACTTGTTGGTGAATTAGAAACTGACATGAAAGAATTCGGATATATGTGGGAATGTCCTAATATTATAAAGGTTAATGATGATAAATATGCATTTTTATTTTCACCACAAGGGTTAGAAGCAGAAGAATTTAAAAATCAAAATATATATCAATCAGGATATGTTATAGGAAATTTAGATTTTAAGGTACCACAATTAAAAAATCATTCGGAATTTAAAGAAATAGATATGGGATTTGATTTTTATGCACCTCAGGTGTTTACTCATAACGATAAGAATATAATGATTGGCTGGGTTGGAATGCCAGATAAAGATAGTGAATATCCTAGTGGAGAAAATGGAGGATGGATGTTCCCATTAACGTTACCTAGAGTTCTTGAATACAAAGATAATGTTTTATATCAAAAGCCACTTAAAGAAGTTGAAAATTTAAGAGAAAAGCAGATTGTATCAGTTAAGGATTTAAATATAAATGAATATTCACTAGATTTAGATTCTAGAAATATAGAAATAGATTTAGAGTTGTTATTAGAAGAATGTACTTTTATAGATTTTAAATTTATATTCAGAGATGAATATATAAACTTAACTTATAATAAAGAAAATGGAGTTTGTATTATTGATAGAAATAATATGAAACTTGGTGGAAAAGGAATAAGGAAATTTAAGCTGAATGTTGATAAAACATTAAAATTACATATGTTTATTGACAATTCTGTTATGGAAATATATTATCAAGAGGGATTAGAGACAACTACATTAATGTATTTCCCTAAGTTTGATGATTTTAAAATAGAGATAAAAAGTGATAATAAAGTTAAAATGAGTGAATTAAATATTTGGAATCTAAGGGGGATTAAATATGAATAAAAATGTATTTTGTATTGGTGAACTATTAATCGACATGGTATGTGTTGATAATAAAGGTTTAAAGGATGGAGAAAAATTTGAAAAAAAAGCAGGAGGAGCTCCTGCAAATGTTGCTGCAGCCATAACTAAATTAGAAGGTAATGCTGCGTTTTTAGGTCAAGTTGGAGATGATTTTTTTGGTAAATTTTTAGTTCAAATCTTAAAGGATTTAAACATAAATACTGAAATGACAGTAGAAAAAGGAAGCACTACAATGGCATTGGTAGGAATTGATGCTGATGGAGAACGTAACTTTGATTTCTTAAGAGGAAGCGATGGAGAATATTCTTTTGATAATGTTGATACATCAAAAATAACTTCAACAGATATAATTCACTTTGGATCGGCTACAGGATTCTTAGAAGGTGAATTAAAGAAGACTTATTTTAAGTTATTGGATTATGCAAAACAAAGTAATTTATATGTATCTTTTGATCCTAACTACAGAGATGCATTAATAAAACCTGATATGCTACCACAATTTGTTGAAGACAGTAAAGCGTTTTTAAAACATAGTGATTTTACTAAACTAAGTGATGAAGAATTAACATTAATTACTGGTGAAAAAGATTTAGAAGCAGGTGTTAAGGCTTTACATGACTTAGGGGTTAAAGTTGTAACTATAACTTTAGGATCTAAGGGAACTTACCTAAGTGTTGATGGTGAAAATGTAATAATACCTTCAATAAAGATAAACCAAGTTGATTCAACTGGAGCAGGAGATTCATTTGTTGGTGCTGTATTAAAGCAAGTATCTGATATTGAGGATAAAAAGAACATCAGCATGGATAAATGGAAAGAAATAATAGCTTTTGCTAATAAAGTAGGGGCAATAACTTGCACTAATTATGGTGCTATAGCTTCAATGCCAACTTTAGCTGAAGTTAACGCAATTTAATATAAATATAATAGTAATAGAATCTACCTATAAGAAATATTAAATAGGTAGATTCTATTTTTTTATGGTATTTTAGATGCTGCAATAGTGTAATTTCAAATTTAAAATCATAGCATTTACACTTATATAAGTGTTCAATATGATATAATAATTATAGTTATTTTGTAAAATAATACAGAGTACTAAATATATTCTATAAATGAAACTTAAGATAAAAGGTGGAATATTAAAATGGAAAATATGCAAATATTAATCCAAAACTCACATGAAAGAAGCAGAGTATATGGTGTTGAAAAGAAATCTAAATGTTCACGAAAAATATTATATGGTGAAGAATTAGAAAGAATCCTTGCTAGAAATAAGGAATTAATAGAAATATCAAGAATATATATTGATATGGTTTTTTCTGCTGTTGAAGATGAAGAGTTTATTATAGTACTAACTGATAATGAAGGTTGCATTCTTTATATTAGAGGAGCTGAAAAAATAACTAAATCCCTAAATTGTATGGATTTAAAAGTAGGAGCTTACATGGATGAGCGGAGTATTGGTACAAATGCAATGGGAACTGCAATTAAAGAAAATAGATGTGTACAGATAACTGCTCAGGAGCATTATATAGAAGGTCTTCATAGTTTAACATGTTCAGCAGCTCCAATTCACAATGAGAATGGAGATATTATAGGAACTTTAAACTTAACAGGAAAAAGTAGCATGAAACATCCACATACATTAGGTTTAGTAGTTTTTGGTGTGAAAGCAATTGAAAATGAGATTGATAAAAATAAAATTAATGATATCTTAAATCAAACATATAATTATATGGAAAGTATAATAGACAATGTTGAAAAAGGGATAATGATTGTAGACAAGCAAGGGAAAATAACTAACATAAATAAGTTTGGCGTGGATATATTCCAGAAAGAAAAGGAATTTTTAATAAAAGAAGATATATATCATATTGTTCCTAATCTAGGAAATATTTTAGATGAATTAAATAATGATAATAGTACAATCATTAAAGAGGTAAAGATTAGTCATTCAAGTAACTATAAGACAGAACTTGTATTTAAGGGTATAACACATAAAGATCAGGTAATAGGTATGGTAATTACTATGAGTAATATGAAAGAAAATTATGATATTAAATCTGCTACAGGTGCATTTTTAACCTTTAACGATATTATAGGGGAAAGTGCTGCAATAAAAAATGTTGTTACTAATAGTAAAATAATAGCTAATAGTCCTTCAACTGTACTTATACAAGGAGAAAGTGGTACGGGGAAAGAGGTTCTAGCGCAAGCAATGCATAATTATAGTTTAAGAAGAAATAAAAAATTTGTAGCTATAAATTGTGGAGCCATACCTAATAACATAATAGAAAGTGAACTTTTTGGCTATGAAGATGGGACATTTACTGGAGCAAAAAAAGGTGGAAAGCCAGGGAAGTTTGAAGTTGCTAATGGTGGAACTATATTTCTTGATGAAATAGGAGAAATGCCACTAGATATGCAGGTTAATCTTTTAAGAGTTCTTCAGGAATCAAGAGTAACAAGACTTGGTGGAAGTACGGAAATTCCGATAGATGTTAGAGTTATTGCAGCAACAAATAAAAATTTAAAAGAAGAAGTAAACAAAGGAAATTTTAGAGAAGATTTATATTATAGATTATGTGTAATTCCAATAACACTACCTCCTCTAAGAGAGAGAAAAGATGATGTACAAAAATTAATGGAATATTTTTTGACAATAAAATCATTTAAATTAAATAAGCCAATACCTAAAATAAATGATGAACTATATTCTAATTTATTATCATATAGCTGGCCTGGTAACATAAGGCAGTTAGAGAATTATATTGAGAATATTGTTAATTTAGAAGGGAATATTTCTTTTGATCTGTGGGATGAAGAACATAAAAAAGATTTTAACAATGAGAATATATATAAATTCAATGCAAATGAGAATAATAATCAACTTTGTGAAAATGAAAACAATAATTTGAATTTAAATTTCCTTGAAAGGAAAACTATTGAAAAAGCAATATTAAAATTTGGAAATAATATGACTAAAACTGCAAAAGCATTAGGTATTAGTAGGAACACATTATATCTAAAAATAAAGAAATATGGAATAAAAACGTCCTAAAATAGTACGCTGTCCTAAAATAAGACATAAAAATAAGAAAAAATGTCTTGATTTAGGACAGTTTTTTGTTTATTATAGAAACTTGAAATCACAAACCCTTAAAAACACTTGCTTGATAAAAAAATAACAAGTTGGCACGGATTTTGCTATATATATTCTGTGAAAAGAAAAATAAAACCACAGATATATTTAGGAGGACAATTTATGGCACGTTTTACTTTACCAAGAGACTTATATCATGGAGAAGGTGCATTAGAAGCACTTAAGACTTTAAAAGGAAAGAAAGCTTTCGTTGTAGTTGGTGGAGGATCAATGAAAAGATTTGGTTTTCTTCAAAAAGTTGAAGATTACTTAAAAGAAGCTGGAATGGAAGTTGAATTATTTGAAGGGGTAGAACCAGATCCATCAGTTGAAACAGTTATGAAGGGTGCAGAAGCTATGAGAAACTTTGAACCTGACTGGATAGTAGCTATGGGTGGAGGATCACCAATAGATGCTGCAAAGGCTATGTGGATATTCTATGAATACCCAGATTTTACTTTTGAACAAGCTGTTGTTCCTTTCGGATTACCAGACCTTAGACAAAAGGCTAAATTTGTAGCTATTCCATCTACAAGTGGTACTGCTACAGAAGTTACAGCATTCTCAGTAATTACAAATTATACAGAAAAGATTAAGTATCCTTTAGCTGATTTCAACTTAACTCCAGATGTTGCTATAGTAGATCCAGCTTTAGCTCAAACGATGCCTGCTAAATTAGTAGCTCACACTGGAATGGATGCATTAACTCATGCAATTGAAGCATATACAGCATCATTAAGATCAAACTTTAGTGATCCATTAGCAATAAAAGCTATAGAAATGGTGAATGAAAACTTAGTAAAATCATTTGAAGGAGATAAGGTTGCTAGAGATTTAATGCATGAAGCTCAATGTTTAGCTGGAATGTCATTCTCAAATGCATTACTTGGAATAGTTCACTCTATGGCACATAAAGTAGGAGCTGTATTCCATATTCCTCATGGATGTGCTAATGCAATCTTCTTACCATATGTAATACAATATAATAGAAAATCTTGTGAAGATAGATATGCTGATATTGCAAGAGCATTAAAATTAGAAGGAAACACAGATGCTGAATTAACAGATTCATTAATTAAATTAATCAATGAATTCAATGATAAATTAAGCATACCTCATTCAATGAAAGAATATGGAGTTGAAGAGGCTGAATTCAAAGCTAATCTTGAATTTATATCTCATAATGCAGTAGTAGATGCATGTACAGGATCTAACCCAAGAGAAATAGATGATGCTACAATGGCTAAGTTATTTGAATGCACATACTATGGAACTGAAGTGAATCTTTAATATATAATTTCAAAATATATTAGTAAAGCAAATGCTCTCTGTCTAAGGGAGCTTTTGTCAATGTAAACAATATATACAATAAAAAGAAAAAGTACTATATTATGGTGCTGAGGTGGGGCGTATGTCATATAAAATTTTCGGAAAGAAAAAACTTATGGATGAAGTATATTTAATTGATATAGAAGCACCGGATATTGTTAAAACTGCAAAGATAGGGCTGTTTATTATTGTGAAAAATAATAATGAAGATAATGATATTTCCTTGGAAATAATAGATTACAATAAGGAAAGGAAAATTATAACTGTAGTTTTGCAAAGAATAAAAGATAATATAAAAAAATTAGAATTATTAAAAGAAAGAGACTTCATTTTTGATATTATGGGACCTTTTAGAGTACCTTATGTGAAGTATTAAAGTCGGTAAAACAAAGTAATTACGTGTTAGTATATATAAATAGGAGGAAATACGAGTGTTTAAAATAGTTAGTAAAAGAGAACTTACAAATAACATATATTTAATGGATATAGAAGCACCTAGAGTTGCAAAATCAGCAAAACCAGGTCAATTTATAATAATAAAAAATGATGAAAAAGGTGAAAGAATCCCTTTAACAATAGCTGATTATGACAAGGAAAAAGGAACTGTAACAATAGTTTTCCAAACTGTTGGTGCAGGTACTAAACAATTAGCAGAATTTAAAGAAGGCGAATTCGTAGCTGATTTTGTTGGACCATTAGGTGTTCCAAGTGAATTTGTAAATGAAGATATTGAAGAATTAAAGAAACAAAATATAATATTTGTTGCTGGTGGAGTTGGTGCAGCACCAGTATACCCTCAAGTAAAATGGATGCATGAACATGGAATAGCATGTGATGTTATAGTTGGAAGTAGAAATAAAGAATTATTAATATTAGAAGAAGAAATGAAAAAAGTAGCAGGAAACCTTTATATTGCTACAGATGATGGTTCATATGGGTTCAATGGAAGAGTTACAGATTGTCTTCAAAAATTAGTTGATGATGGTAATAAATATGATCATGCAGTTGTAATTGGACCAATGATAATGATGAAATTTATGGCTATGCTTACAAAAGAATTAGGAATAAAAACAACTGTTAGTTTAAATCCTATAATGGTTGATGGTACAGGTATGTGTGGTGCATGTAGAGTTACTGTAGGAAATGAAATTAAATTTGCATGTGTAGATGGTCCAGAATTTGATGGTCATTTAATTGATTTTGATGAATCTATGAGAAGACAAGCAATGTATAAATCAGAAGAAGGCAGAGCTACTTTAAAATTAGAAGAAGGGAACACTCATAGCCATGGTGGTTGTGGATGCAGAGGTGATAAATAATGAATATGCAAGATAGAATGAAAAGAACACCTGTAACAGAACAGGCTCCAGAAGTTAGAGCTAAGAACTTTGAAGAAGTATGCTTAGGATATACAGAAGAACAAGCAATAAAAGAAGCTAATAGATGTTTAGGATGTAAAAACCCTAAATGTGTAGAAGGTTGTCCTGTGTCGGTTAATATACCAGGATTTATAGCAAAAGCTAAAGAAGGAGATTTTGAAGCTGCTGCTAAGGAAATTGCTAAATATAGTGCATTACCAGCTGTATGTGGAAGAGTTTGTCCTCAAGAAAGTCAATGTGAAGGTAAATGTGTACTTGGAATTAAAGGTGAAGCAGTAGCAATTGGAAAATTAGAAAAATTTACTGCTGACTGGTCAAGAAAAAATAAGATAGACTTATCAGATGTTGAAGCTCCAAATGGTAAGAGAGTTGCAGTTATAGGTAGTGGACCTGCTGGATTAACTTGTGCTGGAGATTTAGCTAAAAAAGGATATGATGTAACAATATTTGAAGCTTTACATGAAGCTGGCGGAGTTTTAGTTTATGGTATTCCTGAATTTAGATTACCAAAAGAAGATGTAGTTAAAGCTGAAATTGAAAATATTAAAAAGCTTGGAGTTAAGATTGAAACAAATGTAGTTATCGGAAGAACAATAACTATTGATGAATTGATGAAAGAGGAAAAGTTTGATGCTGTATTTATAGGATCAGGTGCAGGACTTCCTAAATTCATGGGAATCAATGGAGAAAATGCAAATGGTGTATTCTCTGCAAATGAATTCTTAACAAGAGTAAACTTAATGAAAGCTTTCAAGGAAGAATATGAAACTCCAGTAAGAGCTGGAAGAAAAGTTGCAGTAGTCGGAGGCGGTAATGTTGCTATGGATGCTGCAAGAACTGCTTTAAGACTAGGTGCAGAAACTCACATTGTTTATAGAAGAAGTGATGCAGAACTTCCTGCAAGAGCTGAAGAAATACATCATGCTAAAGAAGAAGGAATAATTTTTGATGTATTAACTAATCCAACAGAAATCTTAACAGATGAAAATGGATGGGTTAAAGGTATGAAGTGTGTTAAGATGGAACTTGGTGAACCAGATGCTTCAGGAAGAAGAAGACCTGTTGTTAAAGAAAATTCTGAATTTGTAATGGATGTTGATACAGTAATTATGTCTCTTGGAACTTCACCAAATCCATTAATATCTTCAACTACAGAAGGTTTAGATATTAACAAATGGAAATGCCTAGTTGCAGACGAAAATGGATTAACTACAAAAGAAGGCGTTTATGCTGGTGGTGATGCAGTTACTGGTGCAGCAACAGTTATTTTAGCAATGGGAGCTGGTAAAAAAGCAGCAGCTGCTATTGATGAATATCTTAAATAATAAAATTTTAAATAATGCTCATAATTAATTTATCATAAAATAAAACATACACAAACTATTTGATATAAATATATATTTATATTCAATAAAAAAGAGAATTCAATCATGGATTCTCTTTTTTGTTGATTAAATGATAAAAATATTACAAACCATCAATTACATATTATTTCTAAAAATGGATTTAATTTTAAAAATATATGATATAATTATATTGTCTATTTTATATATAAATAAAAATTAGGAGGACAATTTATGGCACGTTTTACTTTACCAAGAGATATTTATCATGGAGAAGGTTCATTAGAAGTACTTAAGACTTTAAAAGGAAAGAAAGCTTTTGTTGTAGTTGGTGGAGGATCAATGAAAAGATTTGGTTTTCTTCAAAAAGTTGAAAATTACTTAAAAGAAGCTGGAATGGAAGTTGAATTATTTGAAGGTGTAGAACCAGATCCATCAGTTGAAACTGTTATGAAGGGTGCAGAAGCTATGAGAAAATTCCAGCCTGACTGGATAGTAGCTATGGGTGGAGGATCACCAATAGATGCTGCAAAGGCTATGTGGATATTCTATGAATACCCAGATTTTACTTTTGAACAAGCAGTTGTTCCTTTTGGTTTACCAGAACTTAGACAAAAGGCTAAATTTGTAGCTATTCCATCTACAAG
Organism: Clostridium butyricum; assembly: GCF_006742065.1. NCBI lineage: Bacteria > Bacillati > Bacillota > Clostridia > Eubacteriales > Clostridiaceae > Clostridium > Clostridium butyricum. Next base: position 3,786,996 of record NZ_AP019716.1, on the reverse strand, counting down.
TGGTACTGCTACAGAAGTTACAGCATTTTCAGTAATTACAAATTACACAGAAAAAATTAAGTATCCTTTAGCGGACTTTAATATAACACCAGATATAGCTATAGTAGATCCAGAATTAGCTCAAACAATGCCTGCTAAATTAGTGGCTCATACAGGAATGGATGCATTAACTCATGCAATTGAAGCATATACAGCATCATTAAGATCAAACTTTAGTGATCCATTAGCAATAAAAGCTATAGAAATGGTAAATGAAAATTTAGTAAAATCATTTGAAGGAGATAAAACTGCTAGAAATTTAATGCATGAAGCTCAGTGCTTAGCTGGAATGGCCTTTTCAAATGCATTACTTGGAATAGTTCACTCTATGGCACATAAAGTAGGAGCTGTATTCCATATTCCTCATGGATGTGCTAATGCAATTTTCTTACCATATGTAATAAAATATAACAGAAAAGTATGTGAAGATAGATATGCTGATATTGCAAGAGCATTAAAATTAGAAGGAAACACAGATGCTGAATTAACAGATTCGTTAATTAAATTAATCAATGAATTCAATGATGATTTAAGTATTCCTCATTCAATGAAAGAATATGGAGTTGAAGAGGCTGATTTTAAATCTAATGTTAAGTTTATAGCACATAATGCAATTCTAGATGCATGTACAGGATCAAGTCCAAGAGAGATAGATGAAGAAACAATGGAAAAATTATTTGAATGCACATACTATGGAACTGATGTTAACTTTTAAAGTTTAAGTAGTATTCAAAAGAGCATTTAAATTATATATTTATAACAAGCTATTATTAAGAATAAAATAATAGCTTGCTTTTTAATATTATCAAACTATGAAGAATAAAAGGAAATATATTAAGGAAGGTAATAGTAGTGAATATAAAGAAAAGATTTATAGCTATACTAATGTGTTTGATAACAGTTATTTTATTTATTCAGCCTAAGAAAGTACAGGCAGAGACAATAAAAGATTATAATATACTATCGGATTGTGCAGTTACTGTAAAACAAGCAAAAGAATGGGCAAAAGAAAGAAATGCAACTGAAACATTTATTGATTTAGCAGATTTGTATTGGAAATATGCAGAAGAATGTGGAGGAGTAAATCCTGCAATAGCATATGCTCAGGCAGCCAAAGAAACTGGATATGGAAATTTTGGTGGTGTTTTAGATGAAAGTTATTGCAATCCATGTGGGCTCAAAATAGAAAAGGGTGGAGACGATAATGATCCAGATGCTCATCAAAAATTTAATTCATGGAAAGAAGGAGTACAAGCTCATTTGGATCATTTAGCATTATATGCTGGTGCAGAGGGATATCCAAAGAGTGATACTTATGATCCAAGGCATTTTAAAACTATAATGGGAAGATGTAAAACCATAAATGAACTTGGAGGATCAGGAAAATGGGCACCAAGTGCAACTTATGGAGAAGAAGTAAATAAGTTATATAAAAGTTTACTAGTTTTTGCTGGTATTGAAAAAGAAGAAGTTGTGAGTTTACAATCTGAAATATTATCTATAAATACAAATGTTAATAATTCAATAAATGTAACATCGAATATAGGATGGAAAAAAGAAAATAATTCTTGGAGTTATTATAAAGATGATAATACAAAAGTCTTTGGATGGATTAATCCTGATGGAAACTGGTATTATCTAAACAGTGATGGAAATATGGTAACTGGATGGCTTAAAGATAGTGAGACTTGGTATTATATGAATGAATCAGGAACTATGGCAAGAGGATGGAAGCTTGCAAATAATTCTTGGTATTACCTTCAAGGTGATGGAAGTATGGTTACTGGATTAAGAAGTATAGAAGGAAAAAATTATTATTTAAGTGAAAATGGAAGTATGGCTACAGGATGGGTAAATATAAATAATTATAGATACTTTTTTGATAATGATGGCTGTATGAAAACTGGTTGGTTCAGTGATGACAATGGTATATCATATTATTACTTAGATAAATCAAGTGGAAAAATGATTATAAATGATACTGTAGATGGATATGAGATTGGTTCTGATGGAAAGAGAAAAGCAGTATTAGGTTCTACGGATGATAATACAAAAACAGAAGGTAAAGTTATAGTTGTAGACCCGGGACATGCTTACGGAAAAGATGAAGGGGTTAAAACAACAATAAATGACATAAATTATATTGAAACTGATTTAAACATGCAGGTTGCTAAAAAGTTAAAGGTAGAACTTGAAAAAAGAGGCTTTACTGTAATTTTGACTAGAACTGAAAATCAGAAATTTACAGATCTTAATGACAGTTTATCTCATAGAGTAGATGTGGCTAACGAAGCTGATGCAGAATTTTTTATAAGTATTCATCATAATGCAGTAGATGGAATTCCAGAAGCAAATGGAATAGAATCATACTACAGTGTTGCAGCTAAAGATGATAACTATGGAAGTGGAGTAGATGCTGAAAGAGTGGCAAAATCTAAAAAGCTTGCAAAATTAATCAATGATAATATAGTTAACAAGTTAAATGCAGCAGATAGAGGTGTGAAATCTGATGAACAATCAGCATCGGGAAGTTTATTTGTTTTAAGAAATACAAATATGCCTGCGGTATTAGTTGAAACAGGATTCTTAAGTAATGAGAAAGAAGCTGAGAGATGTGCTGATTCAAACAGTCAACAACTTGTAGCAGAAGCAATTGCTGAAGTTATTGCAGAGAATTTTTAATAAGAATTAATTATAAAAAATTAATACATAAAAAGTAGTTTAATGTAATTGAACTGCTTTTTATTTTTCTGTATAAGACTAAATATAGAAAGGAATTTGAGCGTATAGGAAACTTTTAAACTATATGAATTGTAAATTATTTGATTGAAATCGTAATCTAAGTAATAAATAAAATTTATTTGAATAAATTGATAAAAAAATAACAATTATAATTAAAAATACATAAAAGTAAAAATGTGGATGAATAAAAAATAACAAAGTTGAACAAAATATTTAATTTTCAGAAAATATTTTAAATTTAGAAATAGAGTGATAAAGGCTGAGGTTAACAGGTTTTTTGTAAAAATAAATATGGAGAATAATTCAATTTAACTAAAAAATCATTAAAAAAAGTTTGACAAAAAATAAACAATACACTAAAATAAGCTTGTAAGATGTGTTAAAAAAATAACAAGCATTTAACATAATTTTATGGGAATAATAAAATAGGTAATTGAAATCAACAAAATTTAAGATAAATTGATTTGGAGGAACAGGAATGAAAGTTACAAACGCTCAAGAATTAACACAAAGAATCACTGAACTAAGAAGAGCTCAAAAAGAATTTGCAACATTCACTCAAGAACAAGTAGATAAAATCTTTAGAGCAGCAGCTATCGCAGCTAATAATGAAAGAATAAGATTAGCTAAAATGGCAGTAGAAGAAACTGGTATGGGTATCGTTGAAGATAAGGTTGTTAAAAACCACTTCGCAGCAGAATACATATACAATCAATACAAGGATATGAAAACTTGTGGTGTTTTAGAAGAAGATCATACTTATGGAGTTACTAAAGTTGCAGAACCAATAGGAGTTATTGCTGCTATCGTTCCAACAACTAACCCAACTTCAACTGCAATATTCAAGACTTTAATAGCATTAAAGACTAGAAATGCAATAATCATCTCTCCACATCCAAGAGCTAAGAACGCTACAATCGAAGCAGCAAGAGTTGTTTTAGATGCAGCAGTTAAAGCAGGAGCTCCAGAAGGAATAATCGGATGGATAGATCAACCATCAGTTGAATTATCACAAAATGTTATGGCTGAATCAGACATAATATTAGCAACAGGTGGTCCAGCAATGGTTAAAGCTGCTTACTCATCAGGAAGACCAGCTTTAGGAGTTGGAGCAGGAAATACTCCAGCAATAATCGATGAAACAGCTCATATAAAAATGGCTGTAAACTCAGTATTATTATCTAAAACATTTGATAATGGTGTAATCTGTGCATCAGAACAATCATTAGTTGTTTTAGAACAAGTTTACGATGAAGTTAAAAAAGAATTAGCTGCAAGAGGAGCTTATATCCTTAAAGGCGAAGAAATAGATAAAGTAAGAAAGATAATCTTAAACGAAAAAGGCGGATTAAATGCTGACATGGTTGGTCAATCTGCTTATAAGATAGCTAAAATGGCAGGAGTTACAGTTCCAGAAACTGCTAAGGTTTTAGTTGGAGAAGTTACTTCAGTAGAATTAGAAGAACCATTCTCACACGAAAAATTATCTCCAGTATTAGCTCTTTATAAAGTTAAGAATTTCGAAGAAGCTTTAGAAAAAGCTGATAGATTAATAGTATTAGGTGGTATGGGTCATACTTCAATACTTTACACTGACGAAATAAAATCTAAAGACAGAATAGCTGCATTCGGTGAAAAAATGAAAACAGCTAGAACATTAATAAACATGCCAGCATCTCAAGGAGCTATCGGTGACTTATTTAACTTTAAGTTAGCACCATCTTTAACTCTTGGATGTGGATCATGGGGTGGAAACTCAGTTTCAGAAAACGTTGGTCCAAAACATTTAATTAATGTTAAAACTGTAGCTAGAAGGAGAGAAAACATGCTTTGGTTTAGAGTTCCAGAAAAGACTTACTTCAAATACGGTTGTTTACCAATCGCTCTTGATGAATTAAAAGATATGGGCAAAAAGAAAGCATTTATCGTAACAGATAAGGTATTATTTGACTTAGGATACACTAACAAGGTTACAGAAGTATTAGAAAGAAACGGAATCCAATTTAAAGTATTCTGTGATGTTGAACCAGACCCAACTTTAAGATGTGCTAGAGCTGGAGCAGAAGAAATGTTAAGCTTCAACCCAGATGTTGTAATCTCACTTGGTGGTGGATCAGCTATGGATGCTGCTAAGATTATGTGGGTTATGTACGAACATCCAGAAGTTGAATTCGAAGATTTAGCAATGACATTCATGGATATCAGAAAGAGAATCTACAAATTCCCAACAATGGGTCAAAAAGCTATGATGGTTGCTATAGCTACATCAGCTGGTACTGGATCAGAAGTAACACCATTCGCAGTTATAACTGACGAACAAACAGGAGTAAAATATCCATTAGCTGATTACGAATTAACTCCAGATATGGCTATCGTTGATGCTGAATTAATGATGACTTCTCCTAAGGGATTAACAGCTTGTGCTGGTGTTGACGTATTAGTTCACGCATTAGAAGCTTATGTTTCAATAATGGCATCTGAATACACTAATGGATTAGCTTTAGAAGCAATCAGATTAGTATTCAAATACTTACCAGATGCATATAGTGAAGGAACAACTAACGTTAAAGCTAGAGAAAAAATGGCTCATGCATCATGTATGGCTGGTATGGCATTCTCTAATGCATTCTTAGGAATTTGTCACTCAATGGCTCATAAATTAGGTGCATTCCATCACTTACCACATGGTATGGCTAACTCATTATTAATCAATGAAGTTATTAAGTTCAACTCATGTGATGCTCCAACTAAGCAAGCAGCATTTGCTCAATACAAATATCCAAATGCAGCATGTAGATATGCTAAGGTTGCAGATTACTTAGGATTAGGTGGAAACACTGATGCTGAAAAGGTTGAATTATTAGTTAAAGCAATCGAAGAATTACAAAGAAAATTAAATATGCCAATGACTATTAAAGAAGCTGGTGTTGAAGAAGATAAATTCAGAGCAGACTTAGATTCAATGGTTGAGCAAGCATTTGATGATCAATGTACAGGTGCTAACCCAAGATACCCATTAATGAGCGAATTAAAAGAAATGTACTTAAACGCTTATGATGTTAAGGCTGTAGCTGACAACAAATCAAAAAAAGATAACAAAAAGAAATAAAAAAGTTATTACCTATTATTAATATATAAATTAGACATTCAGAAAAGCTCTCATAGATTATTCTATGGGAGCTTTTTTTAATATCAAATATTTATTCGATTAAATCAAAAAATATGAATTTTAAAATAGAGTTTAGAGCATCATAAAATGAAAGGGTTTATATTACTTTTAATCATAATATGGTATAATTTAAAGTAATATTAAATTAAATTATTTAGGAGAGTGATTGTATTTGGACCCTAGTTATACGTGGCAGATAATCATACTAATTATACTAATAGCATTATCTAGCTTTTTTTCAATGTCAGAAACAGCATTGATGTCATTAAGCAAAATTAGATTGAGACATATGGTTGAAGAAGGAGTGCCTGGAGCAAAAAGAGTTGAAAAACTTACTGAGGACCCTAATAAACTTTTAGGTGCTATATTAATAGGAAATAATATTGTTAATATAGGAGCGTCATCTCTTGCTACAATTTTAGCTACAAATATTTTTGGAAGTAGCGGAGTTGGAATAGCAACTGGTGTAATGACAATTTTAGTACTTATCTTTGGTGAGGTTACACCTAAATCAATTGCAAAGCAAAAAGCTGAAGCAGTTGCACTAAAGGTTGCAAGGTTTATCGAGTTTGCAGTAGTTATATTTAAACCATTTATATATATTTTTACAGCAATATCTTCTCTTTTTATACGCCTTGTTGGATGTGATCCTAATGAGGCTGAATCATTTATAACAGAAGAAGAACTAAAGACTATGGTTGGTGTAAGTGAAGAAGAAGGAGTTTTAGAAAACGTTGAAAAGGAAATGATATTCAATGTTTTTGACTTTGCTGACCAGCAGGTAAAGGACGTTATGGTTCAAAGAGTTGATATTATTTCAATTGATGAAGAAGCAACTTATGATGAAGTCATGAGTGTTATTAAAAGTGAGCAGTTTTCAAGAATACCGGTATATAATCAAACTATTGACAATATTATTGGATTTTTAAATGTTAAAGATTTAGCTATGGTTGAAAATCCACGTGAGGATTTTAATGTTAAGAAATATATAAGAGAACCATTTTATACATTTGAATTTAAAAAAATAGTAGAACTATTTAAAGAAATGAAGAAAAGCAGAAATCATATTGCTGTAGTTTTAGATGAATATGGTGGTACTGTTGGAATAATAACAATAGAGGATTTAATAGAAGAAATAGTTGGTGATATTGAAGATGAATATGATGACTATGATAAATCAGTTGAAGTTATAAAAGAAAATGAATATGTCTTTGATGGAAGTGTAAGGCTTCATGATATAAGTGAATTAATTGGAGTAGATGTAGATTCAGAAGAGTTTGATTCAATCGGAGGTTTAATGATTGGAGAGCTAGGAAGAATGCCTGAAGAAAATGAAGAAGTTTTAATTCACAATCTAAAGCTTGTTGCTGAAGAAATAGAGAAAAATAGAGTTAAGAAAGTAAGAATGTTTATTTATGAAGTAGATGATTCTGAAAACAATGAATTAGAAGACTAATTTAAAAAACTGCTGAATTATTTCAGCAGTTTTTTTAACAGAAATAACATTAATATCTGCCTAGAAAGGATGTGAAATTATAAATGAATTTTATAGATGAAGCAAAAGGAGAAGCAATTAAAGCCTATGATAAAGGAGAAATTCCAGTAGGAGCTGTAATAGTAAAAGATGGGGTAATAATAGGTCGGGGACATAATTTGAAAGAAACTTTGAATGATGTAACAGCACATGCAGAAATTTTAGCAATAAAGGAGGCTTCAAATAAGATTGGAGACTGGAGACTTGATGGAGCAGAAATGTATGTAACTTTAGAACCATGTCCTATGTGTGCAAGTGCTATAGTTCAAAGTAGAATTTCAAAAGTTTATATAGGAACTTTTAATAAAGATATGGGAGCATGTGGATCTGTTATAAGTTTATTAGATAGTAGAAGATTAAATTCTTTTGTAGATGTTAAATGGCTGTATGATAAAGAGTGCTCTGAACTTCTTGTTAAATTTTTTGAAGAGAATAGGAGTAATAGATATAAATAAATTTTTAGAAGAAAGATATTCTGTCTTATGGTGTTAGATACTATAATTATTGTGATTAATAGGTATTTATGATAAAATAATTTGGTATAAACATTTAATGGAGAGATGTCCGAGTGGTCGAAGGAGCACGCCTGGAAAGCGTGTATAGAGGCAACTTTATCAGGGGTTCAAATCCCCTTCTCTCCGCCAATTATAGAAGGCCCCTATACATATGTTATGTGTATAGGGGCTTAATAGATTTATATAATATTTTTGCATTATTATTAATAAGTAGCTATGTGGTTTATAAATATTTACAAGTATGGATATATGATATAATTATTCTATAAAGTAATTTATAGAAATGAGGGAGAAATGTGAGAGTAATAGCTGTGGAAGATCTCCATATAAAGTCTGTTGAATAGTTGATGATGCTTTATATGGAGAAAAATTATTATCATCAATTTTATTCAGTAAGTAAGCAGGCTTTAGATCCTTAATATTAATTGAGGAATGGGGTTTTATTATGAAATATGTAAATGCTATGGAAATACTTCCTAAAGAGCTTATTTCTGAAATACAAAAATATGTAGAAGGTAATATAATATATATTCCCAATAAATCGGGAAAACGCACTAGATGGGGAGAAAAGACTGGTGCTAAAATTAAATGCAGACAGAGAAATAATGAAATTAGAAATTTATACAGAAATGGATATTCATTAGATGAACTTTCAAAAAAATATTACCTTTCTGTTGAAACTATAAAGAAAATTATATATTCAAATTAGACAATGCCATCTGTAATAGTTTCATTACAGATGGCATTGTAATTTTTTATTATAAAAATTTATGGCATATAATTTCAAATGTTTTAGCCTTAGAATATTTATATAAGATATATGCTTGTAGTAAAAATAGCATTTATCTTATTAATACACAATAAATGGGGAGATAAAAACATGAATTATAAAGTTATAGATATGGGGAAGTATTATAGAAAAGGAGTATTTAATCATTTTTCACAGGACTGTAAATGTTCAGTATCAATTACTAATAAAATTGATGTTACAAGACTTGTTGAAGTTTCTAAAAAATCAGGAACAAAGTTCTATATAAATTTTCTATATATACTTTCAAAAGTATTAAATTCAAGAGAAGATTATAGAATGTCTTATTTATACAATACCAATGAACTTATAGTATATAATAAAATTAATCCAACACAGTATGTTTTTCATGAAGATACAGAAACATGTATACCAGTTTACACAGAATATTTTAGTGATTATAAAGTTTTTTATAAGACTTGTGAAGATGATATAAAGAGAGGAAAGGAAACAAGAGAATATGTTATTGATTCAGAAAAGTATCCCAATTGGTTTGATGCATCATATATTTCATGGCTTTCCTATGATTCTTTAAATATTGAGCTTCCAGATGGATATCTCTACTTTATGCCAATAATAAATTGGGGAAGGTTCAAGAATGAAAATGGAAGATTGATAATGCCTGTTAGTGCAAGAATGAATCATGCAGCAGCTGATGGATATCTTGTTTCAAAGGTATTCTTGATGCTTCAAGATGAAATAGACTATTTCAATTTTTGTAATGAGGTTTAATTTAAAAAATAAGTTGAAATACATTTTAAAGCATTATATGATGAATTCAGGCATCGATGTACTCTATAAAAAAGAAGGAAATCTATGAATATTAAAACTGAAATGATACCAGAATATAAAATTGCTTATATACGAAAAATAGGGTCTTACGGTTCAGAAAATGTAAAAGTAATGGAACAATTAAAAAGTTGGGCTATAGAAGAAGAGTTATTTAATGAAAGTTCAATAATATTAGGAATAGCCCAAGATAATCCTCAATTTACAGAGCCTAAAGATTGTCGTTATGATACATGTTTAGTTGTTTCAGATAAATTTAAGGTTGATAATAAGAATATCAATTTAGGAAAAACTATTGGTGGAAGATATTGTGTATTTATAATAAGTCATACTGTTGATGCTGTGCAAAATGCATGGATGGAGATATTTTCTGAGTTATCAAAAAGAAAATATGAATTTGATGATAGAAGACCTATTGTTGAGCGCTATGCAATGCAAATGATAAATAAGCATCAGTGCGAAATTTGTGTACCAATATTATAAAAGAAATTGCAAGTTGTAGAGAAGTAATAAAAATTAATAATTTTTAGAATAGGTTATAGATAATATTAATAATGAGAGAAGTGCAGCGTATTAGAAAAAATGCTGCACTTTTTTAGTGTGAAAATATTTAAATTATATCTTATAATTAAGAATTTAAATTTGATAAACTAAATTTTATGCTTACAGATGTTTGTGGAGTATAAGGATATGGTTATATTGAAATAATTATGTAGTTTTGATAGATATGGCAAACCATATTACGAAATATTAAGTGTAAGGGATAGTTAACTATGAAGGATTGCTAGAAAGAGGGGTAAAAATGAAAATTAATGAAGAAAATTTTCTCGATCAATTAAAAAAGAAAAACGAAAAAGCATTAGATTATGTTATAGATACCTATGGATGGATTATTAAATCTGTTATAAAAAAACATTTGTACAATTTACAGAGTGTTCAAGATGAATGCATAAATGATGTATTGTTAGGACTTTGGAATAATATTGATAAATTTGATGAAAACAAAAGTGAATTTAAGAACTGGATAGCTGGAATAGCTAAATTTAAAGCAATAGATTATAAAAGAAAATATCTGAGAGAGTTAGATAATGAGAATGTAGATGATTTAAACATAACAGTAGATGATTCTATTCATGAACTTTTAAAAAATGAATTGAGCTTAGAAATGCAGGAAATGATGAATTCATTAAAGGAAAAAGATAGAGAATTATTTTATAAATTGTATGTGGAAGAGATTGAAGTGGATAAAGTCAGTCAGGAAACGGGTATTAAAAGAGATGTGATTTATAACAGAGTTTCAAGGGCCAAAAAGAAGCTAAGGGATATTTTTAAATTAAAAGAAAGCGAGAGGTGTTAGCCGTATGGACAAGAATATATATGAAATGTTAAATGATATGAATATAGATATAGACAACTATAAAAAAGAAGAGTTCAATGATTTCGAAAAGAAAAAGTTAAAAAGCAAATTTAGAAAATCTATAAAGCCACAGAGAAAAAATAGAAAAGGTATAGCTGTGGCAGCAGCTGTAGTAATTGTAGTTGGAAGTATAGGATTGTTTGGAACTGATGCAGGAGCTGAAATAATGGCAAAGATGAGTGAAAGTATTTCAGAATCAATTGGAATTCACAAAGATTTAGAAAGTTATAATACAGTTATGAATAAAAGTATTACTGATAATGGTATAACTATTCAGCTTAATGAGATCATATTAGATCAGTCTCAAAATCAGCTTGTAATTTCAGAAACGATAAGTTCTCAAAATATGCTAAAAGAAAATGATTTGTATAATACAAATAAAACAATTTACATCAATAATAAAAGAGTAAAATTTATTTCTGAGAGTGGTAGAAGTAAGAGAATAGATGATTATTCAGAACAGTCAGTATATGAATATAATTTAAGTTCATTAAAAGATATGGATTTAAGTGGAGACTTAAATATAAAAATTGAATATTCAAAGGTTATGGTTAATCATAAAAATCCTAAAAAAGGGAAATGGGTATTTCAATTTAAAACAAATGGTGATGCGTTAAAAATAGACACTAAGGAGATAACTCTAAATAATTCATTTGTTCTTGAAAATGGAGAGAAGGTAATATTAGAAAAGTATACATCAAATGCTTTAGGACAAAACGTTATCTGTAGTATTGAAAATTATAATAAAAATGAACATTATGATGTAATGCTGAAAGGTACAGATGATTTGGGCAATAAAGTAGAATTTTATTTAAAGAGAGGATCAAAGGAGTCTATGGTACTTAGATATGATAATTTAGATAGAAATTTAGATGAAAATGCAAAAGAACTTACATTAACACCATATTCAGTTAAATTTCCAGAGCAGAGTGGAAAGATGAGTAATGACTTTAAACAAGCAGGAGAAGAATTTAAAATATCATTAAAGTAGTGAAAGATTATTTTAATATATAAATAATAGCATTAAAACTAGAATGTACAGAGATATAACTGTCTGTATATTCTAGTTTTTTTTATTACCAAGAAAATAATAATTTAGAACAATTTCATTTTTATTTAAGAATAAAAGTGACTAAAAAAACAAACTGATAGATATATATATAATTGATAGATTTAATATGGTAATTTTAAGGAGGAATTTTATATGAATTTTAGAGAAAAATATGGTCAGTGGGGAATTGTTTTAGGGGCAACAGATGGAATTGGTAAAGCTAGTGCTTATGAATTAGCTAATAGAGGTATGGATGTAATTTTAGTGGGAAGAAGAAAGGATGCATTAGAGGCGTTAGCAAAAGATATACATGATAAACATGGAATTGAAGTAAGGGTATTACCTCAAGATTTATCTGAATATGATGCAGCTGAAAAAATAATAGAATCAATCAAAGATTTAGATATGGGATTAATAGAATATGTTGCATGTCTCCATGCAATGGGCCAGTATAACAATGTTAATTATTCTAAATATGAGCAGATGTACAGAATTAATATAAGAACCTTCTCAAAATTATTGCATCATTATATAGGTGAATTTAAAAATAGAAATAGAGGTGCATTTGTAACAATTGGTTCTTTATCTGGGTGGACTTCATTGCCATTTTGTGCAGAGTATGCCGCACATAAAGCTTATATGATGACGCTAACAGAAGGGGTTGCATATGAATGCAAGGACACTAACGTAGATGTACTGTTATTATCTGCTGGATCAACAATTACACCAACATGGTTAAAAAATAAACCATCAGATCCTAAGGTAGTTGAAGCTGCTATGTATCCAAAAGATGTTGTAAAAGATGGATTTGAGCAATTAGGAAAGAAATTCACATATTTAGCAGGTGAATTAAATAGAGAAAAAATGAAAAAAAATAATGAAATGGATAGAAATGATTTGATTGCAAAATTAGGTAAGATGTTTGATCACATGGCATAAAATTTGATATGCATATAAGGAGGAACTTAGAATGAAAAAATTAGAAGGAAAAGTTGCAATAGTAACTGCATCAACTAAAGGAATAGGATTAGCATCAGCACAGGCACTAGCAAGAGAGGGTGCTACAGTTTATTTAGCAGCCCGTTCAAAAGAACTTGCTAATGAAGTTATATCTGAAATGAAAAAGAAAGGTGAAATAGCTAAGTTTGTTTATTTTAATGCTTCAGAAGTAGAAACTTATACCACAATGGTAAAATATGCTGCTGAAGCTGAAGGAAGATTAGATATATTAGTCAATAACTATGGTAAAACTAACGTTGATTTGGATAAAAATTTGACAGATGGAGACACTGATGAATTTTTTAGAATATTAAAAGATAATGTTGAAAGTGTATATTTACCATGTAAAGCTGCAATACCTTATATGGAGAAATGCGGGGGAGGAAGCATAATAAATATATCAACAATAGGTTCGGTTGTTCCCGATTTATCAAGAATGTCATATTGTGTTTCAAAAGCAGCAATTAATTCTTTAACTCAAAATATAGCAATACAATATGCTGGAAAAAATATAAGATGTAATGCAGTATTACCAGGTTTGATAGCAACAAAGGCTGCACTAGAAAACATGTCTAATGAATTTAGAACATCATTTTTAAGACATGTACCATTAAATAGAGTCGGAAAACCTGAAGATATAGCTAATGCAGTTTTATATTATGCATGTGATGATTCATCTTTTGTAACAGGAATGATTCATGAAGTTGCAGGTGGGTATGCACTAGGAACCCCTCAATATGCAGAGTATAGCCAAAGATAAATTTTTATTTTAAAATAGTATTATATATAATTTCTAAATAATATTGAAGAGCTAAAATAAATTAGATCTCTTCAATATTAATTACTTATTTAAAAATTGATTATGCTATTCACCAAGAACTTCTTTAATAGATTCTAAGCATGTCTTAACTGCAAACTGCATTTCATCAGGTTCTATAGTAAGAGGAGGATTAAAATATAGTATATTTCCTATAGGTCTTAAAAGAAGCCCTTTTTCTAAAGCTTTTTTATAAACTTGATAGCCTATTCTTTTTTTAGAATCAAAAGGTTTTTTAGTATTTTTATCTTCAACTAATTCAATTGCATTTATAAGGCCTTGACTTCTTATGTCACCTGCATATTTATAATCCTTGAATGTGTTATATACTAAATCTTTGAAATATTGTCTCTTATCTTGAGAGTTTTCTATGATTTTTTCTTCTTTAAGAATTTTTAAAATTTCTACAGCTACAGAACATGCAAGAGCATTCCCGCTATATGTATGACTGTGCATAAATGCTTTTCCCTTATTATAATCATCATAAAATGCATTATAAATTTCATCAGTACTTATACATAAAGCCATTGGAAGATATCCTCCTGTTAAGCCTTTTGATACACACATTATGTCTGGTGATATATCTGCATGGTCACATCCAAACATTTTTCCAGTCCTTCCATATCCCATAGCTATTTCATCATCAATAAGATGAACATTATATTTGTCGCATATTTTTCTTAATTTTTTTAAATATATAGGTGAGTACATTCTCATTCCAGCAGCACCTTGAACAATAGGTTCAATTATGAATCCAGATGTTACATTACCATATTGTTCAAAAGCTTTTTCTGCATTTTCAAAACACTCAGCATTACAGCTTTCTCTACATTTTCCGTATTTACATCTATAGCAGTCTGGAGCATCTACTCTTACTATATCAAAAAGTAGTGGCTTAAATATTTCAGCATATAAGTCCATACCACTTACAGATAAAGCACCAACTGTTTCGCCATGGTAGGCATCAGATAGTGACATAAAGGTTTTTCTGTGTACCTCACCTACTTGATAGTGATATTGAAAACTTAACTTTATTGCAGCCTCAATGGCAGATGAACCGTTATCGGTAAATAAAAATTTATTCAATCCTTTTGGAAGGACTTCACATAATAATTCACATAATTCAATTCCGGGCTTGTGAGAAAAATTTGCAAATATAACATGTTCTAAATTATCTACTTGATTTTTTAATGCAGTATTTATCCTTTCGTTACAATGTCCAAATAAATTACACCACCATGAACTTATGATATCCATATATTTTTTTCCGTGGATATCATATAAGTACATGCCTTTTGCATGATCTATAACTATTGGTGGAAGTTTTTCGTAGTCTTTCATCTGTGAACAAGGATGCCATATATGTTTCAAATCTTTTTCTTCTAAGCTAATACTTATAACTATATCTCCTGGTATAAATTTAATAATTTATTTATATCGATATCTAAATTTTTATCATTTGTTTTCACTGTAGCTATTACTGGAATTCCTGTCAAACGCTCTACTGATTTTTTATTATCTCTATGGAGAAAATTATTTTCATCATAATTATTCATAATTATTCCTCTAACATTGATATTATTCGATTTTGCATAATCAACAGTTAAGACAACATTGTTAATAGTACCAAGTTCCGATGATGCAATAATGAATATATCAAGATTAAGTTCTTTTATAACGTCTTTAAGCATTATAAGCTGGTTGTCCATTCTTAGCGGACAAATTATTCCACCACTTCCCTCTACAGTTATATAGTCACAATTAGATTTTGCTTTTAAAAAATCTGATTTTATTTTATTCATTTCAATTGGATTACCTTCAATTTCTGATGCTAAATGTGGTGATACTGCTGTTTTATAAATATAAGAAACAAGATTTGTTGGGTCTTCTTTTAAATTACTAATATCAGCAACATATTTAGCATCTCCAGGAATAAGTTTATCATTTACTAAATCTGCTCCACTTAATGCAGCTTTATAATAAGAAGCATTTATATTGTTTTCTCTTAATAATTTTAATATTAATCCTGTGACATAGGTTTTTCCTATATCTGTTCCAGTTGCTGTAATAAAAATTCCTTTACTCATTTTTTCACCTCATAATTTAAATATTCTTTGATATGAATTTTGAATGTTCTTCTGTGGATTGTATTGAGTTATTTATAACAGGAATTACTTTTTTTGCTACACATGTAGATATAAGACATAGTAGTATATCTCCAGGTACTGCAAGAATAAAGCAGTATAGTATTAATGGATATAATCCTATTGGAGAATTTATAAAATAGTTACCTATAGCATAGTAATAAATCATTCCAAACACATAAACTATAGCTAGATTACAAAAGCTGGCATATAATATATTTTTTAATGAAAAATTATTATTTTTATGAACAATATGTCCAGCAGCATAAGTTCCTGCATAAAATCCCAGTATATATCCAAATGTGGGATGAATAAAATATCCGATTCCTCCTCCTTCTGAAAAAATCGGAAGTCCTATAAGACCTAAAATTATATAGATACCAACTGCTCGACTTCCTACTTTTTTACCAAGCAACAATCCAGCAAGGTTGGTAAATAGAAATTGTAATGTGAATGGGCATATAGGAATAGGTATTTTTATAAATGCACCTACTGCTATAAGAGCAGCAAAAATTCCACAGAGTATATTATTTTTTACATTATTATTCATAAGATCCCTCCTATTGTAATATGTTAAATCCTTACAAGGAGATTGTCAACTTTAAAAAAAAATAAGTTGACAATATTCTGTAATACATAAGATTTTATATATAAATATCATCTGTTTAAAAAATTTGATATAATAGTAGGTAGGAAAATAGTATTTAAATATACATAGGATAAATTTAAAATTGATAGAGGTGACAAATATGACATATTATTGTCCACAATGTGGTAATGTTGTAGAATGTATAAAAGGATGTGGATCTACAGGATATTTTTGTAATACATGCAAGAAACTAATATCAAGTAAAGCTGTATTGACAGAAAAACCACTAGAATTGAAAAAAGAAGATAAATAGGATTAATTTGATAGGCTGAAAAGTCTATCTTTTTTTATGAGAAAAAATTTAAAGTATAAAAAGGTCAAATATAAAGACTATAATTTTTAATTACTATTTTAATATATATGTGCTAGAACACATGTAAAGTTATGCTAGAATTCATTGAATTTATGTATTATTAAAGATAAAATATAGACTAAAAGAAAATTATAGGCAACGATGTCAGATTTAAAGTTTAAAATTAATTCTGGCATTTTTTTGTCTTTTAATAGTGAAATTATAATGAAATTACATGGGGGCTAAAAATGTTATCAGAAATATTATTTTTAATTGTTTTATTCTTTTCAAATGTAGTACAAGGGATTACTGGATTTGCAGGAACGGTTTTGGCAATGCCACCATCAGCATGTTTGATTGGATTGGATAATGCTAAGGTTATACTAAATGTAATGGCATTGATATCAGGATTATTAATAGCTATTATGAACTATAAAAATATAAGATGGAAAGAATTAATAAAAATAATCATATTTATGATTATTGGAATGGTAGTTGGAATTAAAATTTGTGAACTTGTTAATTCTGATAATGCTCTTCTTACCATATATGGAATAGTTATATTTATAATTGCATTGAAAAATTTGATTTTGAAAAAGGAGGTAACAGTCCCTCCATCAATATTACTAATTGTATTATTACTTTCAGGTATAATACATGGAATGTTTGTGTCGGGAGGAGCACTTCTTGTTGTCTATGCAGTGCAGGTTTTTAAAGATAAGGATGAATTTAGAGCAACAATTGCACCAGTATGGGTTTTTCTTAACACATATATGGCGTTTTCACAATATAAATCTGGTCTATTTACAAGTAGTAATATAAATTTAATATTACTAAGCATCATACCTTTATTTATAGCAACATGGGTTGGTGGAAAATTAGCTGAAAAATTAGATAAAAATATATTTTTGAATTTAACATATATCTTATTAATTCTTTCAGGGATGTCATTAATATTATAAACTTAGAAATTTAGGGGATTATATAGGTCTGTTTTATTAAAAGGTTTAATTGAACAGGTTAATAGATTGCTACTAAAATTGATTTATCTCGTTTAGAAAACAGATTAAGATTAAAAATAGTTTTATGATATAGTCTGTTGTGTTGCAGCACAAATAAAATTAGGCTTTGTTACATTGTAAAGATAAGGATAAAAAGATAAACTTAATGACATAGAAGACAAGGGCGTCTATTACATAAAAGTAATATGTGTCCTTTTTATTTTAGGGTAATTATAATTTTTGAAAATATTATTTTATTTTAGGAGGAAAAGAAAATGAGTTTAAATGGAAAAGAAATAGCAGAAATGCATCAAAAATATGTAATGCAGTCATGGGCAAAATCAGGAGCGGATACATTACCAATAGAGAGAGCAGAAGGAATTTATTTTTATGATTATGATGGAAAAAAATATGCGGATATGTCATCTTTGTTAGTATGCTCAAATTTAGGACATCAGCTTCCAGAAATTGTTGAAGCAATAAAAGAACAAGCTGATAAAATGTGTTTTATGGCACCTGCATATGCATCAGAACCAAAGAGTAAGTTAGCAAAATTATTAGTAGAAGCTGCAGGGGAAGATACTTACGGAAGAGTATTTTTTACAAACGGTGGAGCAGAATCAAACGAAAATGCTTTCAAAATGGCACGTATGGTTACGGGAAGAACTAAAATATTCTCATGCTATAGAAGTTATCATGGAGCAACTCTTGGAGCTTCAAATGCATCAGGTGACTGGAGAAGATATGCTGCTGAAGTTGGTGGTGCAAATGGATTTATTCACTTTATGAATCCACAAATGTATAGAGATGGATATACAAAAGGTGTAGATGATGCTGAAGCTACAAAGAGATATTTAGAAGCACTTGATTTACAATTACGTTATGAAGGAACACAAAATGTAGCTGCAATAGTTATGGAATCAATAGTTGGAGCTAATGGTGTAATTCTTCCACCAGATGGATATATGGAAGGTGTTAGAGCACTTTGTGATAAATATGGAATATTATTAATTTGTGATGAAGTTATGGCTGGTTTCTATCGTACTGGTAAAATGTTTGGATATATGAACTTTAATATTAAGCCAGATATTATTACGTTTGCAAAGGGTGTAACTTGTGGCTATGTTCAATTAGGCGGATGTATTGTAACTAAAGAAATTGCTGAGTATTTTGAAGAAAATGTTTTACAATGTGGTTTAACATATAGTGGACATACTTTAGCCTGTGCAGCTGGTGTTGCATCAGTAACTTATTACAGAGAACATGGAATTGAAGAACATGTAGCAGAAATGCATGACATTTTATCAGCATTTATGGATAACATGGTTGAAAAACATAAATGTATTGGTGAATCTAGATGTATCGGGTTATTTGGTGCTTTAGAAGTTGTTAAAAATAAAGAAACAAGAGAACCAATGCAGGAATATGGAGTACCAGGACCAGTTATGCCATGGATTTTTGCAGAACTAAAGAAACGTGGATTTGCAACATTTGGTCGTGAAAACTTTATTGAAATATGCCCACCATTAATAATTACTAAAGAAGAATTAGAAGAATATCTACCAATTTTAGATGAAGTATTAACAATTGTAGATGAAAAATACTGTAATTAATTTATAGAGAAGGTGAAAGTATGAATTGGGATTATTTACAACCTGTAAAGATTCACTTTGGAAAAGGAAGAATTTCAGAGGTAAAAGATATTGCAAGAGCTATTGGATGTAACAATGGATTATTAGTTGCAGATCCATTTTTCTTCACAAATGGATTAGCTGAAAAAATAATAAATGAAAGTGAAGGAACTATTATAGCATCATTTGGTGAAATTTCACCAAATCCAGATGTTACTGAAGTAGATGAATGTGCAAACATTATACGTGAAAAGAATATTGGATTTGTTGTAGCACTTGGAGGCGGAAGTTCAATGGATTGTGCTAAGGCAGCAGCAAGTGTAGCTTTAACACAAGATTCAATTAGAAAATATCATGGAACAGGAATATCTCTTCCAATTAATCATCTGCCATTAATTGCAGTTCCAACAACATCAGGAACTGGAAGTGAGGTAACTTGTGTTTCAGTACTTACTGATCATGAAAATGGAAAAAAATCTCCTATAGTTTCAGATGGATTCTTCCCAAGTGTAGCTATAATTGATCCAGAATTAACATATACTATGCCTCCTAAAGTAACAGCAGGAACAGGTATTGACGTATTATCTCATGCACTTGAAGGTTACTGGAGTAAGGGACATCAGCCAATATGTGATGCCTGCGCAATTCATGCAGCAGATCTTGTATTTAAATATTTGTACAAGGCTTATGAAAATCCTAAAAATGAAGAAGCAAGAGAAAAAATGTGTGAAGCATCATTAATAGCTGGCTTGGCATTTACATTACCAAAGACAACATCATCACATGCATGTTCATTTCCACTTACCAATATTCATCATATACCACATGGAGAAGCGTGTGGATTAACATTAGATTATTTTGTTAGAATTAATGCTAATGGTTATGAAGGTGAAAGAATAGACAAATTAGCTAAGACTCTTGGATTCGAAAATTCTGATAGTATGGCGGATGCGATTTATGAGCTAAAGAATAAAATGGGATTGAGAAATGATTTAAAAGACTTAAACCTTAATGAAGATCAAATTAATGATTTAGTAAGAATAAGTCGTCACCCAAATCTTTATAATAATCCTGTTGAAATAACAGATGAAATGTTATCAGAAATGTACCATAAATTAGCTTAAACAAGTTGATTTTATGTTAAGTGTACTGCAGCATAAAAAGTATTGTGCTGCAGTTTCTTGAGTACAATTATCGATTTTAGTAGAAAAATTAAAACTGAAAAAACTTGACATGCAGGATTTTATTTTGTATAATTCATTTTAATAAAGGCAACGGAGCATTTATTTTTATAATAGGATTCCGTTGTCTTTTTTTATTTTAATTGATATATCAGTGGGATTTCAGTGGAAAGGTGTAATGATATTGAAAGGATTTGAAGGGGCATATTCAAAAGAAATCTATAAAAAATTAAAACATGATATTTTAAGTTCTCAAATTAAAGATGGAGATTTTCTTACATTATCAGAATTAGCAGAAAAGTATAATGTAAGCAAAACTCCGGTAAGGGATGCCCTTGGTGCATTAGAAATAGAGGGATATCTTAAATCTTTACCGAGAAAAGGATATTTAGTGAAACCTGTTACTAATAGAAGTATAAGAGAATCTTTTCAAATGAGATTAATTGTTGAAATAGCAGCAGCTAAAATAGCAATTAAAACAGCAGATGATTCTGAACTTATGAGTATATTAGAACTTGCATCAAAGTTTCCAGAAACAACAGCGAAAGATAATTTCTTTTCGTTTAATAAATTAAATGATACATTCCATATGGCAATTATAAAAGCAACTCACAATTCATTATTTGTTGAGATTGGATTAGGCATAATGGAGAATTTATCGAGAATACTTATGGCAGATAGTCATGAGCTAGAATTTATTAATGAAAAACATGAGCATATAAAGATAGCAGAATCCTTAGCAAAAAGAGATTTTGAAAGTACAGAAAAATTAATTTCACAGCATATTTTCCATTTACAAGAAAGAGTTTGTAGTAGGCAGAGAGAGGTATAGAAAAGTTTTATGAAGAACATACTTTTATTAACAACTGGGGGCACTATTGCATGTGTTGAAACAAAAGATGGACTTGTTCCTGGATTAACAGGTGAGTGGCTTATAGAGAAGATACCACAAATTAAGACTCAATGCACAATTACAATAAAACCAATTTTAAATATTGATAGTTCTAATATGTACTCTGAAGACTGGGTAATTATTGCAAATGCCATATATGAGGGATTAAAAAAATTTGATGGAATTGTAGTTACTCATGGTACAGATACTATGGCATATACAACATCTATTATTTCTTATATGTTAAAAAATGTTGATAAACCAGTTGTTTTTACGGGATCTCAAGTTCCAATCGATAAGGAAGGCAGTGATGGAATAACTAATTTATTGCAAGGGTTTCAAGTTGCACTTTCAGAATTAAATAAAATTTGTCTCGTATTTAATGGCAAAATAATGCTTGGGACAAGAGCCTTTAAAATTCATTCTTTAGATGAAGATGCTTTTGTAAGCTGCAATGATTCTTATTTAGGAAGAATAAAAAATGGAAAAGTAATTTTAGAAGAATCTTATGATCCAGTAAAAGAAACTACTAAGATTTATTCAAAGATCTGCGATAAAGTTTTTTTATTAAAATTAATACCTGGAATAAGACCAGAGATTATTGATTTTATTGTAAATCAGGGATATAAGGGTGTTGTTGTTGAAGCATTTGGCTTGGGTGGAATACCTTCTGAATATACAAATTTGCTTGCAAAGTTTAAAGAAATAACAAGTAAGTATAGAATTCCTGTTATTGTAGTAAGTCAATGTGTTTATGATGGAGCAAACTTAAATGTTTATCAGGTTGGAGTTGAAGCAGAAAAATGTGGGCTGATTTCAGGTAGAGATATGAGTACTGAAGCAGCAGTGACAAAATTAATGTGGGCTTTAGGACAAACTGAAAAATATGAAGATATAGAAAAAATTATGAATACAAATTTATGTGGAGAAATAAGCAAAAGCAATTAAAAAGTTTATATAAAATAATTTTAATATAAAAACGAGTAGTAATTAAATAGTATTACTCATATTTGAAAGGGGTTAATTAAAATGAAAAAAAGCAAAATATTATCTGCCGTAATGGCATCAGTATTATCAGTAGCATTACTTACAGGGTGTGGATCAGCAAATGCAGGCGGAAGCAAGGAATCATCAACAGGGGAAGCTAAAGAAGGTAAATACATAATAGCATGTGATGCTAAATATGCACCATTTTCATTTGAAGAAAATGGATCTTATAAAGGGATTGACGTAGAATTATTAGATGCTATAGCAAAAGAAGAAGGTTTTGAATATGAATTGAAACCAATGGATTTCCAAGCTGTAATTCCAGGGCTTACAAGTGGACAATTAGATGGAGCAATTGCAGGTATAAGTATTACAGATGAAAGAAAACAAGCTTTAGATTTTTCGGATGGTTATTTTGAATCAGGATTATCATTAGTTGTTAATGCTAATAACACTGATATAAATGGAGTAGATGATTTACAAGGAAAAAGTGCAGCAGTTAAAAAAGGGACAGCAGGATCTCAATTTGCTGAAGAAAATGCAGATAAATATGGTTTAAAATTAAATTATCTTGAAGATTCTCCAACAATGTTCTTAGAAGTTGAAAATGGAAATTCTGATTTCTTATTAGAAGATTATCCAGTAATAGCGTATAAGATTAAAGTTGATGGTGGATCTAAGTTAAGAATAGCTGGTGACAAATTAACAAAAGTTGATTATGGTTTTGCAGTAAGTAAAGGAAAAAACAAAGAATTATTACAAAAATTTAATGATGGTCTTAAGAAAGTAAAAGAAAACGGAGAATACGATAAGATCGTTGGACAATATATAGGAAAATAATTAAAAAAGTAGTAATGAGGGCTTTAAGCCTTCATTACTGTTGTGATAATTAGTTAGGAGAGAAGTTTATGCAGTTTTTAGAATTATTAAAAGATTCTTTACCTAGTTTAACTAGTGGACTATTGGTTACTATAAAAATTTCAATAATTTCAATTATAATAGCTGTTATATTAGGAATTGTTTTTGGGATATTTAGTATAAGTAAAAATAAAATATTAAAAACACTATACATTATATATTTATATATAATCAGAGGCACACCTTTAATGGTTCAAGCATTAATTATTTATTTTGGTATTGCACCATTAATTGTAGAAAGATCTAATCCAATGTATTGTGCCATAATTGCTCTTGCTTTAAATGCAGGTGCATACATGTCTGAAATATTTAGAGCTGGTATTCAGGCTGTAGATGTTGGGCAAATGGAAGCATCAAGAAGCTTAGGCCTTGGATATTTAAAAACAATGCAAAAGGTAATATTACCACAAGCAATAAAGGTAATGATACCATCAATAATTAATCAATTTATAGTTACAATAAAGGATACATCAATATTAACAGTAATAACTATAAGAGAATTAACAGCAAGTGGACAGATTATAGTAGCTAGAAACTTTAAACCACTAGAGACATATGCAATAGTTGGTATAATGTATTTTATTTTGATAACTACATTAAGTATATTATCAAAATACATAGAAAGGAGCTTACATCATGGTCATAAAAGCAAATAGTGTAAAGAAGAGCTATGGAAAGTTAGAAGTACTTAAAGATATATCTTTAGATGTGAAAGAAGGAGAAGTTGTTTGTATAATAGGACCTTCTGGATCAGGAAAAAGTACTTTTTTAAGATGCTTAAACAGACTTGAAGAAATTCAAGGGGGAAGCATTAAAATTTTAGGCGAAGAATTAGTAAATAACAAGAATATAGATAAATTAAGACAGAACATAGGAATGGTATTTCAGCATTTCAATTTATTCCCCCATCAAAGTGTACTTAAAAACATGATGCTTGCACCTGTTGAATTAAAAAGATTAACTAAGGAAGAAGCTGAAAAAAAGGCACTTGAATTATTGGATAAAGTAGGATTGAAGGATAAAAAAGATGTTTATCCAGATACATTATCAGGTGGTCAGAAGCAAAGGGTAGCTATTGCTAGAGCACTGGAAATGAACCCTAAGATAATGTTATTTGATGAACCTACATCAGCTCTTGACCCTGAAATGGTTGGAGAGGTATTAAAGGTTATGAAAGATTTAGCAAGTGAAGGAATGACAATGGTAATTGTTACTCATGAAATGAACTTTGCAAAAGAAGTAGCTGACAGGGTTATATTTATGGATAAAGGATATATTTTAGAAGAAGGATCACCAGAAGAGATATTTACTAATCCGAAAAGTGAAAGATGTAGAGAATTTTTAGATAAAGTAATTAATAATGGTTGATTTGAGAAGTGAATAGTAAACTCATTTATAGTCATTACATAAATATACTTAGACAGGTTAGTATATTAAAAAAGGTTATCTTCTATGCAATTTTGATGAACAAACAAAAAAGCTAATGAAACAAGCTTTATTATAGCTGGTTTCATTAGCTTTTGTTTATTGTGTCATATTTAAGTTGAATAATAAAATTTTTCTTTATATTTTGTGTACAAAAATTAGTATAAGCAATGGATAAATTACAGAAAATAATTTTATAAAAAAATATTTTTGTTGAAAGGGGTAATTACAAATGAAAAAAGGAAGGTTATTACTAGCTATAATGTCATTAATGTTGCTAACAGTACTATTCACAGCCTGTGGAAAAAATACAAAAGACATTAATGAAAATACAACATCTAATGATGAGACAAAGCCTAAATATGTAATTGCATGTGATTCGAATTTTCCACCATTCTCATTTGAGGAAAATGGTACTTATACAGGTATTGATGTAGAATTATTAGAAGCTATATCTAAAAAAGAGGATTTTGATTATGAATTAAAACCAATGGATTTTGGATCAATAATTTCTGGTCTTTCAGATGGCACTATTGATGGTGCTATGGGAGCAATAAGTATTACAGATGAAAGAAAAGAAATTTTAGATTTTTCAGAAGAATATTTTGAATCTGGATTATCCATGGGAATAAAACATGATGACACTTCAATTAGTAAATTTGAAGATCTACAAGGGAAAAATGTAGCGGTTAAAAAAGGAACAGCAGGCAGTGAGTTTGCAGAAGATAATAAAGAAAAGTATAGCTTGAATTTAAAATATTTTGATAACTCACAAAGTATGTTTTTAGATGTTGAAGAAGGAAGTTCGGATGCTGTAATTGAAGACCATCCTATAATAGCATATGAAGTAAAAAAAGCTACACCAGCTAATTTGAAAATAGCAGGAGATAAATTAAAAACTTTTAATTATGGGTTTGCAGTAAATAAGGGCAAAAATCAAGAATTATTAGATAAGTTTAATAAAGGTCTTAATAAAGTTAGAGCAGATGCAGAATATGAAAAGATTGTAAGCCAATATATAGTAAGATAATTTTTATAAACTCGTTAAGATTAAGTAGCTTTTAATGTAGAATATACAATAAATTTTAATAACCTATTTAAGAAAGTATAATTACGTGAATATAAAATTTGGAGTTTAATTTAATATATGAAAAACAAAGCATTTTTTTATAAAAAAATTTAAATATTATAGCCTTGAATTTAGGTATTTTATATGTTATCATTAACAAGTATTAAAACAGTGTAATTATTTTATTACATTAATAAATACTATGTGATTTGCATAAAGTATATAAGAATAATTTATTGTACTTAAGCATGTTGCAATGAATAACATGGTCTGATGTCCACTGGGGACGAGACTTTTTCTTAAAGGATTAAGAAAAGTTTGGAGGTTCAATCCCTCTTCATTCCACCATTGCCACGCTAGATGGGGAGTTAGCGGTGCCCTGTAACCTGCAATCCGCTATAGCAGGGTTGAATTCCTTGATTAGGTATCAGTAATTTATAGTCTGACTTTTGTAAGTGGTGTTGATGACTGGGTCCCACGCAATGGAAGCCCATGAACCTCGTCAGGTCTGGAAGGAAGCAGCGATAAGTGGTCACTTTCGTGTGCCGTGGATCAATCTGGTCTGAGCTAACTGCAGAAGTAACGTATAGAGAGCTGATAACAACTCAAGGTGCGTGGTTTATTTATATGGATTCTTCATAGTCGTATGAAGAAGTTTTAAAGAATTAAATAGGTTATTCTTCAATAGGATTAACAATATAGGACACAATCAATAGGATAAGAAAATGAGGGGATTTCATTTATATGAAATACCCTCATTTTCTTTTTACAAAAAGCGACAGGTGACAGTCACCTTACCGTATTTTTGATACAACCTATGCCTTCAATTTCACACTCAACAATATCACCTGATTTTAAGAATTTTGGAGGTTGAAATCCCATTCCTACACCAGCAGGAGTACCCATAGCAATTATAGTACCAGCTTTTAAGGTCATTCCTTGAGATAATTCAGATATTGCATCTGATATAGTTGTAATCATTAAATCTGTTACACTATTTTGTCTTAATTCTCCATTAACTCTTGAGCATATTTTTAAAACAGGAGGTTCATTAAATTCATCTTTTGTAACAATCCATGGCCCCATAGGCGTAAATCCATCAAGACTTTTTCCAAAATACCATTGTTTATGCCTTGTCTGTAAGTTTCTTGCGCTCACATCATTCATTATTGTATACCCAAATACATAGTCATAAGCATTATCAGAAGATACGTTCTTTGCATCTTTACCAATGATAACAGCTAGTTCACATTCATAATCAAGGCTGTCCACTAATCCATCATATAATGGAATAATATCACCATCAGTCGTTGCATTGTTAACACGTTTTGAAAAATAAACAGGATATTTTCTATCTTTTTCAAAAGCTTCTTTTTTATATCGTGCTGATTCTTCTGCATGAGCTGAATAATTAATTCCAAGACATATTATATCTTGTGCAGGAATTGGAATAGGAGCAGATTTTTTTACTTCTTCAACAGATATAAGATCATTATCGCAAAAGCCCTCAAAAATTTTATTATTTAATAATTTAATTTCTTCATCACTTATATTACATATTAATTCATTCATAGATTCATAGTTAATACCAATCTTTTTTATAGGATATATTTTATTGTTATTTACTAAAATACCTAAACTTTCTTTGTTATCGTATTCAAAAGTTAATAGTTTCATTTTTATCTCCCCAATTTCTAATTTTATGTTGTAGTTAAATTACTATTGCAGTGTATTTTATAAATTCATATCTGAATATAACAATACTCAGATATGAATAATTTTATTATTTTCTTACTAAATTAATAAAAGAATATGTAAGCCCATTTTTTTCATCAATCATTTTATCTGATGAATATTCAATGTCATACTTAGAAAAATCTATTTCAGGAAAGTGTGTATCACCTTCAAAAGATTCATGGACTTTAGTTAAATATAATTTTTTGCAGTGAGGTAGAAGTTGTTTGTAAATTTCTGCACCACCAATAACAAAAATCTCTTCTTCAGAGTTTTCATGATTTTTTATAAATGAATCCAAATCAGAAATTATATCAACTTGATCAGAATCAACAGCATATTTATCATCACGTGTTATAATCACATGCTTTCTATTAGGAAGTATTCCAGGAAGTGATTCAAAGGTTTTTCTTCCCATAAGCATTGTATTGCCAGAAGTTATAGATTTAAATCTCTTTAAGTCTTCTGAAATATGCCAGATTAGTTTGTTATCTTTTCCGATAACATTATTTTGTGCAATAGCTACTATTAATGATAGCATATATAGCCCTCCTTATATGATTTTTAAATTATCTTATTATACTACAAATCATAAATATATAATTTAAAAAATATAGTATGGTAAAAGATTATTAACTGCTAACTGTAAACTAAACGGATACAGGCATTTTTATTGTTTCGTGATGTTTATAATCAATAAGTTTTATATCATCTGGTGTGAAATCATAGAAATTTTTGATTTCAGGGTTAATCCAAAGTTTTGGAGCATCATAAGCATCATCTTTTCTTGTTAATTGAGTTTTCATACCTTCAATTTGATTTTCATAAATATGTGCATTGTTTATTACATGAGTAAATAATCCTGGCTTAAGTCCAGTAACTTGAGCTAATAAATGGACTAATACAGCATATTGGCTTGTGTTGAATGGAACTCCAAGTGGTAAATCTCCTGATCTTTGGATAAGCATACAGTTAAGTCTGCCATCAGTAACATCCCACATTGTTGCCCAACAGCAAGGGTATAAAGCACCACCATCTAAGTGCTCCCATTGCCATAAGTTAAGCATCATTCTTCTATCTTGAGGATTGTTTTTTAAAGCATCAATTAGTTTGTCGATTTGATTGAATTTTTTTACAACCCATCCGTAAGAAGTTCCGATAGTACCATCTTCCATTTCCCATTCATCCCAGATACGTACGTTCTGAGCTTGAAGATCTTTAACATTATTTGATTGATCTTTAAATATCCATAAAAGTTCTTTAACAGCAGTTTTAAAAGCAACAAACTTTGTTGTTAAAATCGGAAATTCTTTTTCTAAATTAAATTGCATTATTTGATGTGGTAATTTGTATGTAGGCATTCCTGTTCTATTGTTATCATAGTACCCATTTTCTAGTATATCTTTAGCAATTGATAAATATTTATCATCATATGTACTCATAAAATTAAAATCCTCCCGTTACCTATTAATTGTAGTATATTTATTTTATCATTGTTAGATGAATTATGAAAACTAATATTGTCTTCATTTAATTATTATAAATAGTTTGGTTTATATTTGACTATCTCTAAATTCAATTTCAGTACCTTCAGGTGCTATAACTTTAAATAAAAATCCATTTTCAACTTTATATATTTCTTTGTCATTTTTTAATTTGAACTTTGTATATCCACATGACTTTATTTTTTCATATTCTGAGTGTATATTATCTACAAAGAAGCACATATGAACAATTCCTTCATTTAAAGTACTATAGTTATTTAGTGGAATATTATTTTTAGGTGTTTGTAACTCAATCATGAAATCTCCACATTTCAGCCATGTGTTATAGTCTCGATTATGAAAATTTTTAGTTTCCTGAACTATTTCAAAATGGAGTATTTGGTTATAAAAATCTAATGAATTTTTATAATCATTAGTTTGAATGCAAACATGGTGAATAATTTTTTTTGACATATTGAATATTTCTCCTTTATATGTTTAATATTACTTTTATAAGGTATTTTAAATTAGTATAAACTAAAACACTAAGATTTAATATACTTCAATTGCCATGTGATAATTATCAGTCCATGTTAAAATCCTATGTGATTTAAATATTAATTGTAAAGTTTATAGTTTAATATATATTTTTTACTTAAAATAACATGATGATAGGTTGAATTAAGAGATATTTTGAATTGAAGTGGCATTAGTGTATAATAAGGGTATATTTAAGATAAATAGCGAGGTGAGAGGCCTTTGGGTTATACAGCATTATATAGAGAATGGAGACCAAAGACTTTTGATGATGTAGTTGGTCAGGAACATATTACTACCACATTAAAAAATGAAATTATAAATGATAGAATAGCACATGCTTATCTTTTCTGTGGAACAAGAGGTACAGGAAAGACATCTACTGCAAAAGTTATGGCAAAGGCTTTAAACTGTCTTAATTTACAAGATGGAGAGCCATGTAATGAATGTGAGATGTGTAAAAAAATTAATGAAGGATTGGCTATAGATGTTACTGAGTTGGATGCAGCATCGAATAATGGTATTGATAAAATAAGGGATATTATTGATGATACAAAATATCCGCCACAGGAAGCAAAATATAAAGTATACATAATGGATGAGGTTCATATGCTATCAGTTGGAGCTGTTAACGCATTTTTAAAGACCTTAGAAGAACCACCTAAGAATGTAATATTCATATTGGCTACAACAGATCCACAAAAGCTTCCAATAACAATATTATCAAGATGTCAGAGATTTGATTTTAAGAGGATTAATCATAAAGAAGTATCAGCAAGGCTGAGAAGAATAACAGAAGCTCAAAACATAGATTGTGAAGATAAAAGTTTAGATCTTATTGCAAGAGTTTGTGATGGAGCAATGAGAGATGCTCTAAGTATATTAGATCAGGCAATTGCAATGGGAGAAAATGAAATAGACTATAATGATTTGGTAAGTATCCTTGGTTTAGTAACTAATGAATATTTATTTGATATAACTAATTCTATAATAGAAAGAAATATTGAAAAATCGATGATTATTGTTGATAAGCTTGTATATTCAGGTAAGGATATGCAGCTATTCATAAAAGATCTTATAGCTCACTTTAGAAATCTTCTTATGATTAAGGTAACTACTAATCCAGAAGAAGTATTAGATATGTCTCTTGAAAATATTACATTAGTAAGAGAACAGGGGCGTAAAATAAGAGTAGAAGAAATAATGAGGGATATAAGAATTCTTCAAGAAGCAGAAGCTAATTCTAAGATGAGTAAGCAAAGCAGACTATATCTTGAATTATCAATAATAAAAATGTGTAAGATAGAGTATGATACTTCTAATGAAGTTATTTTATCAAGAATGAACAGACTAGAGGAAGATTTGAAAAACGGAAAAGTTCAAATAGTGAGTAATTCATCAGTGGATGAATCTGAAAATTATAGTAATAATACTGGGACTATACGTAATGATTCAAATCAAAAAAGAGAAGCTACTAGTTCTAAAAAAATTGAGAATAAAATATCAGGCAATGGTGAAGCTGTTAATGAAGGTTTCAATACTGAATCCAAACTAACAATTGATGATGTTGCAAGAGCGTGGGCTGAAATATTAGAAATGTTTAAAGCCATGAGAGCGAGAATAATTCATGCATCCTTAATAACAGGAAAACCATATAGTTTTAAAAATGGAGTACTAACTATAGGATTTAATGAACTATACTCACAAAGCAAGCCAAGGTTAGAAAACCAACAGTATAGAGAAACTGTAAATGAAATATTCTCTAAAGTACTTCGTGAAAAAGTTATAGTTAATTATACAATTATAAAAGAAAAAGAAGATCTTGTTGATAAAGAGCAAATGCTTAAAGATAAAATAGAAGGCATACCTTTTGAAGTATATGATGAATAATATAATAGTTAAAATATAAATTTAGAAGATAGTAATTTTAGAGTATAATAGTGAAACTTGTTTATTATTTGAAGATGTTTTATAATTAAAAAATGATATTTAAGAATAAGAGGAGGATTTTTTTATGGCAAGAGGAGGATTCCCAGGAGGCTTCGGCGGCGGAAACATGAACAATCTTATGAAGCAGGCTCAAAAGCTTCAAAAGCAAATGGAAGATATGCAAAAAGAAATTGAAACTAAGGAATTTGAAGCATCAGTAGGTGGCGGAGCTGTAGTTGTTAAAGTAAATGGTAAAAAAGAAGTTTCTGCTATAAACATAAAACCAGAAGTTGTAGATCCAGATGATGTTGAAATGCTTGAGGATTTAGTATTAACTGCTGTTAATGAAGCAATGAAAAAAGCTGATGAAGAAACTTCAAGTAAAATGGGTAAATTAACTGGTGGAATGGGTGGATTATTCTAGCAGGTTATAATTATTAAAATATAGCATACAGGAAGTTGGATTATCCATCACCTTGTATGCTTTTTTCAATAAATAAAAATGACAATCAATAATTACATTAAAGTACGGTATAATAAATAAGTAAACAATTGATTAAAATAATATATATAAGAACTCTAAGAAGAAAAGGAGAAATTAATATGGAATTTTATCCAGTAGCCATAGAAAAATTAATAGAAGAATTTGCAAAGTTGCCAAGCATAGGAAAAAAGACAGCGCAGAGATTAACTTTACATGTGCTTAATCTTCCAGAAGATGAAGTGAGAGAATTTGCTAATGCTTTAGTTAAGGCTAGAGGAACAATAAAGTACTGTTCAATATGTGGAAATTTTACTGATTCAGATCCCTGTTCTCTATGTTCGAATCCCAATAGAGATAAGGGAATGATATGTGTTGTTGAGCAACCAAAAGATATTATGACTATGGAAAAAGTAAAAGAATACAATGGAGTTTATCATGTATTACATGGAAATATATCTCCAATGCAAGGCAGAGGCCCACAGGATATTAGAATAAGAGAACTTGTTGCAAGAATGAGTGCAGATGTAAAAGAAGTAATCTTAGCTACAAATCCTAATATTGAAGGAGAAGCGACAGCTATGTATATTTCAAAAGTATTGAAGCCATTAGATGTAAAAGTTACTAGAATTGCAGCGGGAATACCTGTTGGAGGAGATCTTGAATATGCTGATGAAGTTACGTTATCAAAAGCTCTTGAAGGAAGAAAAGAAATATAATAAAGGAACCCAAGTGGGTTTTGGGTTCCTAGAAAAAGGTGTTACATAGATGGGAGTTAGAAGTTTTTGTTTGACATGAGTGAAAAGCTTCTTATATCATATAGTATATGGACTATAGGTTAAATTGTTACAAATGATGAATATAAAAATAAAAAAATAAATGAAGCATAATATTTCCAAAAAGTGGATAGTAATATAATAAGAACTTTTTTGGAGGGATTTATGTGAACAGAAAAAAGATTCTGGGATACTTGTATAATAGTACAAATTCATATGAACTTTATGAAAAGCTATTAGATGAGATGGAAGAAGCAAAAAAAGAAATAAGTGCAGCACGAAGTATGTTTGACAATGTTAGTGATGCTACACTTATAGAAGTAGCTATTTACTCAGAGAATGTAGCAAGAAAAAGATATGATTATTTATTATCAATAGCAAGGTCTATAGATCTTCAAGTAGGATATGACTATATATACGAAAAAAATCTTAAAGTCATGGAGTAGCATTTAGGGAAGAGGCGTTAATTATGAATGAACAATATTTATTATATGGCTTGGTAGGAATAGTAGCATTATTTTTATGTATAAAATTACTTAAGTGGCCAATAAAAATACTGATAAATGGAATAATAGGAGTTGTTTTATTATATGTAGTTAATATTATAACTGCTAATTTAGGAGTTATTGGAATACACACTAATTTTGTGTTACCAATTAATCCTATTACTGCATTAATAGCTGGATTTTTAGGAATTCCAGGAGTTGTGGTTATTGCTTTAATTGTGTTATTTTTATAAAGTTATATGACATATAGAATATTATTAAAAGTACTTGTTTAATAAACAATATTTATTTTGAGATGATTTATGATTAATTTTAATACATAAACGTTACTCAAAAATTTATAAATGTTGTTTTAAAGGGACAAGTGCTTTTTTTATTATGTATATTTTTATTAAATTTTTAATTTTATATATTTTAGTTTGTTATATTAAACAATATAATATAATATGTAAAGTATGGAATTAAAATATGTAAATAAGCAATATTTTACTGATGGTTTATAAAAATTAGAATAAAAAAGGGGAAAAGTTAGTGAGAAGAGCATATGTTAAAAAAGTGATTTTAATGACATTAATGAGTCTGACAGTTTCTATGCCTGTCTATGCTGAATGGAATAAGGAAAGTGATAAGTGGATTTGGACGGAAAATCAAGAAAAATCTATAGGATGGAAAGAAATTCAAAATAAGTGGTATCATTTTGATGAAAAAGGGCATATGAATACGGGGTGGATTCAGGATAATGACAAATGGTATATGTTAAATGATGATGGGACTATGGTTAATGACTGGAAACAAATAAATGGTAAATGGTATTATTTTAATGATTCTGGTATCATGCAGTCTGGATGGGTAAAAGACAATGAAAAATGGTACAAGTTTGATGATCATGGTGTAATGGTAACTGGATGGTTTGAAGAAAATGAAAAATGGTATCATATGTCCCCTAGTGGAATTATGGATAAGGGATGGAAGGAAATTGATGATGAATGGTACATGTTTGATGACCATGGAATAATGCTTACCGGATGGATTCAGGATAATGATACGTGGTATTATGCTGATTCAAATGGAAGACTTGAAAAAGGTAGTATAAGTATAGATGGAAAAAGTTATACTTTTGCAGAGAATGGTGCTATGTTAAGTGGGGCAAATGATCAAACTACAGCATCATCTCAAGAAGATTACAATAAAAAAGCATATGTAAATACAAATAGCGATTTTCTTAATGTTCGCTCAGAAGCATCTACTGAATCTTCTGTAGTAGATAAATTAGCTAGAGGAACTGAAGTTAATATTGTAGGAAATATACAAAATGGTTTTTATCCTATAGTGCTTAATGAAAAAAATGCATGGGTAAGTTCTGATTGGATTAGCTTTGAAAAACCAACAGATATACAATCAAATACTGATAAAGACAAGAAGCCTGTTGAAGATCATAAAGAAAATAATGGCACAGTAACTTTAGGTGGAATAAGGACTACATCTCCAAATTTGAATGATGTTCATTACTATTCAGATGCGAATATATTTTATAAAGTAAGATTATCACCACCATTTTTTAATAGTTCAGGAGAGCAAATAAGAGGAAACTGTACATGGTATGCATGGGGACGTGCATGGGAATTGACTGGAAAACCACCAATAGAAGCAAATTTTATAGGAAATGCTTATGAATGGTGGGAATCAAATAAAAGAACAGGTAAATATAAGTATGGTACAGAGCCTAAAGTAGGAGCTATTGCTGTATGGAATTCAAGTTTACCAGGATCAGGCGGATGTGGACATGTTGCTGTAGTAGAAAAAATAGATAATAACAAGACATATATATCTGAATCTATGTGGCATGGGGATTGTTTTAAATATCAAGAGATCTACTCAACACAATATTTATATGGTTATATTTATTTAGATGAACCTAACTATTAAAATATTGCTTTGACAATCGAGAACTTTGCGTTAATATGTAATGTAGCAATATATTTAAAGGAGTAGTGATAAGTATGGCAGCAGGAAATGGAGTAAACTGTAGTGACTGTACAGAAATAAAAAAAGGAAAATGTGATGGAAAAGATTTAACATGCTTATGTTATAAGTGTCCAAGAAAGCTGGCTCAGTGCATGTGTGTTAAGTATTGCAGAGAAACAGAATCAGTACTATATTTTGATGATGAATATGATAATTATGACTAATCATTAGCACTAGAAGATTTCTAGTGCTTTTTTATTCTTGTTTTACATATTTTCAAAAGTAAAGATGATTAGCAAGTAAATTAATTGAGTATATATTACATAATTAACATATCAATAAAATTTGATAAAATTTTTATTGATATGTTATTCCTAAAAATATAAAATATGCTATAATAGTTATAAAATATAAAAATTGGGGGGCAATTTTCATGTCAAGAGTTTATAATTTTGCAGCAGGACCAGCTGTATTACCAGAAGAGGTTCTAAAAGAAGCCGCAGAAGAAATGTTAGATTATAAGGGGACTGGAATGTCAGTAATGGAAATGAGTCATCGTTCTAAGGCATTTGAAGGAATAATCCAAGATGCTGAGAAGGATTTAAGAGATTTAATGAATATTCCAGACAATTACAAAGTATTATTTCTTCAAGGTGGGGGTTCAACACAATTTGCAATGGTACCAATGAATTTAATGAAGAATAAAGTTGCAGATTACATTATTACAGGGCAATGGGCAAAAAAAGCAGCAGCAGAAGCTGAAAAGTTTGGTAAAGTAAATAGAATCGCTTCTTCAGCGGATAAAACATTTACTTATATTCCAGATTTAAAAAATATAGAAATTAGTGATGATGCAGATTATGTATACATCTGCCACAATAATACAATCTATGGAACTACATACCATGATCTTCCTGACACTAAAGGTAAAATTTTAGTTGCAGATATGTCATCAGATATATTATCAGAACCAATAGATGTAACTAAGTATGGATTGATTTTTGCTGGAGTTCAAAAGAATATTGGACCAGCTGGTACTGTAGTTGTAATAATTCGAGAAGATTTAATTACAGAAGATGTACTTGAAGGTACACCAACAATGCTTCAATATAAAATACATGCAGACAATAAATCTTTATATAATACACCACCAGCTTATGGAATATATATTTGTGGTAAAGTATTTAAACACCTTAAAAAACTTGGTGGTTTAGAAGCTATGAAGAAGAGAAATGAAGAAAAAGCTAAAATTCTTTATGATTATCTTGATTCGAGCGAATTATTTAGCGGTACAGTTGTAAAGGAAGATCGTTCTCTAATGAATGTACCTTTTGTAACTGGTAATGAAGAATTAGATGCTAAATTTGTAAAAGAAGCTAAGGCAGCAGGAATCGAAAATATTAAAGGACACAGAACTGTTGGTGGTATGAGAGCAAGTATATATAATGCTATGCCAATAGAAGGTGTTAAGTATTTAGTTGAATTTATGAAAAAATTCGAAGCAGAAAATAAATAATAAGTTTTAGAATAAATAAAAAATCCCACAGTAGATTTTAGTGTGGGATTTTTTTTGTATTTTACATTAAATGTAAAATATAATATATATATACTTTTTAGATATTAAATAATCATTATAAAAGCTATATATTAAACAAATTATCTTATAAAATAACAAAAAAATATTCAATTAATAATTTAAATTACTAATTGAAGCAATAAAGTATTGAACTGGAAGAAAATAAGTAGTAAAATATAACAAATGTTATAAGTGTATAAATTTAATTACTCAGAAAAATGAGGTTATTTTTTTATAATTATAATTCAGACAACTTTTGTTGGATATAAAATATTAGTTACGATGGCGTAGAAAATTAAACTCTGCTAGTTTGTACACTAATAGGGTTCTTTCTTTGTTTGGGGAAATTTATTGAAAGAAACTAAAAAAATATTACATATTATTTATGATATATATGGTAATAAGCATAACAATATTTAAGGGGGATTTAAAAAAATGGTTAGAGTATTAACAAACGATGGTTTGCAAGCAGCATCAATTGAAGCTTTAAAGGCTTTAGGGGTAGAGGTTGTAAACGAACATATTGAAAAAGAGGAATTAGGAGAAAAATTAAAGGAATTTGATGCTATCGTTATAAGATCAGCAACAAAACTTACTGCAGATATTTTTGAAGCAGAAAAAGGTGGAAATTTAAAATTAGCTATAAGAGCAGGTGTTGGAATTGATAACATTGATATTCCAGCAGGAAATGAAGCAGGAGTTACTGTTAAGAATACTCCAGCAGCAAGTTCGGATTCAGTAGCAGAGTTAGCTTTAGCTCACATGTTTGCCCTTGCAAGATTTGTTGGTATAGCAAATGTCACAATGAGAAATGGTGAATGGAATAAAAAGAAATACCAAGGAACTGAAATTGGAGGAAAGACTCTAGGGATAGTTGGTATGGGAAGAATTGGACAATCTTTAGCTAGAAAAGCAGAAGCATTAGGAATGAAAGTTGTTTATACTGATTTATTTGGTAAAAATGATTCATTAGCATATGACTTTTTATCTTTAGAAGAAGTGTTAAAAGTTTCTGATTTCATTTCGCTTCATGTTCCATATGATAAAAATGCAGGATCATTAATTGGCAAGAAGGAACTAGCATTAATGAAAAATACAGCTTTCTTAATAGACTGTGCAAGAGGTAAAGTTGTTGAAGAATCTGCATTACTTGAAGCTCTTGATAATGAAGTAATAGCAGGAGCAGGACTTGATGTTTTTGAAGAAGAGCCAACAAAGAACACTACATTAGTTAATCATCCAAAGGTTAGTGTAACTCCTCATATTGGAGCTGCTACTAATGAAGCACAAACAAGAATTGGTGAAGAAGTAGTATCAACAATAAAAGAATTCTTTAACTTATAATTTAAGTAAGTATTTCAGGCTCAGAGAGTTTGCTTACAATAAAAGTCTGCTCTACTGAGCCTTAGTAAGTTTAAAGATATGAAAGCTAAGAAGTATATTGTAGTGATGTATCATTTAGTTTTTATATTGAATATATATATGGTGATGAAAACAAGTCGCTTTTTAATGATAAAAATAGAACAATATTATGTATGATTTATATAATATATTTTTATATAGGGGGAATTTCGATGGCAACAATTAGACCATTTAAGGGTATAAGACCTGTTACAGATTTAGCTTCAAAAATTGCAGCATTACCTTATGATGTTATGAATAGTGAAGAAGCAAGAGAAATGGTAATTGGAAATCCACACTCATTTCTTCATGTTGATAGAGCTGAAATAGATTTAGATCCTTCAATTGATGTACATGATCAAAAAGTTTATGAAAAGGCTAAAGAAAATTTAGATAAAATGATTTCAGGTGGTGAATACACTCAGGATGAGCAACCATGTTTATATATTTATAGACAAGTAATGAATGGAAGATCTCAGACAGGTATAGTGTTTTGTGCATCAATAGATGATTATATGAATAATATTATAAAAAAACATGAATTTACAAGAGCTGATAAGGAACAAGACAGAATAAATCATGTTGACTATTGTGATGCAAATACAGGGCCAATATTTTTAACTTATAAAGAAGAACAGATAGCTTCAGAGATTATAGAAGCATGGATTGAAAATGAAAGTAAAAGAAAGCCAATATATAATTTTGTAGCTGAAGATGGAATTCAGCATATAGTATGGGTAATTGATAATGATATAATCATTAATGAATTAACTGATTTATTTAAAGAAGTAGATTATTTATATATAGCAGATGGGCATCATAGATCAGCATCAGCAGTAAAAGTTGGTCTAAAGAGGAGAGCAGAAAATCCAGATTATACAGGAGAAGAAGAATTTAATTATTTCTTAGCTGTTGCATTTCCAGATAACGATTTAATGGTAATGGATTATAACAGAGTTGTTAAAGATTTAAATGGAATGACAAAAGAAGAATTCTTGAATAAATTAGATGAAAAATTTATTGTAACTAAGTCTGAGAATAATGCTCCGGTAAAACCATCTAAAAAACATACTTTTGGAATGGATATTGAAAATGAGTGGTATATACTTGAGGCTAAATCAGGAACATTTGATGAAAATGATCCAATAGAGCAGCTTGATGTTGCAATTCTTCAAAATAATGTACTAACTCCTATTTTAGGGATTGAGGACGTAAGAACATCAGATAGAATCGATTTTATAGGTGGAATCAGAGGAATTAAAGAACTTGAAAAGAGAGTAAATTCAGATATGAAAATTGCTTTTTCAATGTATCCAACAGAAGTTCATGATATTATGGATGTTGCTGATATTGGAGAAGTAATGCCACCAAAATCAACATGGTTTGAACCTAAGCTTAGAAGTGGATTATTTATTCATAAATTGAGTTAAATCTTTCTCATAAAAAAGATTATTAACAAATAAAAAATTAACGAGAAAATAAACGAAGGAATAAGGTATAACGCTTAAAATAAATGCTTGAGAGAGTATTTTGAATTAATGCGAAATGCTTTATTCCTTTTTTTATACAAAATCTGTCTGAAGATTGATTGTAAATTTAATAACAAAAACATGATTAAATTATATTAAAAACAATGATAATGATAAAATAATTACATAAAAGTAATAAAAATATAAAAAAACTATTAAAATACAATATTGACATAAATAGAGAAAAAGTATAAACTTATTTAATGATAGTTGGGAATTTAATATTATTTTATAATATTAAATTTTCGGTAAGTAGCAAAGGGGCTATTAAACGAGAATTTTGTTTAATAGCTTTTTTTATTAAAGTTCGAGTCATGCATATGATACATATAGCAAGATTAGATATATGGATAAAAATAATAAAGAGGGGGTTTTTAAAATGAAATTTAAAAAAATAATAGCAGCCATGTCATTAGTATTATCAATATCAATGTTAGTTGGATGTGGACAAGGGGCGTCTCAAGAGACATCAGCTGATGTTGATAATGGAGCACAAAGTTCATCAGTGGAAAATAAAAAATATGAGGCAGAAGATATGAGTAAACTGCCACAAGTAGCTAAAGATAGAAAGGATACTTTAATAATAGGAACAGAGTCTCCAAAGGGTGTATTTAATCCACTTTTTGCAAATTCAGTATACGATACTAATATTGCTCGTACAATGTATGAAAGACTTTTAGAATGTGATGAGCATGGTGAACCAACACCTAGATTGGCTGAAAGTTATAGTGTATCTGATGATGGGTTATCTGTAACTTATAAAATAAGAAAAGATGCCAACTGGTCAGACGGAACACCAATAACAAGTAAAGATGTTGAAATGACTTGGAAAATTATGGCGGATAAATCATATGATGGACAACAAGATGTTATTAATGGTACGTATACAATTCAAGGAATAAAGGACTATCATGATGGAAAAACTGAATCAATTTCAGGAATCGAACTTGTGGATGATAAGACTGTAACATTCCATCTTACTAATTATTATCCTTTTGCAGCACAAGATATTGCATCATATGAAATAATACCATCATCTTGGTATGGAACATTATATAAACATGGTGATTGTAGTGGCTTAAAATCAACTTATACAGAACCAGGTCCTGTTTCAGGAGCATATAAGCTTACAAGCTATGAACAAGGACAAGAAGTAAAAATGGAGGCAAATGATAAATTTTATCTTGGTACTCCAAATATTAAGAATATAATCTGGAAAGTTGATACACAAGATAATGTTTTGCAATTCTTAAAATCTGGTGAAATAGATATGGATTGGGTAGTTGCTAATAATGATAATATTGATGATGTAGAATCAGCAGGATTTTTAGGTTATCAAAACTATTT
This sequence comes from Clostridium butyricum, assembly GCF_006742065.1. Taxonomy (NCBI): domain Bacteria; kingdom Bacillati; phylum Bacillota; class Clostridia; order Eubacteriales; family Clostridiaceae; genus Clostridium; species Clostridium butyricum. Next base: position 3,745,662 of record NZ_AP019716.1, on the reverse strand, counting down.
AGATAATGGATATAGCTATATATCGTTAAATCAAACACTACCACAATTTCAAGATCCAGCAGTAAGGAAGGCTCTTACTATTGGTCTTAATAGAAAGAAGATAGTTGATACAACTTCGGATAAATATGGTAAAGTGATAAATATTCCAGAGAGTTCAACAGCGTGGACATATAAAGAACCAAAGGAAACTTATGATTATGATGTGGAAAAAGCTAAGAAAATGCTAGATGATGCAGGATGGAAAGTTGGATCAGATGGAATAAGAGAAAAAGACGGTGTTAAATTATCATGTCATTTCTTATGTCCAACTGGAAATGAATTTTACTCAACACTTTTATCTGTTTTAGATCATGATTGGAAAGAACTTGGTGTTGATTATACTGGTGAACAGATAGACTTTAATGCACTATGCACAAAAACAGATAATAAAGATTTTGAAGCATATTGTATGGCTTGGTCATTAAATCCAATTCCAAGTGGAGAGACAACATTTGCAAGCTATGGTTCACAAAACTATAACACTTACAAAGATGATAAAGTTGATGATTTACTAAAACAAATTGCAGCTGAACATGATAAAGATAAGATAAAAGAATTATATGGTGAATATTATGATGAATTAAATGAAAGTTTACCATATATCTGTTTACAACAAAAAATTAGAAATTATTCAATTAGTGGAAGAGTAAAAGGTATAGAAATTTCATCATATGTACCATTTTATTTGAGTTTATATAAAGCAACAATTGAGGGATAGAAATAAGCAATTAAAGTGAAGGGTTTAAAGGCATCTGATTTAAGATGCCTTTAATTAGATTTTTTAGGAGGTTAAATTATGTTAAAGTTCATTACTAAGAGATTACTAAAAGCAATACCTCAATTGATTGTTATATCAATGATTATATTTGGAATAATTGCAATGGTTCCGGGAGATTTTGTTAGTGCACAATCCAATCCAAACATGAGACCTGAACAGATTGCAAGACTTAGAGAAATTTATGATTTAGATAAACCTCTACATATAAGATATGTAAAATGGGCGGGCAGTGCTATAAAGGGTGACTTTGGTGACTCTCTATCATTTAATCAGCCAGTTTCATCTGTAATAGGGGGGTATATTTGGAATTCATTTTATTTATCATTCACATCATTAATTATTACATTATTAATAGGAGTACCGCTTGGGATAATATGTGCAGTTAAACAGTATTCGATTTTTGATAAGATATCCACGGTGTTTGTATTTATTTCGTTGTCAATTCCATCATTTTTCTTGGCATTGGTTTTGGTTAAAGTTTTTGCATTAGATTTAAAAATATGTCCTTTAGCAGGAATGACTACAACTGGTGGCAATTTAACAGGTATGGCTTATTTTATAGATGTAGCTAAACATATGATACTTCCAGTAATAACACTTTCGTTATTAAGTGTTGGTGCATGGATGAAATATGTTAGAAATTGTATGCTTGAAGTAATAAATCAGGATTATATACGTACAGCAAGAGCAAAAGGATTAAAAGAAAAGGTAGTTATTTATAAGCATGCATTAAGAAATGCAGCAGTTCCAATGGTTACATATCTTGGACTTTGCATACCAGGTCTTTTTGCAGGAGCAATAATTACAGAAACAGTATTTGCTTGGCCAGGTGTAGGAAGACTTGCTTATGAAGCAATTGGAAATAGAGATTATACATTACTTATGGGATTCAACATGCTTTCAGCAGTATTATTAATTCTAGGCAACTTATTAGCAGATGTTCTTTATTCTGTTGTTGATCCAAGAGTTAAATTAAAGTAGGGGGATGTAAGCTATGGAAAATGTAAATAAAAATAAGGAAATAGTTATGTCACCCAGCAAAATGGCATTTCAAAAATTACTTAAAAATAGAATGGCAATGTTAGGATTGGCAGCTGTTGTTATAGTAATATTATTTAGTTTTATTGGACCTTTATTTATGAAGTTTGATATGAATACTCAGACAGATTGTATCCAACAAGGACCAATGATACAAGGACACGTTTTAGGGACTGATAAATTAGGTAGAGATATTATGACTAGACTTATGTATGGAGGAAGAATTTCTATATTGGTTGGATTAGTTGCAGTAGCAATAGAATTATGTATAGGAACATTTGTAGGAGCTATATCAGGATATTATGGTGGAAAAGTTGATGCAATATTAATGACTCTCACTGAAATATGGATGACAATCCCTTTTTTGCCAGTAATAATAATAATGGGAACTATACTCTCTTCACTAAAGGTGGACCCTAATGTTAGAGTATTATTTTTGATTTTATCAATGGGGATTCTTTCGTGGGGAGGTATTGCTAGAATTGTAAGAGGTGAAATTTTAACTTTAAGGGAACAGGAGTTTATTCAAGCAACAGAAGCACTAGGACTTAGAGATAGTAGAAAGATAATGAAACATCTTATTCCTAATATTATCCCTATATTAATAGTAAATGCAACATTAGATGTTGGGGCTTTTATTGCTTTTGAAGCTGCATTAAGTTATCTTGGCGTTGGAATTTCAGAACCAATAGCATCGTGGGGAAATATGCTTCAAGCAGCAAATAATCAAGCAAATCTACAGAAGAGAGCATGGCTTTGGTTACCACCAGGTATATGTGTATTGATAATTTCACTAGGAATTAATTTATTAGGTGATGGACTTAGAGATGCACTTGATCCTAAAAAGAGATAGGAGTAGACAGTATGAGTGAAAAGTTATTACAAGTAAAAAATTTAAAGACATTTTTCAAAGTTGAAGCTGGAACTGTAAAAGCTGTCAACGATGTTTCTTTTGGTGTAGGTGAAGGAGAAACGGTTTGTATTGTAGGAGAGTCTGGATGTGGTAAATCAATAACTTCAATGAGCATTATGGGATTAATTTCAGGCAATGGAAGAATTGAAAATGGAGAGATAATATATAACGGACAGGATTTATTAAAATTCTCAAATAATGAAATGTGTAAAATAAGAGGAAAGGAAATTGCTATGATATTCCAAGAACCTATGAGTTCATTAAATCCAGTTTTTAAAATAGGATTTCAGATAATGGAACCATTATTAATTCATGAAGGAATTGGTAAGAAGGAAGCCAAAGCCAAAGCAGTAAGCTTACTTAAAGAAGTTGGTATTCCAAGAGCAGATGAAATTGCTGAATGTTATCCCCATGAATTATCAGGTGGTATGAGACAAAGAGTAATGATTGCTATGGCTTTAGCATGCAATCCTAAGGTTTTAATTGCAGATGAACCAACAACAGCTTTGGATGTTACAATTCAGGCACAGATTCTTGAGCTTATGAGAAATCTTTCGAAAAAGCATAATACAGCAATACTCCTAATTACTCATGATTTAGGAGTAGTAGCTGAAATGGCAGATTATGTAGTTGTAATGTATGCAGGAAAAGTTATTGAAGAAGGACCAGTTTTAGAAATATTTAAAAATACTTTGCATGAATATACAATTGGATTATTAAAATCTAAACCGTCAATAGAAGAAGAGAAAGATGAATTGTATGCAATTCCGGGACAAGTTCCAAATCCAATAGGAATTAAAGATTCTTGTTATTTTAGTGATAGATGTACAAAATGTATGGATATATGTAGAAAAAAAATTCCGCCATTAAGGAAAATGGGAAATAATCATAAAGTTGCATGCTGGCTATTTGAAAATGATGAAGCAGATAAGGAGGAAAGTAAATAATGAGTGATGAAGCAATAATAAAAGTTGAAAATTTAAAACAATACTTTCCTATTAAGGGTGGATTCTTTGGACAAACTACTGGAAATGTAAAAGCAGTTGATAATATTTCATTTGAGATAAAAAAAGGTGAAACATTAGGTATTGTTGGAGAATCAGGATGTGGTAAATCAACTACTGGAAGAACTATATTACAGCTTTTAAAACCAACAAGCGGTAAGGTTTATTTTAAAGGAGAAGACATTACTAATATTAGTAGAAAGGAATTGAGGGAACTTAGAACGAAAATGCAGCTTATATTTCAAGATCCGTATTCATCTTTAAATGCAAGAATGACAGTTGGAAGTATAATAGGAGAAGCACTTGTTGATCATAATTTAGTTTCTAAGGATGAATTAAGAGAAAGAGTACTTGAAGTAATGAATATGTGTGGTCTTCCTGATTATTATATAGACAGATTTCCAAATGAGTTTTCTGGAGGTCAGAGACAAAGAATAGGTATTGCAAGAGCATTAGCACTGAATCCAGAATTTATTGTTGCAGATGAACCCGTATCTGCACTTGATGTGTCTATACAAGCTCAGATCATAAATTTACTTGTTAAGCTCAAGAAAGAAAAGGGATTTACATATATGTTTATTTCTCATGATCTTTCTGTAGTAAAGCATATTTGTGATAAAGTTGGAGTTATGTATCTTGGAAATATGATGGAACTTGCTGATAAGAAAGAATTATATGAAAACCCTATGCATCCATATACTGAAGCTTTACTATCAGCTATACCAATTCCAGATCCTACAGTAAAAAAGAAAAGGATAATATTAAATGGAGATATTCCATCACCAGCTAATCCTCCAGTAGGGTGTAAGTTTAATACACGATGTCCGTATGCTGACGATAAGTGTAGCAAAGAGGCTCCTGAATATAATGAAGTAAAACCTAATCATTTTGTAGCATGTCATAAAGCGGGAATAGTTAGGACGTAGAAAATTTACTACATAATAAATCCTGCATAAGAGCAAATTTGAATATTGAGTTTAAAAAGAGTTACTTATTTGTGGTTTCTTTTGAACTTTATAATTATTTAACTGGAGGAATTAATTATATGGAACCATTTGGGAATATATTTAAAAAGAGATATGAAAATATATCGGAGATGAGTAATGAAGAAGAAAAAGCAAAGCTCGCAAAATTAAGAAAAGAAAAAATAGGAATAGGTGATATATTAGCATTGATAATTGCAATGTTTCAGGTATTACTTCCATTTTTATTATTTATAGTATTAGGATATTTTATTATTATAAAATTTTTGACTGTTTTTTGGATTAAATAAGATGGAATAAAAGTTTAAAGTATTAGTATCTTATAAAAAAACTATACATCATAGTCGAGAAATCAATTTTGATGTATAGTTTTTTATTGTTAAATTAAAGATATATTTCCATAATACTTAAAAATTCTATATTTACATCATTTCAAGCATTCTTTTTAAAATCTTAGTTGAATTTTGAACAGCAATTGGAACGAATTTTTCATAATCCATGTGAGCTCCATTGTTTGCATTATCAGAAATTGATCTTATAACTACAAATGGAACAGAATTTAAGTAGCAAACTTGAGCTATGCTTGCACCTTCCATTTCACATGATATAGCTCCAAATTCTTGATCAAGCCATTGGATTTTTTCAATATTAGCGACAAATTGATCACCAGAAGCAATTCTTCCAGTAAAGCTATTCAAATCTGAAAGTTCTTCACAGGATTTTTTTGCTAAAGATATTAATTCAGAATCACATTTAAAATCAAATGTATCAAGTCTAGGTATTTGTCCGATTTTATCTCCAAAAACACTAGTATCCATATCATGTTGAACTAAATTTTCAGCAACAACTATATCACCAGGATAGATATCTTTCCCAATTCCTCCTGCAACACCAACATTTATTACTTTATTTACGCTATATTCAGAAATTAATATTTGAGTACATACAGCAGAATTAACTTTACCAATTCCACAAACAACAGCTACAACATCTTGGCCGTAAAGCTTCCCTTTATGAAAAGTCATATTAGCTTTTTCTTTTTTTTGTTCTAATGATAAATCTTTTAATAAGATTTCTAATTCTTCTGCCATAGCAGCAATAATTCCTATTGTCATTGTTATTCCTCCGATATTTACAAATAATTTTATCTTTATTAAAACTAATTATGTAGTATATATTAGCTGAACAAGATAATAATTTAGATAATAGGTAAATTAGACTAAAAATAAAGTTAAGTATACTGTATAATTAGAAAAACTATTCTAAAATCCTAATTATTATTATAAACATTATAATTAGAATTTAATAGTAAACTTTTTACAAATTTTTCGAAAATATTTTAATATAGTAAACCGATAGATTTTATATGTTAAATTGATGTATAATTATTTAGAAATAAAAATTAAATTTAAATATGGTATAATTACAGAACGATTTTAATGTCTAGAAACAAGTTTATAAAATTAGTAAAGTATTAGACTGAATTAAAATAAATCTTAAGGGTTAGAAGATATTTATATTAGGTAGAATAAAATTAAATTGATTAAAATTAAGGAGCGGATAGACAATGGCGGAACATTCTTTAACAAGAACAGAACTATTAATAGGAAATGATGGACTTAACAAGTTAAGAAAAAGCAAAGTAATTGTATTTGGAGTAGGTGGAGTAGGTGGATTTGCGGTAGAAGCATTAGCAAGAGCTGGTGTTGGAGAAATAACTGTTGTTGATAATGATACTATAAGTTTAACAAATCTTAACAGGCAGATTATTGCTACATATGATACTATAGATAAAGCAAAGGTTGAAGTTATTAAGGAAAGAATACAATCTATAAATAAAGATTGTAGAGTTATAACTCGTCAAGTTTTTGTATCAAATGATAATATTGAAGAAATTGTACCAAAAGACATTGATTATGTTGTAGATGCAATTGATACTGTATCTGCTAAACTTGGGTTGGCAGAATATTGTTATAAAAACAATATAAATATAATGAGTTCAATGGGAACTGGAAATAAACTAGATCCTACTCAATTTAAAGTGTCAGATGTTTTTAAAACTCAAGTATGTCCACTTGCAAAAGTTATGAGATGTGAACTTCGTAAAAGAGGTGTAGAAAAATTAAAGGTTGTATATTCGGAAGAAATGCCTTTAAAGCCTAAATCTGAATATTCCTCAGAAGTTAAAGGAACTGCTAAAAGGCCTGTTCCTGGAAGTATGTCATTTGTACCGCCAGTAGCAGGAATGATAATTGCAGGTGAAGTTATAAAGGATATTTTAGGAATAAATAATAAAAAGTAAGAAAGTTAATAATAATCCACAATATATTGAAAAGACTTAATAAGTTATCCACAACATATTGTGGATTTTGTGTATAATTTAATAGTGAAGCAAGATAATTGCTACAAGTTATCAAATATGTATTTAATAATAAACTTTTATTATAGTATAATAATACTTGAATAATAGCGATATATAGGAATAAATGATGTAGTTAATTATTGTGTAACTTGGAGAGAATGATATGAAGCCTAATTTAAAAGTAAAAATACAAGCGGATAAATCTTGTGAAGAAGAATATATAATTAAAGATAATAATGACATAATAGTAGGAAGATTTAATATAACTGAACTTAGCGTTTCAAATAAACGATGTGATGTTAAAATGAATTTTTATAGAGAAAATAATTATGAATTACTTTGTGATACATTAAGTTTAGTATTAAGTGCAATATTTAAAAATAGTAAGGTATTTAAAGTAAATATACGATCAGTAGAAAATATAAATATAAATGCATTTCTTAATTTAGGATTTACTTTAGAGGGAATATTAAGCCAAAATGAATATTGCAAAGGTGAATATTTAGATGAATTATTTTTTGGAATAACGAGAATAGAATATTCAAAACAGAAAAATTATCCCATGATAGAATTAGAAGGAAAGAATATAATTTTAAGAAATTTAAATCCAGGTGATGCACAGGAGTTAGTTGAATACTATAATAAAAATAAGAATTATCTTGCTCCATTTGAACCAACACGAGATTCAGGGTTTTATACATTGGAAAATCAAAGAAGTTTATTAATTGAGAGTTACAGACAAATGTTAAATGGAACAAATGTGGACTTGGGGATTTTTAAAGAAAATAAATTTATAGGGAAAATAAAAATATCTAATATTGTATGTGGATCTTTAAAAAGCGGAGTATTAGGATATTCAATAGATGAAGATGAACAAGGTAATGGATATATGAAAGAAAGTGTTAAATTAATTTTAAATTATGCATTTTTAGATTGTGATCTTCATAGAGTTGAAGCATCCGCATTAGTAGATAATATTAAATCGAGAAAAGTTTTAGAATCAATTGGATTTAAATTAGTAGGCATCAATGAAAAATATCTTTTAGTAAATGGTAAGTGGAGAGATCACGCCACGTATTATATTATTAAGGAAGATTTTTATAAAGGAGACTAACGTTTATTAATAAAGCTTATTTATAAGGAGTGAAATGATGAGCACAATACTTAGTAGAGATGAGATTGTAGTAAAGGTATTTAATAATAACATTGTTTTAGTTAATTCAGAAGATATAGAAAAGATTCTTTTTGCAGTAGGTATCGGTTTCGGAAAAAAACCAGGAAGCGTAATACCTAAGGGAACTTCCATTAATAAAGTATTTATAATTGAAGAGAAAGAAAATATAAATAATTTAAAAGAACTTGTAAAGGTAATTGATTCCGAGTTTTTTGCTGCTTGTGAAGAGGCTATTTATGAAGTTTCTAATATGGTTGATGAAGAATTAAACGAGCGTATTCATATTAGTCTTATAGACCACTTGTTTTTTGCTATAAAAAGATTAAAAAATAATGAGAAAATTGAAAACCCATTTTTAATAGAAACACAGACACTATATTCTAAGGAATACAATCTTGCAAAGCTAGTTGCAAAGATGATTGAAAATCACTCAAATGTAGAAATACCAGATGGAGAGATTGCATTCATAGCTCTACATATTCATTCAGCTTTAAATGATGGAAAAATATCAAATACTATTAAAAATACAAATTTAATTAGTGAAATTGTTGAATATGTAGAGGGGAAATTAGATTGCAAAATATATAAAGATTCTTTAGATTATGCTCGTTTCTGCACTCATGTAAAATTTGCAATTCAAAGAATAATGAGTAATAATACAATAGATAATGATTTAACAAAAATTATAAAAGAAACGTATAAAGAGTCATATATAATATCTGAAGGTATAGGACGTATAATTGAAAGAAATATAGGTATTTCTGTTACAGATGATGAAATTTCATGTTTAACGATTCATGTTGAAAGATTTAGGATGAATCAAAAAAAATAAATGTCAAAACATTTACATTCATGAAGAAATGTGTTAATATATTAACATAATGTAATTAAAATTTAAGGTGTAACTGGTAATGCAGGCAAGACTTATTATACAAACAAATACTTTGTTTAAATATTCTCGTTTAAAGAGAATATTTTTATGAAGTTTTGGAATGTTATTAATGAGTCTTTTTTTTGTTGTTTAAAATTTGAGTTGGCCAACTCTATATTAATAAATTAAATCTTAAAACTCAAATTGAGGAGGAATTATTATGCTTCAATATTTACAAAGAATAGGTAAAGCTATTATGTTACCAATAGCAGCATTACCTATAGCGGGTATATTACTAGGCGTTGGTGGAGCACTATTAGGTATTTCAGGTTTAGATAACCCACCAGGAATTTATCAGCCACTTATTGCTTTTGTTAACATTCCATTTGTTACAGCAATCTTAACAGTAATGAAAAATATAGGTGATATTGTATTTGGAAATTTACCGATTTTATTTGCAGTTGGTGTTGCAGTTGGATTAGCTAAAAAAGATAAGGGTACAGCAGCGTTAGCATCAGTTTTTGGATTCATAGTAATGAATCAGGTTATTTCTACATTACTTTCTTTAGGAGTTACTCAATTAGGAGTTCTTACACCAGATAATGTTGGTGAATATGGAACTTATGTTACAACTAACTTAGGAATCTTTACATTAAATATGTCAGTATTCGGTGGTATAATAACAGGTATCATAACAGCTATATTACATGATAGATTCCATGAAATTCAATTACCACAGGTAATAGGATTTTTCTCAGGATCAAGATTTGTTCCAATAGTTACAGCTATAACTATGGCATTTGTAGGTGCAATATTAGCATACTTATGGCCAGTAGTTCAAAATGGAATTGGAATGATTGCTAACTTAGTTAGAGACGCAGGATTTATAGGGACTTTCTTCTATGGTTTAATTGAAAGAGCTTTAATACCATTTGGATTACATCATGTATTCTATACTCCATTCTGGTTTGGCTCATTTGTTGATGGTCAAATTTTAGTTAACGGGGCTTGGCAATCGGTTGCAGGAGCAAATACAGCATATTTTGCTCAATTATCTAGTATGACTGATTTAGTTGGAGCTTCATCAGACACAATGGCTACAGTTGTTTCAGGTACTACAAGATTTATGGCAGGTAAATTCCCATTCATGATGTTTGGATTACCAGCTGCAGCATTTGCTATGTATAGATGTGCAGCTCCAAGTAAGAGAAAAGCTGTAGGGTCATTATTATTAGCAGCAGGTATAACTTCATTATTAACAGGTATAACTGAACCATTAGAATTTACATTTATATTCGTTGCTCCAGTTTTATATGGAGTACACTGTGTATTAGCAGGTATATCATTCATGTTAATGGATATATTTAATGTATTTATAGGTATGACATTCTCAGGTGGATTAATTGACTTCAGCTTATTTGGATTACTTCCAGCTGGAGCAGGTGTGCCTACTAAGTGGTTTATGGTTCTTTTAGTTGGTGCAGTTTATGCAGTAGTTTACTACTTCTTATTCTCATTTATAATAAGAAAATTTAACTTAAAAACTCCAGGTAGAGATGAAAATGAAGAAGAAACTAAGTTATATAGTAAAGCAGACTATCAAGGAAGAAATGGTCAATCAAATACAGATACTAAAGCATCAGCAGGTGGAGCTAAGGGTGAAATTGCAGAAAAGGCTCCAGCAGTATTAGAAGCTTTAGGTGGACCAGAAAATATAGTAAGCGTTGATGCTTGTATAACAAGACTAAGAGTAGAAGTTAAAGATAGATCTAAAGTAGATAAAGATAGATTAAAATCATTAGGCGCAGCAGGTGTTATGGAAGTTGGTAAGGGTATTCAAGCTATATTTGGTGCCAAGGCTGATGGATATAAGAATGCTATTAATGATATATTAGGAAACAACTAATATTAAAAAATATGTTAGTGTATAGAGTTTAAACCGAACTGTTTTTATAATATCATATTTGAAAAAAACATCTTCAATGTTGAATCGTTGAAGATGTTTTTTTGTATTAAAAACTAAAAAAAGATGCCTAAATGGCATCTTTTTTACTATAATAATGAATTTCTTATAGTGAATTGTTACATAGTATATTCTAATATTGTAGTTTCACCAGCAACAGTTTCTATGTTTTCAATTGGTGAAATTGATTTTAAGATATCTGGGTTTGTTATTAATACAGGAGTTATTAATGGAAGTCCTTTTGATTTTATGAACTCTCTGTCAATTTTGATTATTGGATCACCAGCTTTAACTTTAGTTCCTTGTTCTGCTAATTGTTCAAATCCTTCACCGTTTAAAGAAACAGTTTCGATACCTATATGAACTAATAATTCAACACCGTTATCTAAAGTTATTGCAAAAGCATGTTTTGTATTAAACACTAAAGTTAATTCTCCATCAGCAGGAGCTACGATAGTATCAGATGCAGGATCCATAGCTAATCCATCACCAGCCATTTTTTGAGCGAAAACAGGGTCTGGAGTTTCTGATAAAGGTATTGATTTACCAGACATAGGAGCAACTAATTTAAATGTTTTAGCGCTTTCTTCAGCAACAGGAGCTGTTTTTGCTACTGGAGCTTCCTCAACTTTTGTTGTGTTTTCTGTGTTGTTTTTGAAAAGGTTCTTTAAAAATCCAAACATAATTTATATCCTGATAATCAGGATAATTCACATCCTTTCATTGTTTAATTTATTATTATTTTATATCTATATTTTTGGTTAGTTTTTATAAAATATAACACTTACCTAAAATAAATAAAAAAAGACATAAGCTTCCCTAAGTGTTTTAGAAAACTTATGCCTGATTTAACAGTAACACGTCTCAACTGATTTTTATTATATATTTAATGTAAATGACTGTCAATAGTTAAGTTGTGAGTACTTGAGTACTATGTATATACATTATATATTAACTATATTTAGAGATTTTGAGTTAAGTATATTTAAATAATAAAAATTAATTATATATTACTTATAGTTATTAATTGATTATTAACTACAATAATCAATTAATAATATTGTATAGATTTAGATAAAAAATGTATATGTAAAAATTAATACAATAATTTTTGAAAATTAATTAGGGTTTATATTATAAAATTATATTGTTTGATTTTAAATTAGTAATATATATAGTAGTACTTGAATTTTTAATAATATAACATAATAAGCTTCATCTAAAGAGTTATATTTGATATTGAAACTGTATTAAATAATGCTACTTAACTAATATATAATATTTATAATATAGAATATTATTATGTTAATTGGTGAAAACTAGAACTAATGTTAAACAATATAGGCATAAACCATACCAAGGGTGTCTATACTAGGATTAATGAGGAAATTGCTAGAATAATGTAGAAAAATATTGATAAACTGAAAAATAAGTAGTAATATTACATGCGATGAAAATGCTTATGGTGTTATGATAGAACACGTCGCTGAGAGCGGCAAACAACAAACTTAAAACTTGATAAAAGCTGAATTTAATGAAGCAAAATAAGTTTTAAAAAAAGTTGTTGACACAAGTCAAACCAAGTGATATACTAAGCAAGTCGCTTGAGGGTGACAACATAATAACAACGTAAAGTTGTGAAAGAAAATGGTCTTTGAAAATTGAACAGAATATAATATAAACATTTAAGTAAACCAGCAATTCTTTATTTTGAGTAAGCTAAGATTAAACTTTTTATTGAGAGTTTGATCCTGGCTCAGGACGAACGCTGGCGGCGTGCTTAACACATGCAAGTCGAGCGATGAAGCTCCTTCGGGAGTGGATTAGCGGCGGACGGGTGAGTAACACGTGGGTAACCTGCCTCATAGAGGGGAATAGCCTTTCGAAAGGAAGATTAATACCGCATAAGATTGTAGTACCGCATGGTATAGCAATTAAAGGAGTAATCCGCTATGAGATGGACCCGCGTCGCATTAGCTAGTTGGTGAGGTAACGGCTCACCAAGGCGACGATGCGTAGCCGACCTGAGAGGGTGATCGGCCACATTGGGACTGAGACACGGCCCAGACTCCTACGGGAGGCAGCAGTGGGGAATATTGCACAATGGGGGAAACCCTGATGCAGCAACGCCGCGTGAGTGATGACGGTCTTCGGATTGTAAAGCTCTGTCTTTAGGGACGATAATGACGGTACCTAAGGAGGAAGCCACGGCTAACTACGTGCCAGCAGCCGCGGTAATACGTAGGTGGCAAGCGTTGTCCGGATTTACTGGGCGTAAAGGGAGCGTAGGTGGATATTTAAGTGGGATGTGAAATACCCGGGCTTAACCTGGGTGCTGCATTCCAAACTGGATATCTAGAGTGCAGGAGAGGAAAGGAGAATTCCTAGTGTAGCGGTGAAATGCGTAGAGATTAGGAAGAATACCAGTGGCGAAGGCGCCTTTCTGGACTGTAACTGACACTGAGGCTCGAAAGCGTGGGGAGCAAACAGGATTAGATACCCTGGTAGTCCACGCCGTAAACGATGAATACTAGGTGTAGGGGTTGTCATGACCTCTGTGCCGCCGCTAACGCATTAAGTATTCCGCCTGGGGAGTACGGTCGCAAGATTAAAACTCAAAGGAATTGACGGGGGCCCGCACAAGCAGCGGAGCATGTGGTTTAATTCGAAGCAACGCGAAGAACCTTACCTAGACTTGACATCTCCTGAATTACTCTGTAATGGAGGAAGCCACTTCGGTGGCAGGAAGACAGGTGGTGCATGGTTGTCGTCAGCTCGTGTCGTGAGATGTTGGGTTAAGTCCCGCAACGAGCGCAACCCTTATTGTTAGTTGCTACCATTTAGTTGAGCACTCTAGCGAGACTGCCCGGGTTAACCGGGAGGAAGGTGGGGATGACGTCAAATCATCATGCCCCTTATGTCTAGGGCTACACACGTGCTACAATGGTCGGTACAATGAGATGCAACCTCGCGAGAGTGAGCAAAACTATAAAACCGATCTCAGTTCGGATTGTAGGCTGAAACTCGCCTACATGAAGCTGGAGTTGCTAGTAATCGCGAATCAGAATGTCGCGGTGAATACGTTCCCGGGCCTTGTACACACCGCCCGTCACACCATGAGAGTTGGCAATACCCAAAGTTCGTGAGCTAACCGCAAGGAGGCAGCGACCTAAGGTAGGGTCAGCGATTGGGGTGAAGTCGTAACAAGGTAGCCGTAGGAGAACCTGCGGCTGGATCACCTCCTTTCTATGGAGAAATCTAGCAAACATGGCGTTTGACTAGTACAAAGATGCAAAGCATCTATAAAAATTACAACTTGCTCAAAGGTTACTTAATGAGTATTGATTCTGTTCAATTTTGAAAGACTAGGTCTTTCAATGTTCTTTGAAAATTGCACATAGATTAATGTATATAATACAACAAAGCCAAGAATAATATTCTTTGTGAATGATTAATATAACCAGTTTTGTATATCAAAACTTAAAAAGGTCAAGCTACAAAGGGCGCATGGTGAATGCCTTGGCATCAGGAGCCGATGAAGGACGTGATAAGCTGCGATAAGCTTCGGGTAGGCGCACATAGCCAGAGATCCGGAGATTTCCGAATGGGGAAACCCGCATGAGAAACCTCATGCATCGTAAAGTGAATACATAGCTTTATGAAGGAACACCTAGGGAACTGAAACATCTAAGTACCTAGAGGAAGAGAAAGAAAAATCGATTTTCTTAGTAGCGGCGAGCGAAAAGGAAAGAGCCCAAACCAGAGATTTATCTCTGGGGTTGCGGACAGAACATAACGTGAAATTATGATTAACCGAACACAACTGGAAAGTTGGACCGTAGGAGGTAATAGTCCTGTAAGTAAAAGTCATAATGATCAGTTCTGCACCAGAGTACCACGAGACACGTGAAACCTTGTGGGAAGCAGGGAGGACCACCTCCCAAGGCTAAATACTACCTGATGACCGATAGTGAAGCAGTACCGTGAGGGAAAGGTGAAAAGAACCCCGGGAGGGGAGTGAAATAGAACCTGAAACCATGTGCCTACAACCGATCAAAGCACCTTATGTGTGTGATGATGTGCTTTTTGTAGAACGAGCCAACGAGTTACGGTATGTAGCGAGGTTAAGTACTTAAGGTACGGAGCCGAAGGGAAACCGAGTCTTAATAGGGCGACTAGTTGCATGCTGTAGACCCGAAACCGGGTGACCTATCCATGGCCAGGTTGAAGCGAGGGTAAAACCTCGTGGAGGACCGAACCACGTTGCTGTTGAAAAAGCATGGGATGAGCTGTGGATAGCGGAGAAATTCCAATCGAACTCGGATATAGCTGGTTCTCCTCGAAATAGCTTTAGGGCTAGCGTCGTGAAATGTGAGTACTGGAGGTAGAGCACTGAATAGGCTAGGGGGCATAGCGCTTACCGAACCTTATCAAACTCCGAATGCCAGATACTATCAGCACGGCAGTCAGACTATGAAAGATAAGTTCCATGGTCAAAAGGGAAACAGCCCAGATCGTCAGCTAAGGTCCCAAAGTGTAAGTTAAGTGGAAAAGGATGTGGGATTTCTAAGACAACTAGGATGTTGGCTTAGAAGCAGCCACTCATTAAAAGAGTGCGTAATAGCTCACTAGTCAAGAGATCCTGCGCCGAAAATGTCCGGGGCTCAAACTTACCACCGAAGCTACGGGTTCATACTTTGTATGAGCGGTAGAGGAGCGTCGTAATCGGGCTGAAGTCGTACCGTAAGGAGCGGTGGACTGATTACGAGTGAGAATGTTGGCATTAGTAGCGAGATGTAGGTGAGAATCCTACAGGCCGAATATCTAAGGTTTCCTGAGTAAAGTTTGTCTTCTCAGGGTTAGTCGGGACCTAAGGCGAGGCCGAGAGGCGTAGTCGATGGACAATTGGTTGATATTCCAATACCACTATAATCGTTATTATCGATGGTGTGACGGAGAAGGATAGGATGTGCCAGCTATTGGATGCTGGTCTAAGCGTTGAGGGAGTTAGAACAGGCAAATCCGTTCTAACAATCCTAGGGCGTGATGGGGAAGGTTCCACGGAACCGAAGTATCTGATTTCATGCTTCCAAGAAAAGCATCTAGAAAGAGAAGTAGTGCCCGTACCGCAAACCGACACAGGTAGATGAGGAGAGAATCCTAAGGCCGACGGAAGAATCACAGTTAAGGAACTAGGCAAATTGACCCCGTAACTTCGGGAGAAGGGGTGCCTACCATTTGGTAGGCCGCAGAGAATAGGCACAAGCAACTGTTTAACAAAAACACAGGTCTCTGCTAAAGCGTAAGCTGATGTATAGGGGCTGACGCCTGCCCGGTGCTGGAAGGTTAAGGGGAACACTTAGCGCAAGCGAAGGTGTGAACTTAAGCCCCAGTAAACGGCGGCCGTAACTATAACGGTCCTAAGGTAGCGAAATTCCTTGTCAGGTAAGTTCTGACCCGCACGAATGGCGTAATGACTTGTGCACTGTCTCAACTGTGAATCCGGCGAAGTTGTAGTGCGAGTGAAGATGCTCGCTACCCGCGATTGGACGGAAAGACCCCGTAGAGCTTTACTGTAGCTTAGCATTGAATTTCGGTATTGTCTGTACAGGATAGGTGGGAGACTGGGAAATTAGGGCGTCAGCCTTAATGGAGTCGTTGTTGGGATACCACCCTGATAGTATTGAAGTTCTAACTGGATGCCATGAAACTGGTGACAGGACATTGTTAGGTGGGCAGTTTGACTGGGGCGGTCGCCTCCTAAAATGTAACGGAGGCGCCCAAAGGTTCCCTCAGAACGGTCGGAAATCGTTCGTAGAGTGTAAAGGCATAAGGGAGCCTGACTGCGAGACCTACAAGTCGAGCAGGGACGAAAGTCGGGCTTAGTGATCCGGTGGTACCTCGTGGGAGGGCCATCGCTCAACGGATAAAAGCTACCTCGGGGATAACAGGCTGATCTCCCCCAAGAGTTCACATCGACGGGGAGGTTTGGCACCTCGATGTCGGCTCGTCGCATCCTGGGGCTGAAGTAGGTCCCAAGGGTTGGGCTGTTCGCCCATTAAAGCGGCACGCGAGCTGGGTTCAGAACGTCGTGAGACAGTTCGGTCCCTATCCGTCGCGGGCGTAGGAAATTTGAGAGGAGCTGTCCTTAGTACGAGAGGACCGGGATGGACTGACCTATGGTGTACCAGTTGTTTCGCCAGAAGCATAGCTGGGTAGCTAAGTCGGGAAGGGATAAACGCTGAAAGCATCTAAGTGTGAAGCCCACCTCAAGATGAGATTTCCCATAGCATAAGCTAGTAAGACCCCTTGAAGACTACAAGGTTGATAGGTCAGAGGTGTAAGTGCGGTAACGTATTTAGCTGACTGATACTAATAGGTCGATGGCTTGACCAATATAATCAAGTTGTAAATACATTAATTAAGAGGAAACTCGACTCACTTAGTTCGCTGAGTAAGTTCGATTAACCAAATGTAAAATTTGGATTCTCACTTATGTGCAATTTTGAAAGAACAAAAGTTTTTTCAAACAAGTTAATAAGGAAACTCACTCAGACGAGCTGAGGAGTACAGTTCTTTTAGCTAAATCATAGATTTAGAAAGAACTAGCATCTGGTGGTGATGGCATAGAGGTAACACTCCTTCCCATTCCGAACAGGACAGTTAAGGTCTATAGCGCCGATGGTACTGCATGGGAGACTGTGTGGAAGAGTAGGACGTCGCCAGGTAAGAATAAGGATAGTTAGAAATAACTATCCTTTTTAGCGTTTAGAAATAATATTTTTAAAAAAGAATTTGATATTATGAAGATAGTTTAATTAATTATTATGAATTGAATTATCCTCATAATATCTTTATATATGTTATGATAATTAATTAAAAATGATATAAGTTATAAATAAACAAATTTGTTATTTTAAGTAGAATTTTTTTGAAAATTAAAAATATTTTAAATTTAAAAAAATGTTAACGTTATTAATACATATATAATATTGAATAATTTGCAAATTAGTTTTAAGATATAAAGAGATATAATACTAAAAAAGTAAAAAAAATATTTTAATGGGTAAAATTACAAAAATAATTAATAGAAAATTATAAAAACAAGTGAAAAATCTCACAAATTTTGGTAAAATATATTTATAGGCAATAATAAGTTAAAAATAAAATAAGGAAATGCAGAGGAAAGGTTAACGACTATGAGAGGGATACTAATATGGATGGGGGTAAGAGTTAATGTCAGATAAACCTAATGGAAGCAGTAAAATAATTGCAGAAACTACAGTTGAAACAACAGCAAAAGTAGATTCTTCAGCATCTTCTACTAAGGAAAAGGCAAAAACAACAACTAGAAAAAGGACTACTAGAGCTAAATCTAAAACAGAAAATAATGTATCTAAAGGGGATATATCAACTGAGTTAAAGACTGATGCGAAATCTTTAAGCAGAAAAGATATCGATAATGAAAATAAAGAAATAGATATAGATACTAAAAAAATAGTTGAAGTTGAAGAAAAAGTAAGTGATAAACCTTTAGAAAATGAAAAAGTTGAGAAAAAGACAAGAGCAACTAAAAAAACAACAACAGCTAAGAAAACAACAACAAAAACTAGAACTACTAGAAAGACTACTAAAGCTTCAAAAACATCTAGTTCAACAAAGGCTGATACGGATAAAGCGGAAAATAAAGAAGTAAAAGCAGCTAGTACTAAAAAGACAGAAGATGTTAAAGGAAGTGTTCAAGTAGATATTGAAGAGACAAAAATAGTAGAAAGTAAAAATGATAAATTAACAGCCATGAGTAAAGAAAATTTACCTAGTGCAAAAGAAATAATTACAGAAAAAGATAAAGAAAATATTGATGATACTGAAATAACAAGCTTTAATGAGTATTTGTTCCATCAGGGAAAGAATTATAGTGCATATAATATTTTGGGTTCTCATGTTGTAATTAGAAATAATGTAAAAGGAGTTCAGTTTGCTACATGGGCACCAAGAGCAAGTGAGGTTTATGTTGTTGGTGATTTTAATGACTTTAATGTTAATGATGCTTATAAACTTGAAAAAATTAGTGAGAACGGAATATGGTCTGGATTCTTCACTCAACCTAAGGAAGGAGACAAGTATAAATATTGTGTAGTTGATTCCAAGGGAAATAGTGGAGAATATAAATCTGATCCATATGCTATTTTTAGTGAATTAAGACCAAATAATGCATCTATAATATATGCACCTAAAGATTTTACTTGGAATGATAAAAAGTGGATAGAAAATAGAAATAAAATAAATGTATTAGAGCAGCCATTAAATATTTATGAAATTCATTTGGGTTCATGGAGAAGGAATCAAGATGGTGATTTTTTATCTTATGAAGAAATAAGTGAAATTTTACCTGCGTATTTAAAGGATATGGGATATTCACATGTTGAAATAATGCCTCTTGTTGAACATCCTTTAGATGCATCATGGGGATATCAAGGAACAGGATACTATTCTCCAACAAGTAGATATGGAAATCCAGAAGGACTTAAATTATTAATCAATAAGTTACATGAACAAAATATAGGAGTTATTATGGATTGGGTTCCAGGTCATTTCTGTAAAGATGCACATGGATTATATAAATTTGATGGTACAGCTACTTATGAATATCAAGAAGAATGGAGAGCTGAAAATAAAGGATGGGGAACATGTAACTTTGATTTAGGAAGAGCAGAAGTACAAAGTTACTTAATATCAAATGCTTTATATTGGTTTAGGGAATTCCATGTTGATGGGTTAAGAGTGGATGCGGTATCAAGCATTTTATACTTAGATTATAGTAGAGAGCCAGGAGAGTGGAAACCTAATAAATATGGTGGAAATGGAAATTTAGAAGCTATAGACTTTTTGAAACAATTGAATCAAGCAGTTTTTGCAGAGTATCCAACTGCATTAATGATAGCAGAAGAATCAACAGCGTGGCCGAATATAACAAAACCACCAATGGAAGATGGATTAGGATTTAATCTAAAGTGGAATATGGGATGGATGAACGACACATTAGAATATGTAAAAATAGATCCTTCGTATAGAAAGAATAATCATAGAAACATCACTTTTGCAATGATGTATAATTATGCGGAAAATTATGTATTACCATTATCTCATGATGAAGTAGTTCATGGTAAGAAATCTTTAATTGAAAAGATGTGGGGCGATGAATGGAATAAATTTGCAGGATTAAGAGCCTTTATGGGATATATGATGGGACATCCTGGAAAGAAACTTACATTTATGGGATGTGAATTTGCTCAGGGTATAGAATGGAGAGAATACGAACAACTTGAATGGAATCTAATAGAAGCTTTAGAGATAAATGAAAAAACTCAGTTATTTTTTAAAGATTTAAATAAGTTATATCTTGATAATAAAGCATTTTGGGAATTGGACCATGATCATCGAGGATTTAATTGGATAGAAGCTGATAATAGTGACCAAAGCATACTTGTATTTACAAGGAGAAGTAGAAAAGATGATGAAACATTAATCTTTATAGTAAACTTTACTTCAATTGTTTATTATGATTATCAAATTGGAGTACCATTTTTAGGTGAATACGAGGAATTATTTAATACAGATGATTCTAAATATGGTGGTTCAGGACAAATTATGGACACACCATTATTTGCTGAAAGGGCTCCTTTCCAAAATCAACCATATTCTGTAAAGATTAAAGTACCACCAATGGCAACTTTAGTGTTAAAAGTTAAAGATATATTTAAAAATGAAGAAAATAATGAAACAGAAAAAGATGAAAAAGAAATTAATTAAAATAAAAGACATGTAAGGTTATGGATTATTGATGATAATTTATTGTCACCAATAATCTGTAATTATTAATGTATATTAGGCTAGGGGGATAAGAAATGAGAGTTTTATTTGTAGCATCTGAGGCAAGTCCTTTTATTAAAAGCGGTGGTCTTGGAGATGTTGCAGGGGCATTACCTAAAGCACTTGCTCAAAAAAATGTAGATGTTAGAGTTGTTATACCTAAATATAAAGAATTAAATTGGGAAGTAAAAGATAAACTAAGATTTGTAAAATGGTTTAATGTTCGTGTTGGATGGAGAGATGAATTCTGCGGAGTATGGGAATGTTTCTATAATGGTGTTACCTATTATGTTCTTGATAATGAAAGATATTTTAATCGTGATGGGTTATATGGATTTTACGATGATGCAGAAAGATTTGCTTTTTTTGACAGAGCAGTTTTAGATATGTTAAGGCAAGTAGATTGGCAACCTGATTTAATTCATTGTAATGATTGGCAGACAGGTATGCTTCCAGTATTATTAAAGTTTCAATATAAAAAATATGATAATTTTTACTGGAATATGAAATGTGTATATTCAATTCACAACATAGCATTCCAAGGAGTGTTCGATCCTAATATACTACCAGAATTATTTGGATTTGATCTTGAATTATATGATAATACATGTTTGAAATTTGATGAGGGTGTCAGCTTTATGAAGGGCGGACTCTATTACTCTGATATTATTACAACTGTAAGTAATAGTTATGCAGGTGAAATTCAAACTCCAGAATATGGACATAGATTAGATGGAGTATTAAGGGATAGATCATATGTTCTAAGAGGTATTGTAAATGGTATAGATTATGATGAATTTAATCCTAAGACTGATAGGAGAATAATTAGGAATTATGATGTGAATACATTTACAAGTAAAGCTATAAATAAAATTGCGCTTCAAAAAGAACTAGGATTAAAGGTAGATGAGAGTATTCCAATGATAGCAATGGTAACAAGACTAACAAGTCAAAAGGGAATTGATTTATTAGTTAATATTTCAGACAAATTGCTTCAAGAGAATGTTCAGCTTGTAATTTTAGGTACTGGAGACAAACATTATGAAGATCATTTTAAATGGTTAGATTATGCTTATGGAGATAAGGTATCTGCAAATATTAGGTTTGATAATACTTTAGCTAATAAGATATATGCTTCAAGTGATATGTTCTTAATGCCATCGGCATTTGAACCATGTGGATTAGGGCAATTGATAGCATTAAGGTATGGATCAATTCCTATAGTAAGAGAAACAGGAGGACTAAAAGATACAGTAAACCCATATAATGAATATATTGGTTCAGGAAATGGATTTGGATTTAAAAACTATAATTCAGAAGAATTGTTAAATATAATTAAATATGCCTTATGGATATATAAGGACAAAAAGAAATGGAATAACCTTGTTATAAATGCAATGAATTCTGATAATAGTTGGGGAAGATCAGCACAGATATATCTTGATATGTACAGAGAATTAACAGGACAATATTAGTAAATACTTGATATATAAGATGTAATTAGTATTTTAATAAAAAAATGAATTAACAAATGATAATATAGTCATATTCGCATTAACTGCAGATGAAAGAATTAACTACTATAAAAATTTTTGATATATTTCATAGATGTTTATAATAGTTATACAAAGATAAGAAGAGTAATGGACGATTTAATAAATGGTAAATATCATAATTATAGAAATAAATTTAGAAACATTTATGAAAATCTACTAACTTATAATGATGAGTTTTTTTATTGAATAATTTTAATTCATATTTAAAAGCTCAAAATAAGATTGATACTCTTTATAGAAAGACTGATAAATGGTAGAAAATGTGTTAGATAAATATTGCACATTCAAAAATGTTCTCATCTGACAGAATAACTGAACAATATGCAGCAGGGACTTGGAGATCAGAAGTAATTTATAAGAATCTATAGGAGGTAAATCAATGGACAGGATAAAGGTAATGCATGACTCGCAAAGCATAGTATATAGAAGACCTTTTGGTGCTGTAGAGGAAGGACAGAAGGTTAAGTTATCAATTGATATAGAGAAAGAGATAGTAGTAGCTATTGAACTATTACAATTTGATGGTACAAAAGTAAATATGGGAATGGAAAAGGAATACCTTAATAGTGGAAATTATCGATATTCTATAGAGATTGATACAGAAGATGCTTTGGGAGTCTTGGGGTATTATTTTATTTTAATAGATGGGTATGACAGAGTATACTACGGAAATAATGATGAACATCTAGGTGGTATTGGTCAGATATATACCTATAATCCTGTACCATATCAAATAACTATATATAAGAAATCTAATTTACCAGAATGGTATAAAGAGGGAATTATATATCAAATATTTGTAGATAGATTCTGTAATGGAAATGATGATGGTAGTATAAATAATCCCAAAAAAAATTCTTTTATATATGGAAGATGGGATGATACTCCAGTATATATAAAAGATTATCAAGGAAGGACTATAAGATGGGACTTCTATGGAGGCAATATTAGAGGGATAATAAAAAAATTAGATTATATAAAGTCTTTGGGCGTAAATATAATTAATTTAAGTCCAATATTTAAATCTTCAAGCTGTCATAAATATGATGCAGGAGATTATGACATAATTGATGAGATGTTTGGTACAGAGGAAGATTTTAAAGAATTATGTGAAAAAGCTAAAAGTAAAGATATTAAAATAATTTTAGATGGAGTATTTAGTTATACAAGTTCAGATAGCAGATATTTCAATAAAGCCGGAAACTATGATGAAATAGGAGCATATCAATCTCCAAATTCAAAATATCATAATTGGTATAAATTTAATAGATATCCATATGGATATGAATGTTGGTGGGGGATTGAAGGAAGGCCTAATATTAATGTAATGCATAATAGTTATATTGACTTTTTAGTAAATAGGGATGATTCAATAATAAAAAAATGGATTGATCTTGGAGCAAGTGGATGGCGTTTGAATGTTACAGATGAGCTTCCAGATGAATTTATAGAAATAATAAGAGATAGGCTAGATACCTTGGATAAGGAAACTGTTTTAATAGGGGATGTATGGGATGATGCATCTAATAAGATAAGTTATTCTAAAAAAAGAAGATATCTATATGGCAAAGAGATACAATCTGTAACTAATTATCCATTAAGGGAGAGTTTAATTAACTTTACTAGAGGATATATAAAATCAGATAAGTTAAAAAAGAAAGTAATGTCTTTATATGAAAATTATCCTAGAGAAGTATTTTTAGGAAATATTAATCTTATTGGAACATCCGATACAGAAAGAATACTTACTGTATTAGATGGAAATATACGATGCTTAAAAATAATAGTAGCATTACAATTTACTATTCCTGGGGTACCTTTGATATATTATGGTGATGAAACAGGGGTTACAGGAGGAAAAGATCCAGATAACAGAAAGAGTTATCCTTGGGAAAATGAAGATGTTGATTTAATTGGGTTTTATAAAAGGATAGCACAAATTAGAAATGGTCAAGATGCTTTGAAAAAAGGGGATTTTAATATTTTCGATACAGAAGAGGATATTTTTGCATTTGAAAGAGTATATGAAAATGAAAGAATTGTAGTTGTTGTTAATGTTTCAAATGCACAAAAAGTAGTAAGGGGTATTACTTTAGAAGGAACTTATTTAGATTTATTTAATGAAGGTGAAAAATATAAATTTGTTGGATATGAAAGTGTTTTAATAATGTATCCATGTAGCTTTAAAATATTAAGAAAAATAAATAAGTAGTAAATTTAATAATTAATATATAGCAAAAATTGATATGCTTAACAAATAGCAAATTAACATAAAAACATTATGTTAAGCATATTATTTAAATAAATGTGTAAAGCACAAAAATCCATTTTATGAGAATAAAACGTATGAGAGGAGAAAAAATTATGGGTAAAAATGAAATTGTAGCAATGATATTAGCTGGTGGACAAGGGTCTAGATTAGGGGTGTTAACTAAAAAGTTAGCAAAACCAGCAGTACCATTTGGAGGAAAATATAGAATAATAGATTTTCCATTAAGTAACTGTGCTAATTCTGGAATATATACGGTAGGGGTATTAACACAGTATAAACCACTTGAATTAAATGCACACATTGGTATAGGTGAAGCATGGGATTTAGATAGAACACAAGGAGGCGTAAGTATTTTACCTCCATATCAAGAAGAAAAGGGTGGAGAATGGTATAAGGGAACTGCCAATGCAATATATCAGAATATAGAATTTGTGGACCGATATGATCCAGAATATATATTGGTATTATCCGGAGATCACATATATAAGATGGATTATACAAAAATGCTTGATTTTCATAAAGAAAAGGGGGCAGATGCAACTATTGCAGTAATAGAGGTTCCTATGGAAGAAGCATCACGTTTTGGAATTATGAATACTAGAGATGATTTATCAGTATATGAATTTGAAGAAAAGCCAAAAGCACCAAAAAATAACTTAGCATCAATGGGAATATATATATTTAATTGGAAGACATTAAAGAAATATTTAAGAGAAGATGAAGCAGATAAAACATCAAAAAATGATTTTGGAATGAATATAATTCCTAAGATGCTTAATGACGGAAATAAATTGGTAGCTTATCCATTTAAGGGATACTGGAAAGATGTTGGGACTATAGATAGTCTTTGGGAAGCAAATATGGATTTAATAAGAGAAGATAATGAATTAGATTTGCATGATGAAGATTGGAAGATTTATTCAGTAAATCCTGTAAGACCAGCACAATATATTGGTGAAAATGCTAAAGTTAATAATTCGCTTGTAGTTGAGGGATGTGTTGTTAATGGGCAAATTGAAAACTCAATATTATTCCAAGGTGTGCATATAGGTAAAAATACAGTTATAAGGGATTCTATAATTATGACTGATGCAAAAATAGGTGATAATGTTGTTATTGAAAAAGCAATAGTAGGTAGTGGAGCAGTTGTAAGAAAAGACTGTAAGATTTCTTTAGGCGAAGAAATAGCGATAATAGCAGCTAAAGAAGAAGTAAAAATGGGTACAGTTATAGAAGAAAGCAATAAAGCAGTTTAATGGTATGCTAAGGGGGAGAAAGAAATGAAAAATTGTATTGGTATAATTAACTTAGATGAAAATGAAAATAGAATGGGTGAACTAGTTGTAAATAGATCTCTTGCTTCAGTACCTATAGCAGCAAGATATAGAGTAATTGATTTCGTATTATCTAATATGACAAACTCAGGAATAAATTGTATCGGAATATTCACAAAGAATAAATCAAGATCGTTAATTGATCATATTACTAATGGACGACCATGGGATTTAAATAGAAAAACAGATGGATTAAGAGTATTTAATTTTGGAAATGATGATCCTGTATATGATGATGTTCATAATTTTGCAGATAATATTCAATTTTTAAATAGAAGCAGAAAAGAATATGTATTATTAGCTCCAAGTTATATGATATGCAATATAGATTATAAAGAAGTGTTAGAATATCATAAAAGTACTGGAAAAGATATAACAATTGTGTATAAGAAAGTTAATAACGCAGACGAATCTTTTGGTGACTGCGGTGTTTTAAATATTGATGATTCAGGAAGTGTTATTAGTGTAGGAGAGAATATTGGAAAGAATCCTAAGGCTAATATCAATATGGAAATGTATGTATTAAAAAGAGAATTGTTCTTAAATATAGTAAATGAATGTATAAGCAGCGGTATGTATAGAAAGGTTAAAGAATATATTCATAATAATTTAAATAATCTTTCAGCTGGTGCATATGAATTTAAAGGACATTTAGACTGTATAAATTCAATAAAAGCTTTATATGATAGTAATGTAGCTCTTTTAAATAAAAAAGTTAATAAGGAAATATTTAATGAAGAGAGACCAATTTATACAAAGACTAAAGATGAAGGCCCAACATTCTATTCGGACAATAGTAATGTTGTAAATTCTATTATTGCTAATGGATGTAGGATAGAAGGTACAGTTGAAAATTGTGTTATTGGAAGAAGAGTTTATGTTGGAAAAAATGCAAAAATAAAGGATTGCATAATAATGCAAAATAGCAGAATCGAAGATGAGGTAGTTTTAGATAATGTTATAGCAGATAAGGGTAGTGAAATAAGAAAAGGTGAGACTCTTATAGGATCTACTATGTATCCTTTAGTTATTAAAAAGAAGAATTGGTTATAGAATTCATGAAATTAGAGCATTAATATAGTATATATGTGAAGAATTTTAAAGTTATATAGAATATGTAGTTAATATAAAGTGTGTCCAGAATTTATTCTGGCACACTCTTTTAATTTATAGGAAATTATAATGATAATATGATTATTTAATATAGTGAATTCAACAGACTTAGAGAATTTATAGTTAAGTATGAAATTTATAAAGTAGATTTCTAAAAATAAAAAAATCAATAAAAATTGAGCCTTTTCACTGAAACTGTCAACTTTACACTATCAATTATCAAATGAAAGAGTGGGATAGCTACTTTTGTGAAACATAAAAAATTAGAGCTAAACAGATAAATATAAATTTGGGTTTATAGATTAAAATAGAGGTTTTAAATACTAATATAAATAAGAGGATTATGGTATAAAATATGATTGGTAAGCATTTAAGTTATCTAATACTAAATAATATTTTTTATAACTATAAAAAAGTGTTGACAGTATATTTATAAAGTGATAGTATAAATGATGTCGTCAGGACATGAAACAACAAAACAAAACAATGTTTTGAAAAAGTTGTTGACATGAAATGCTTCGAGTGATATACTAAGTAAGTCGCTTGAGGGTGACAACATAATAACAACGTAAAGTTGTGAAAGAAAATGGTCTTTGAAAATTGAACAGAATATAATATAAACATTTAAGTAAACCAGCAATTCTTTATTTTGAGTAAGCTAAGATTAAACTTTTTATTGAGAGTTTGATCCTGGCTCAGGACGAACGCTGGCGGCGTGCTTAACACATGCAAGTCGAGCGATGAAGCTCCTTCGGGAGTGGATTAGCGGCGGACGGGTGAGTAACACGTGGGTAACCTGCCTCATAGAGGGGAATAGCCTTTCGAAAGGAAGATTAATACCGCATAAGATTGTAGTACCGCATGGTACAGCAATTAAAGGAGTAATCCGCTATGAGATGGACCCGCGTCGCATTAGCTAGTTGGTGAGGTAACGGCTCACCAAGGCGACGATGCGTAGCCGACCTGAGAGGGTGATCGGCCACATTGGGACTGAGACACGGCCCAGACTCCTACGGGAGGCAGCAGTGGGGAATATTGCACAATGGGGGAAACCCTGATGCAGCAACGCCGCGTGAGTGATGACGGTCTTCGGATTGTAAAGCTCTGTCTTTAGGGACGATAATGACGGTACCTAAGGAGGAAGCCACGGCTAACTACGTGCCAGCAGCCGCGGTAATACGTAGGTGGCAAGCGTTGTCCGGATTTACTGGGCGTAAAGGGAGCGTAGGTGGATATTTAAGTGGGATGTGAAATACCCGGGCTTAACCTGGGTGCTGCATTCCAAACTGGATATCTAGAGTGCAGGAGAGGAAAGGAGAATTCCTAGTGTAGCGGTGAAATGCGTAGAGATTAGGAAGAATACCAGTGGCGAAGGCGCCTTTCTGGACTGTAACTGACACTGAGGCTCGAAAGCGTGGGGAGCAAACAGGATTAGATACCCTGGTAGTCCACGCCGTAAACGATGAATACTAGGTGTAGGGGTTGTCATGACCTCTGTGCCGCCGCTAACGCATTAAGTATTCCGCCTGGGGAGTACGGTCGCAAGATTAAAACTCAAAGGAATTGACGGGGGCCCGCACAAGCAGCGGAGCATGTGGTTTAATTCGAAGCAACGCGAAGAACCTTACCTAGACTTGACATCTCCTGAATTACTCTGTAATGGAGGAAGCCACTTCGGTGGCAGGAAGACAGGTGGTGCATGGTTGTCGTCAGCTCGTGTCGTGAGATGTTGGGTTAAGTCCCGCAACGAGCGCAACCCTTATTGTTAGTTGCTACCATTTAGTTGAGCACTCTAGCGAGACTGCCCGGGTTAACCGGGAGGAAGGTGGGGATGACGTCAAATCATCATGCCCCTTATGTCTAGGGCTACACACGTGCTACAATGGTCGGTACAATGAGATGCAACCTCGCGAGAGTGAGCAAAACTATAAAACCGATCTCAGTTCGGATTGTAGGCTGAAACTCGCCTACATGAAGCTGGAGTTGCTAGTAATCGCGAATCAGAATGTCGCGGTGAATACGTTCCCGGGCCTTGTACACACCGCCCGTCACACCATGAGAGTTGGAAATACCCAAAGTTCGTGAGCTAACCGCAAGGAGGCAGCGACCTAAGGTAGGGTCAGCGATTGGGGTGAAGTCGTAACAAGGTAGCCGTAGGAGAACCTGCGGCTGGATCACCTCCTTTCTATGGAGAAATCTAGCAAACATGGCGTTTGACTAGTACAAAGATGCAAAGCATCTATAAAAATTACAACTTGCTCAAAGGTTACTTAATGAGTATTGATTCTGTTCAATTTTGAAAGACTAGGTCTTTCAATGTTCTTTGAAAATTGCACATAGATTAATGTATATAATACAACAAAGCCAAGAATAAATATTCTTTGTGAATGATTAATATAACCAGTTTTGTATATCAAAACTTAAAAAGGTCAAGCTACAAAGGGCGCATGGTGAATGCCTTGGCATCAGGAGCCGATGAAGGACGTGATAAGCTGCGATAAGCTTCGGGTAGGCGCACATAGCCAGAGATCCGGAGATTTCCGAATGGGGAAACCCGCATGAGAAACCTCATGCATCGTAAAGTGAATACATAGCTTTATGAAGGAACACCTAGGGAACTGAAACATCTAAGTACCTAGAGGAAGAGAAAGAAAAATCGATTTTCTTAGTAGCGGCGAGCGAAAAGGAAAGAGCCCAAACCAGAGATTTATCTCTGGGGTTGCGGACAGAACATAACGTGAAATTATGATTAACCGAACACAACTGGAAAGTTGGACCGTAGGAGGTAATAGTCCTGTAAGTAAAAGTCATAATGATCAGTTCTGCACCAGAGTACCACGAGACACGTGAAACCTTGTGGGAAGCAGGGAGGACCACCTCCCAAGGCTAAATACTACCTGATGACCGATAGTGAAGCAGTACCGTGAGGGAAAGGTGAAAAGAACCCCGGGAGGGGAGTGAAATAGAACCTGAAACCATGTGCCTACAACCGATCAAAGCACCTTATGTGTGTGATGATGTGCTTTTTGTAGAACGAGCCAACGAGTTACGGTATGTAGCGAGGTTAAGTACTTAAGGTACGGAGCCGAAGGGAAACCGAGTCTTAATAGGGCGACTAGTTGCATGCTGTAGACCCGAAACCGGGTGACCTATCCATGGCCAGGTTGAAGCGAGGGTAAAACCTCGTGGAGGACCGAACCACGTTGCTGTTGAAAAAGCATGGGATGAGCTGTGGATAGCGGAGAAATTCCAATCGAACTCGGATATAGCTGGTTCTCCTCGAAATAGCTTTAGGGCTAGCGTCGTGAAATGTGAGTACTGGAGGTAGAGCACTGAATAGGCTAGGGGGCATAGCGCTTACCGAACCTTATCAAACTCCGAATGCCAGATACTATCAGCACGGCAGTCAGACTATGAAAGATAAGTTCCATGGTCAAAAGGGAAACAGCCCAGATCGTCAGCTAAGGTCCCAAAGTGTAAGTTAAGTGGAAAAGGATGTGGGATTTCTAAGACAACTAGGATGTTGGCTTAGAAGCAGCCACTCATTAAAAGAGTGCGTAATAGCTCACTAGTCAAGAGATCCTGCGCCGAAAATGTCCGGGGCTCAAACTTACCACCGAAGCTACGGGTTCATACTTTGTATGAGCGGTAGAGGAGCGTCGTAATCGGGCTGAAGTCGTACCGTAAGGAGCGGTGGACTGATTACGAGTGAGAATGTTGGCATTAGTAGCGAGATGTAGGTGAGAATCCTACAGGCCGAATATCTAAGGTTTCCTGAGTAAAGTTTGTCTTCTCAGGGTTAGTCGGGACCTAAGGCGAGGCCGAGAGGCGTAGTCGATGGACAATTGGTTGATATTCCAATACCACTATAATCGTTATTATCGATGGTGTGACGGAGAAGGATAGGATGTGCCAGCTATTGGATGCTGGTCTAAGCGTTGAGGGAGTTAGAACAGGCAAATCCGTTCTAACAATCCTAGGGCGTGATGGGGAAGGTTCCACGGAACCGAAGTATCTGATTTCATGCTTCCAAGAAAAGCATCTAGAAAGAGAAGTAGTGCCCGTACCGCAAACCGACACAGGTAGATGAGGAGAGAATCCTAAGGCCGACGGAAGAATCACAGTTAAGGAACTAGGCAAATTGACCCCGTAACTTCGGGAGAAGGGGTGCCTACCATTTGGTAGGCCGCAGAGAATAGGCACAAGCAACTGTTTAACAAAAACACAGGTCTCTGCTAAAGCGTAAGCTGATGTATAGGGGCTGACGCCTGCCCGGTGCTGGAAGGTTAAGGGGAACACTTAGCGCAAGCGAAGGTGTGAACTTAAGCCCCAGTAAACGGCGGCCGTAACTATAACGGTCCTAAGGTAGCGAAATTCCTTGTCAGGTAAGTTCTGACCCGCACGAATGGCGTAATGACTTGTGCACTGTCTCAACTGTGAATCCGGCGAAGTTGTAGTGCGAGTGAAGATGCTCGCTACCCGCGATTGGACGGAAAGACCCCGTAGAGCTTTACTGTAGCTTAGCATTGAATTTCGGTATTGTCTGTACAGGATAGGTGGGAGACTGGGAAATTAGGGCGTCAGCCTTAATGGAGTCGTTGTTGGGATACCACCCTGATAGTATTGAAGTTCTAACTGGATGCCATGAAACTGGTGACAGGACATTGTTAGGTGGGCAGTTTGACTGGGGCGGTCGCCTCCTAAAATGTAACGGAGGCGCCCAAAGGTTCCCTCAGAACGGTCGGAAATCGTTCGTAGAGTGTAAAGGCATAAGGGAGCCTGACTGCGAGACCTACAAGTCGAGCAGGGACGAAAGTCGGGCTTAGTGATCCGGTGGTACCTCGTGGGAGGGCCATCGCTCAACGGATAAAAGCTACCTCGGGGATAACAGGCTGATCTCCCCCAAGAGTTCACATCGACGGGGAGGTTTGGCACCTCGATGTCGGCTCGTCGCATCCTGGGGCTGAAGTAGGTCCCAAGGGTTGGGCTGTTCGCCCATTAAAGCGGCACGCGAGCTGGGTTCAGAACGTCGTGAGACAGTTCGGTCCCTATCCGTCGCGGGCGTAGGAAATTTGAGAGGAGCTGTCCTTAGTACGAGAGGACCGGGATGGACTGACCTATGGTGTACCAGTTGTTTCGCCAGAAGCATAGCTGGGTAGCTAAGTCGGGAAGGGATAAACGCTGAAAGCATCTAAGTGTGAAGCCCACCTCAAGATGAGATTTCCCATAGCATAAGCTAGTAAGACCCCTTGAAGACTACAAGGTTGATAGGTCAGAGGTGTAAGTGCGGTAACGTATTTAGCTGACTGATACTAATAGGTCGAGGGCTTGACCAATATAATCAAGTTGTAAATACATTAAAAACTATGTGCAATTTTGAAAGAACAAAAAAGTTTTTTCAAAAAGTTAATAATGAATACAAATCGCTAAAACGATTTGCATAAGTTCGCTAACCAAATATAAGATTTGGAAGCTCACTTAATCTGGTGATGATGGCATAGAGGTAACACTCCTTTCCATTCCGAACAGGACAGTTAAGGTCTATAGCGCCGATGGTACTGCATGGGAGACTGTGTGGAAGAGTAGGACGTCGCCAGGTGAAATATGCGGGATTAGCTCAGTTGGTAGAGCACCTGACTCTTAATCAGGGTGTCCAGGGTTCGAACCCCTGATCTCGCACCAAAAACTGTTGTAAATATTCAACAGTTTTTTTGTTGTCTAATTTTATATGAATTTAAAAAGAAAGACTTATAATGTGAAAATTATTATTCAGTATAAATATATAGTATTAAATTGGACAAGATAATAAAGAGTGAAAAACAGAATTTAAAGATTTTTTCTAAAGTTATCTACAGTTGAAAGATAAATATCCACAGAAATGAATGAATAATTCATAAAAAGTGTGGATTATTTTATTTTTTTGTGTATAAAGTCAATATATGAGTAAGGTAATTCTATAAAATAAAATAATTTAAAATATTTATTAAAAAAATATGAAAAATGTGTTGACAGTATACATAATAGTCTGTATAATAATATCTTGTTGAGGCAATTGTTCGACAAAAGATTTAGAACAATATGTATCATATTGTGGTTCACTAGCTCAGTCGGTAGAGCACATGACTTTTAATCATGGTGTCCCGGGTTCGATTCCCGGGTGAGCCACCAAATTAAATTGTAGTGAAAACTTGCTTAGTATTTATATATAAGAGTATTTTACTTTATTGTAAAAGCTCTTTTTTTGTTTATCATAAAATAAAAAGTTAGAGTTGATATTAAATCATGCTCTAACTTTATTTTAATTAAGTTTATATGAGAAAATGGTTTTGTCGTCAATTAAGATTTAGAATTTAAAAGAAAATTACATGATCTATCTAGAATTCCGTTCAATTCTGCTAATGCTACTCCAAAGTTAGTTATAGGTATATTTTGTTCTTTTACATGCTCTAATCGCGAAAGAAGCTG
The DNA here is from genome assembly GCF_006742065.1 of Clostridium butyricum. NCBI lineage: Bacteria > Bacillati > Bacillota > Clostridia > Eubacteriales > Clostridiaceae > Clostridium > Clostridium butyricum. The sequence continues at coordinate 3,711,924 of NZ_AP019716.1, read as the reverse complement.
TCTTCTTGTAAACATACATGCACCACAATGAATTATTAATTTATATTCTGATAGATTATCAGGAAAATCAACTCCAGTAATATTAACTATATTCAATTTTCCACCAACTTTTTTTTCTAATAATAGAGGAAGTTTTTCGCGTGCAATGTCACCTTTAAGAGCATGATGTGTACATGATTCAGCGATTAAAATTTTATCATTAGGTTTCAATGAATTTATAACTTTAGCACCGTTTATAAACAGATCTAAATCACCTTTGTATCTTGCCATTAATATTGAGAATGAAGTAAGCTTTAAATGTTCAGGAATTAATTCATTTACTTTTCTAAACATTTGAGAATCTGTTATTATAAGAGATGGTTCATCTTTTAATGAGTCAAGAATATCTAAAAGCTCAGTATCTTTTACTGTTAGAGCTAGTGCATCATTGTCCAGTATATCTCTTATTATTTGAACTTGAGGAAGTATTAATCTTCCTTTTGGAGCTTGAATATCTTGAGGTGCTACTAGTACTACTTTGTCTTTAGGGTTTACTATATCACCTAAAATTGTAGGCATCTCAAAATCAATTGGTGCATTATCAATAAGTAATTTTTTTAAACCTGAAATATTAATCTTTTCTTTAGCACTTATTTCTACAAATGGAATATTGAAATTAGATTTTATTAATTTACAGTTATCATTACATAAATCTATTTTATTTATAACACCTATCGTAGGTATTTTCTTTTTTTCTAAATCTGCATACCAAGTTAATTCATTTTTTAAATCGTTACTGCATGCATCAAAGACAAGTACGCCTAAATCAGTTTTTTCAATAACTTTTAGAGTTTTTTCAATTCTTAGTTCTCCAAGAAGTCCATTATCATCAAGTCCAGCAGTATCTATTAGTACAATAGGACCTAATGGAAGAAGTTCCATTGATTTAGAAACAGGGTCGGTTGTAGTGCCAGGGATTTCTGAAACAACAGAAAGTGATTGATTTGTTAAGGCATTTATCAAACTTGATTTTCCAGCATTTCTTTTTCCGAAAATTGAAATATGAAGTCTATTTGATTTTGGTGTATTATACATATTAATTCTCCTTATTTAGTATTTAAGTAGATATGCAATTAGGTATATGATAGTTTATTTGTGATAATATAATTAAAACAAAGGAATATTTCTTAGAGAAATAAATAAAGACCTTCTGTGCAGGACAGAAGATCTTTATTATCATGAAAAATACTTTTACTAAAGCACTTTTTTTAGATTTAATTATATCCTCTTTTTGCTTAGAAATTAATCTTTACAATCAGATTTTAATGTTTTAATTTATAATACTGATACAATAAGTAATCATATAGTATAATTGCAATTTATATACATTATTATAAATTTTAACATATTATATAAGCTTAAATCTATATATATAGTAAAATAAGTAGTTGATATATAAATACTTTTAAGATTTAAAAGTATTTACTATATCATTCTTAATAAAAATAAGAAATTTCTTTATATTATTAATATCATCTTTTAATGAGGTGTCTTCTTCAGAAGAAAGATAACCATTATTAAAAAGAGTAAGTATAAAAAATAGTATACCAAGATTTATATATATATCTTTTATATCTGCTATGAATAAATTGCTTATTCCTATAAAGTCTAAACTTCCACCATAGAAAACTTTATCTATTAATGAGCATAAGGCTCCACATAAAACAAAAATAAAACACATATCTGACCAAAAATCTTTATTACCCTTAAAGTGATAGTATCTATATACCTCTATAAATAAAATTAATGCTAATACATTAACTATTATTAATAAAGGAAAACTTACTGATGTGCCAAAACGTGCATTTAACCAAGAACCATCTGTGTTTATTATAGGACTGAAATAAAGAACACCAGGAATTAGCGTTTTTCGAACATTAAAATAAAAGAACTTTATGACTATTTTAAATCCTTGATCAATAAAAAGAAAACTTAAAAATAATATTAGCAAATTATTAAAATCAAATCCATTATTATGTTTCAAGCTTATACTGTATATAATGTATCCTACTAGGGCAAAAAGAAGTATAAGAAAGATATTAAAAATAATAGTTTTTAAATCGGTGATTCTTCCTGTGAGTAATTCAAATATTATATAGATTAACCACATTGCAGGAAGAACACTTATTGTTAATGCTTTTTTAGTATTCATAGTTCACCTCCAAATAATTCATACTACCTTAAAGTGTAACATATGGTAAATAAAAATTCACTACTATTAAAACTATAAAAAAAAGAGTAATATAAAAATATAATTAAATATGTAAAATGGTTACTAAAAGGGAATAAATAAAAATATTTAGCTAGAATATTTTAGAAAGAGGGTATGGTTTTATGTTAACGTTTTTAGCCGTTTCTGATTCTATAGGTGAAACAGCAAATCAAGTTGCAATAGCAGCATCAAGTCAGTTTAATGAAAAAGTTGAAGTGAAAAGAATTCCGTATATTAAGTCTTTAGAAGATGTGGAAGATGTTATGAAATGTGCAGAACAATGTGATAATGTTATTATAATATCTACAATAATAACAGTTAATGTGCGTGAATACTTAACACAAAAAGCTATGGAGAGAAATATCTCTGTTATGAATGTTCTAGGTCCAATAATAAATGTTGCAGCAAATATGTTAAATATGCAGCCAACATATAATCCTGGAGCAATGAGAAAAACAGATGAAGAATATTTTAAGAGAATAGAAGCTATGGAATTTGCCATGCAATATGATGATAGTAAAGATTATAGAGGATTAAAAAATGCAGATGTTGTATTAATTGGTTTATCTAGAACATCTAAAACTCCTTTATGTATGTATCTTGCTAATAAGGGAGTAAGAGCAATAAATTTGCCTCTAATGCCTGAAGTTGGAGTTCCAGATGAACTATACGAAGTTGATAGAAAAAAAGTATTTGGGTTAACAATAAACCCACTTAGATTAATAGAAATAAGAAAAAGAAGATTAGATAAGTTCCATAGAATAACTTCTGATATTGAGTATGCAGGTGATGCAAGAGTATTAGAAGAACTTGAGTATGCTGATAAAATAATGAGAAAAGTAGGATGTAAAATTATTGATGTGACAGAAAGGGCTATTGAAGATACAGCACTGATTATACTTGAAAAGATAGGATATAATAAAAAATAAAATACTAAAGTCGCATTGGCAAATTCTAACAATTATATTAGAACTGATAATTCAATGCGATTTTTTTATGACTTATATTATAATTGTGTAGGTAAATAAAAGAAAAAGTATAATAAAAAACAACTTCATTTTTAGTTATAAGCATTATTTAAACATATGTCTATAGAGTTATAGGAGAATTAGAACAATAACTATACCTAGCGTATCAATAGTAGAAAAAATGAGTATTTTGCATTAATATTGATTATTTTGAATATAATTTAAATATATAGAATAATTTTGTAAAAATGATTACTTAATTCAATGTTAAGATAAAACACGTCGCTGAGGTGACAAACAACTGGAATTAAAGATGATTAAATACTTTAAAGAAAAGATTTGAAAGTTTTGAAAAAAGTTGTTGACAAAAATCAAATTCAAGTGATATACTAAGTAAGTCGCTTGAGGGTGACAACATAATAACAACGTAAAGTTGTGAAAGAAAATGGTCTTTGAAAATTGAACAGAATATAATATAAACATTTAAGTAAACCAGCAATTCTTTATTTTGAGTAAGCTAAGATTAAACTTTTTATTGAGAGTTTGATCCTGGCTCAGGACGAACGCTGGCGGCGTGCTTAACACATGCAAGTCGAGCGATGAAGCTCCTTCGGGAGTGGATTAGCGGCGGACGGGTGAGTAACACGTGGGTAACCTGCCTCATAGAGGGGAATAGCCTTTCGAAAGGAAGATTAATACCGCATAAGATTGTAGTACCGCATGGTACAGCAATTAAAGGAGTAATCCGCTATGAGATGGACCCGCGTCGCATTAGCTAGTTGGTGAGGTAACGGCTCACCAAGGCGACGATGCGTAGCCGACCTGAGAGGGTGATCGGCCACATTGGGACTGAGACACGGCCCAGACTCCTACGGGAGGCAGCAGTGGGGAATATTGCACAATGGGGGAAACCCTGATGCAGCAACGCCGCGTGAGTGATGACGGTCTTCGGATTGTAAAGCTCTGTCTTTAGGGACGATAATGACGGTACCTAAGGAGGAAGCCACGGCTAACTACGTGCCAGCAGCCGCGGTAATACGTAGGTGGCAAGCGTTGTCCGGATTTACTGGGCGTAAAGGGAGCGTAGGTGGATATTTAAGTGGGATGTGAAATACCCGGGCTTAACCTGGGTGCTGCATTCCAAACTGGATATCTAGAGTGCAGGAGAGGAAAGGAGAATTCCTAGTGTAGCGGTGAAATGCGTAGAGATTAGGAAGAATACCAGTGGCGAAGGCGCCTTTCTGGACTGTAACTGACACTGAGGCTCGAAAGCGTGGGGAGCAAACAGGATTAGATACCCTGGTAGTCCACGCCGTAAACGATGAATACTAGGTGTAGGGGTTGTCATGACCTCTGTGCCGCCGCTAACGCATTAAGTATTCCGCCTGGGGAGTACGGTCGCAAGATTAAAACTCAAAGGAATTGACGGGGGCCCGCACAAGCAGCGGAGCATGTGGTTTAATTCGAAGCAACGCGAAGAACCTTACCTAGACTTGACATCTCCTGAATTACTCTGTAATGGAGGAAGCCACTTCGGTGGCAGGAAGACAGGTGGTGCATGGTTGTCGTCAGCTCGTGTCGTGAGATGTTGGGTTAAGTCCCGCAACGAGCGCAACCCTTATTGTTAGTTGCTACCATTTAGTTGAGCACTCTAGCGAGACTGCCCGGGTTAACCGGGAGGAAGGTGGGGATGACGTCAAATCATCATGCCCCTTATGTCTAGGGCTACACACGTGCTACAATGGTCGGTACAATGAGATGCAACCTCGCGAGAGTGAGCAAAACTATAAAACCGATCTCAGTTCGGATTGTAGGCTGAAACTCGCCTACATGAAGCTGGAGTTGCTAGTAATCGCGAATCAGAATGTCGCGGTGAATACGTTCCCGGGCCTTGTACACACCGCCCGTCACACCATGAGAGTTGGCAATACCCAAAGTTCGTGAGCTAACCGCAAGGAGGCAGCGACCTAAGGTAGGGTCAGCGATTGGGGTGAAGTCGTAACAAGGTAGCCGTAGGAGAACCTGCGGCTGGATCACCTCCTTTCTATGGAGAAATCTAGCAAACATGGCGTTTGACTAGTACAAAGATGCAAAGCATCTATAAAAATTACAACTTGCTCAAAGGTTACTTAATGAGTATTGATTCTGTTCAATTTTGAAAGACTAAGTCTTTCAATGTTCTTTGAAAATTGCACATAGATTAATGTATATAATACAACAAAGCCAAGAATAAATATTCTTTGTGAATGATTAATATAACCAGTTTTGTATATCAAAACTTAAAAAGGTCAAGCTACAAAGGGCGCATGGTGAATGCCTTGGCATCAGGAGCCGATGAAGGACGTGATAAGCTGCGATAAGCTTCGGGTAGGCGCACATAGCCAGAGATCCGGAGATTTCCGAATGGGGAAACCCGCATGAGAAACCTCATGCATCGTAAAGTGAATACATAGCTTTATGAAGGAACACCTAGGGAACTGAAACATCTAAGTACCTAGAGGAAGAGAAAGAAAAATCGATTTTCTTAGTAGCGGCGAGCGAAAAGGAAAGAGCCCAAACCAGAGATTTATCTCTGGGGTTGCGGACAGAACATAACGTGAAATTATGATTAACCGAACACAACTGGAAAGTTGGACCGTAGGAGGTAATAGTCCTGTAAGTAAAAGTCATAATGATCAGTTCTGCACCAGAGTACCACGAGACACGTGAAACCTTGTGGGAAGCAGGGAGGACCACCTCCCAAGGCTAAATACTACCTGATGACCGATAGTGAAGCAGTACCGTGAGGGAAAGGTGAAAAGAACCCCGGGAGGGGAGTGAAATAGAACCTGAAACCATGTGCCTACAACCGATCAAAGCACCTTATGTGTGTGATGATGTGCTTTTTGTAGAACGAGCCAACGAGTTACGGTATGTAGCGAGGTTAAGTACTTAAGGTACGGAGCCGAAGGGAAACCGAGTCTTAATAGGGCGACTAGTTGCATGCTGTAGACCCGAAACCGGGTGACCTATCCATGGCCAGGTTGAAGCGAGGGTAAAACCTCGTGGAGGACCGAACCACGTTGCTGTTGAAAAAGCATGGGATGAGCTGTGGATAGCGGAGAAATTCCAATCGAACTCGGATATAGCTGGTTCTCCTCGAAATAGCTTTAGGGCTAGCGTCGTGAAATGTGAGTACTGGAGGTAGAGCACTGAATAGGCTAGGGGGCATAGCGCTTACCGAACCTTATCAAACTCCGAATGCCAGATACTATCAGCACGGCAGTCAGACTATGAAAGATAAGTTCCATGGTCAAAAGGGAAACAGCCCAGATCGTCAGCTAAGGTCCCAAAGTGTAAGTTAAGTGGAAAAGGATGTGGGATTTCTAAGACAACTAGGATGTTGGCTTAGAAGCAGCCACTCATTAAAAGAGTGCGTAATAGCTCACTAGTCAAGAGATCCTGCGCCGAAAATGTCCGGGGCTCAAACTTACCACCGAAGCTACGGGTTCATACTTTGTATGAGCGGTAGAGGAGCGTCGTAATCGGGCTGAAGTCGTACCGTAAGGAGCGGTGGACTGATTACGAGTGAGAATGTTGGCATTAGTAGCGAGATGTAGGTGAGAATCCTACAGGCCGAATATCTAAGGTTTCCTGAGTAAAGTTTGTCTTCTCAGGGTTAGTCGGGACCTAAGGCGAGGCCGAGAGGCGTAGTCGATGGACAATTGGTTGATATTCCAATACCACTATAATCGTTATTATCGATGGTGTGACGGAGAAGGATAGGATGTGCCAGCTATTGGATGCTGGTCTAAGCGTTGAGGGAGTTAGAACAGGCAAATCCGTTCTAACAATCCTAGGGCGTGATGGGGAAGGTTCCACGGAACCGAAGTATCTGATTTCATGCTTCCAAGAAAAGCATCTAGAAAGAGAAGTAGTGCCCGTACCGCAAACCGACACAGGTAGATGAGGAGAGAATCCTAAGGCCGACGGAAGAATCACAGTTAAGGAACTAGGCAAATTGACCCCGTAACTTCGGGAGAAGGGGTGCCTACCATTTGGTAGGCCGCAGAGAATAGGCACAAGCAACTGTTTAACAAAAACACAGGTCTCTGCTAAAGCGTAAGCTGATGTATAGGGGCTGACGCCTGCCCGGTGCTGGAAGGTTAAGGGGAACACTTAGCGCAAGCGAAGGTGTGAACTTAAGCCCCAGTAAACGGCGGCCGTAACTATAACGGTCCTAAGGTAGCGAAATTCCTTGTCAGGTAAGTTCTGACCCGCACGAATGGCGTAATGACTTGTGCACTGTCTCAACTGTGAATCCGGCGAAGTTGTAGTGCGAGTGAAGATGCTCGCTACCCGCGATTGGACGGAAAGACCCCGTAGAGCTTTACTGTAGCTTAGCATTGAATTTCGGTATTGTCTGTACAGGATAGGTGGGAGACTGGGAAATTAGGGCGTCAGCCTTAATGGAGTCGTTGTTGGGATACCACCCTGATAGTATTGAAGTTCTAACTGGATGCCATGAAACTGGTGACAGGACATTGTTAGGTGGGCAGTTTGACTGGGGCGGTCGCCTCCTAAAATGTAACGGAGGCGCCCAAAGGTTCCCTCAGAACGGTCGGAAATCGTTCGTAGAGTGTAAAGGCATAAGGGAGCCTGACTGCGAGACCTACAAGTCGAGCAGGGACGAAAGTCGGGCTTAGTGATCCGGTGGTACCTCGTGGGAGGGCCATCGCTCAACGGATAAAAGCTACCTCGGGGATAACAGGCTGATCTCCCCCAAGAGTTCACATCGACGGGGAGGTTTGGCACCTCGATGTCGGCTCGTCGCATCCTGGGGCTGAAGTAGGTCCCAAGGGTTGGGCTGTTCGCCCATTAAAGCGGCACGCGAGCTGGGTTCAGAACGTCGTGAGACAGTTCGGTCCCTATCCGTCGCGGGCGTAGGAAATTTGAGAGGAGCTGTCCTTAGTACGAGAGGACCGGGATGGACTGACCTATGGTGTACCAGTTGTTTCGCCAGAAGCATAGCTGGGTAGCTAAGTCGGGAAGGGATAAACGCTGAAAGCATCTAAGTGTGAAGCCCACCTCAAGATGAGATTTCCCATAGCATAAGCTAGTAAGACCCCTTGAAGACTACAAGGTTGATAGGTCAGAGGTGTAAGTGCGGTAACGTATTTAGCTGACTGATACTAATAGGTCGAGGGCTTGACCAATATAATCGAGTTGTAAATACATTAATTAAGAGGAAACTCGACTCACTTAGTTCGCTGAGTAAGTTCGATTAACCAAATGTAAAATTTGGATTCTCACTTATGTGCAATTTTGAAAGAACAAAAAGTTTTTTCAAAATTGAGTGAGGAAATTCACTAAAAGTGAAGAGTACATAAATCTGGTGATGATGGCATAGAGGTAACACTCCTTTCCATTCCGAACAGGACAGTTAAGGTCTATAGCGCCGATGGTACTGCATGGGAGACTGTGTGGAAGAGTAGGACGTCGCCAGATATTCTTATTATTAAAATAAGAATATTATAAGATCTTTGAAAATTGAACAGAATATAATATAAACATTTAAGTAAACCAGCAATTCTTTATTTTGAGTAAGCTAAGATTAAACTTTTTATTGAGAGTTTGATCCTGGCTCAGGACGAACGCTGGCGGCGTGCTTAACACATGCAAGTCGAGCGATGAAGCTCCTTCGGGAGTGGATTAGCGGCGGACGGGTGAGTAACACGTGGGTAACCTGCCTCATAGAGGGGAATAGCCTTTCGAAAGGAAGATTAATACCGCATAAGATTGTAGTACCGCATGGTACAGCAATTAAAGGAGTAATCCGCTATGAGATGGACCCGCGTCGCATTAGCTAGTTGGTGAGGTAACGGCTCACCAAGGCGACGATGCGTAGCCGACCTGAGAGGGTGATCGGCCACATTGGGACTGAGACACGGCCCAGACTCCTACGGGAGGCAGCAGTGGGGAATATTGCACAATGGGGGAAACCCTGATGCAGCAACGCCGCGTGAGTGATGACGGTCTTCGGATTGTAAAGCTCTGTCTTTAGGGACGATAATGACGGTACCTAAGGAGGAAGCCACGGCTAACTACGTGCCAGCAGCCGCGGTAATACGTAGGTGGCAAGCGTTGTCCGGATTTACTGGGCGTAAAGGGAGCGTAGGTGGATATTTAAGTGGGATGTGAAATACCCGGGCTTAACCTGGGTGCTGCATTCCAAACTGGATATCTAGAGTGCAGGAGAGGAAAGGAGAATTCCTAGTGTAGCGGTGAAATGCGTAGAGATTAGGAAGAATACCAGTGGCGAAGGCGCCTTTCTGGACTGTAACTGACACTGAGGCTCGAAAGCGTGGGGAGCAAACAGGATTAGATACCCTGGTAGTCCACGCCGTAAACGATGAATACTAGGTGTAGGGGTTGTCATGACCTCTGTGCCGCCGCTAACGCATTAAGTATTCCGCCTGGGGAGTACGGTCGCAAGATTAAAACTCAAAGGAATTGACGGGGGCCCGCACAAGCAGCGGAGCATGTGGTTTAATTCGAAGCAACGCGAAGAACCTTACCTAGACTTGACATCTCCTGAATTACTCTGTAATGGAGGAAGCCACTTCGGTGGCAGGAAGACAGGTGGTGCATGGTTGTCGTCAGCTCGTGTCGTGAGATGTTGGGTTAAGTCCCGCAACGAGCGCAACCCTTATTGTTAGTTGCTACCATTTAGTTGAGCACTCTAGCGAGACTGCCCGGGTTAACCGGGAGGAAGGTGGGGATGACGTCAAATCATCATGCCCCTTATGTCTAGGGCTACACACGTGCTACAATGGTCGGTACAATGAGATGCAACCTCGCGAGAGTGAGCAAAACTATAAAACCGATCTCAGTTCGGATTGTAGGCTGAAACTCGCCTACATGAAGCTGGAGTTGCTAGTAATCGCGAATCAGAATGTCGCGGTGAATACGTTCCCGGGCCTTGTACACACCGCCCGTCACACCATGAGAGTTGGCAATACCCAAAGTTCGTGAGCTAACCGCAAGGAGGCAGCGACCTAAGGTAGGGTCAGCGATTGGGGTGAAGTCGTAACAAGGTAGCCGTAGGAGAACCTGCGGCTGGATCACCTCCTTTCTATGGAGAAATCTAGCAAACATGGCGTTTGACTAGTACAAAGATGCAAAGTATCTATAAAAATTACAACTTGCTCAAAGGTTACTTAATGACTATTGATTCTGTTCAATTTTGAGAGATTTTTAAAGCTACTGCAATATGCAGTAGCTTTTTTTATTGCTTAGAAAATTATAATGAAGTGAAATATCAAATCTATGAATAATTTTTAAAATAGTAAAAGTTGTAGTATTAAAAAAAGAAACCTAAAGAATAAAGAATAATTATAGCCTTCAAAAGAATCCAAAATCAAGTTGCATGTTTAAAAAAGTTTATGCTAAAGAATTTTCTTTATTAAGGTATTAATTTTAATAGAGTTGACTTTTTAATATATTATATAACACAGTTGCCTTGGCGATTTTTTATTGAAAATGAAAACTTTGTAATTAAATTGAAAGTGAATTATAACTATTATAGATCTTACAAAAATGAATTGAATAGTAAACTTAAATTCGACACTACAAATTTAAAAAACATAGTAGTTTTTTCTTAATTTAATGCTAAATTTAGAGAAATATAATGGACGAATCCTTGATTATTAAAGGGGTTGCTGGATTTTTATAAAAAAGATAAAAAAAATAAATAAAAGTGTTGACATATACGGATTAAGTTTATATAATAGTATTTGTCGCTGAGAGGTGACTAAATAAAAATAAAAATGTTCTTTGAAAATTGCACATAGATTAATGTATATAATACAACAAAGCCAAGAATAAATATTCTTTGTGAATGATTAATATAACCAGTTTTGTATATCAAAACTTAAAAAGGTCAAGCTACAAAGGGCGCATGGTGAATGCCTTGGCATCAGGAGCCGATGAAGGACGTGATAAGCTGCGATAAGCTTCGGGTAGGCGCACATAGCCAGAGATCCGGAGATTTCCGAATGGGGAAACCCGCATGAGAAACCTCATGCATCGTAAAGTGAATACATAGCTTTATGAAGGAACACCTAGGGAACTGAAACATCTAAGTACCTAGAGGAAGAGAAAGAAAAATCGATTTTCTTAGTAGCGGCGAGCGAAAAGGAAAGAGCCCAAACCAGAGATTTATCTCTGGGGTTGCGGACAGAACATAACGTGAAATTATGATTAACCGAACACAACTGGAAAGTTGGACCGTAGGAGGTAATAGTCCTGTAAGTAAAAGTCATAATGATCAGTTCTGCACCAGAGTACCACGAGACACGTGAAACCTTGTGGGAAGCAGGGAGGACCACCTCCCAAGGCTAAATACTACCTGATGACCGATAGTGAAGCAGTACCGTGAGGGAAAGGTGAAAAGAACCCCGGGAGGGGAGTGAAATAGAACCTGAAACCATGTGCCTACAACCGATCAAAGCACCTTATGTGTGTGATGATGTGCTTTTTGTAGAACGAGCCAACGAGTTACGGTATGTAGCGAGGTTAAGTACTTAAGGTACGGAGCCGAAGGGAAACCGAGTCTTAATAGGGCGACTAGTTGCATGCTGTAGACCCGAAACCGGGTGACCTATCCATGGCCAGGTTGAAGCGAGGGTAAAACCTCGTGGAGGACCGAACCACGTTGCTGTTGAAAAAGCATGGGATGAGCTGTGGATAGCGGAGAAATTCCAATCGAACTCGGATATAGCTGGTTCTCCTCGAAATAGCTTTAGGGCTAGCGTCGTGAAATGTGAGTACTGGAGGTAGAGCACTGAATAGGCTAGGGGGCATAGCGCTTACCGAACCTTATCAAACTCCGAATGCCAGATACTATCAGCACGGCAGTCAGACTATGAAAGATAAGTTCCATGGTCAAAAGGGAAACAGCCCAGATCGTCAGCTAAGGTCCCAAAGTGTAAGTTAAGTGGAAAAGGATGTGGGATTTCTAAGACAACTAGGATGTTGGCTTAGAAGCAGCCACTCATTAAAAGAGTGCGTAATAGCTCACTAGTCAAGAGATCCTGCGCCGAAAATGTCCGGGGCTCAAACTTACCACCGAAGCTACGGGTTCATACTTTGTATGAGCGGTAGAGGAGCGTCGTAATCGGGCTGAAGTCGTACCGTAAGGAGCGGTGGACTGATTACGAGTGAGAATGTTGGCATTAGTAGCGAGATGTAGGTGAGAATCCTACAGGCCGAATATCTAAGGTTTCCTGAGTAAAGTTTGTCTTCTCAGGGTTAGTCGGGACCTAAGGCGAGGCCGAGAGGCGTAGTCGATGGACAATTGGTTGATATTCCAATACCACTATAATCGTTATTATCGATGGTGTGACGGAGAAGGATAGGATGTGCCAGCTATTGGATGCTGGTCTAAGCGTTGAGGGAGTTAGAACAGGCAAATCCGTTCTAACAATCCTAGGGCGTGATGGGGAAGGTTCCACGGAACCGAAGTATCTGATTTCATGCTTCCAAGAAAAGCATCTAGAAAGAGAAGTAGTGCCCGTACCGCAAACCGACACAGGTAGATGAGGAGAGAATCCTAAGGCCGACGGAAGAATCACAGTTAAGGAACTAGGCAAATTGACCCCGTAACTTCGGGAGAAGGGGTGCCTACCATTTGGTAGGCCGCAGAGAATAGGCACAAGCAACTGTTTAACAAAAACACAGGTCTCTGCTAAAGCGTAAGCTGATGTATAGGGGCTGACGCCTGCCCGGTGCTGGAAGGTTAAGGGGAACACTTAGCGCAAGCGAAGGTGTGAACTTAAGCCCCAGTAAACGGCGGCCGTAACTATAACGGTCCTAAGGTAGCGAAATTCCTTGTCAGGTAAGTTCTGACCCGCACGAATGGCGTAATGACTTGTGCACTGTCTCAACTGTGAATCCGGCGAAGTTGTAGTGCGAGTGAAGATGCTCGCTACCCGCGATTGGACGGAAAGACCCCGTAGAGCTTTACTGTAGCTTAGCATTGAATTTCGGTATTGTCTGTACAGGATAGGTGGGAGACTGGGAAATTAGGGCGTCAGCCTTAATGGAGTCGTTGTTGGGATACCACCCTGATAGTATTGAAGTTCTAACTGGATGCCATGAAACTGGTGACAGGACATTGTTAGGTGGGCAGTTTGACTGGGGCGGTCGCCTCCTAAAATGTAACGGAGGCGCCCAAAGGTTCCCTCAGAACGGTCGGAAATCGTTCGTAGAGTGTAAAGGCATAAGGGAGCCTGACTGCGAGACCTACAAGTCGAGCAGGGACGAAAGTCGGGCTTAGTGATCCGGTGGTACCTCGTGGGAGGGCCATCGCTCAACGGATAAAAGCTACCTCGGGGATAACAGGCTGATCTCCCCCAAGAGTTCACATCGACGGGGAGGTTTGGCACCTCGATGTCGGCTCGTCGCATCCTGGGGCTGAAGTAGGTCCCAAGGGTTGGGCTGTTCGCCCATTAAAGCGGCACGCGAGCTGGGTTCAGAACGTCGTGAGACAGTTCGGTCCCTATCCGTCGCGGGCGTAGGAAATTTGAGAGGAGCTGTCCTTAGTACGAGAGGACCGGGATGGACTGACCTATGGTGTACCAGTTGTTTCGCCAGAAGCATAGCTGGGTAGCTAAGTCGGGAAGGGATAAACGCTGAAAGCATCTAAGTGTGAAGCCCACCTCAAGATGAGATTTCCCATAGCATAAGCTAGTAAGACCCCTTGAAGACTACAAGGTTGATAGGTCAGAGGTGTAAGTGCGGTAACGTATTTAGCTGACTGATACTAATAGGTCGAGGGCTTGACCAATATAATCAAGTTGTAGATACATTAATTAAGAGGAAACTCGACTCACTTAGTTCGCTGAGTAAGTTCGATTAACCAAATGTAAAATTTGGATTCTCACTTATGTGCAATTTTGAAAGAACAAAAAGTTTTTTCAAAATTGAGTGAGGAAATTCACTAAAAGTGAAGAGTACATAAATCTGGTGATGATGGCATAGAGGTAACACTCCTTTCCATTCCGAACAGGACAGTTAAGGTCTATAGCGCCGATGGTACTGCATGGGAGACTGTGTGGAAGAGTAGGACGTCGCCAGGTAATCTTGTTTATCAAGATTAGAAGGATCTTTAGCTCAGTTGGTTAGAGCAACCGGCTCATAACCGGTAGGTCCGGGGTTCGAGTCCCTGAAGGTCCACCATTTTGGGGGTATAGCTCAGTTGGGAGAGCACCTGCCTTGCACGCAGGGGGTCAAGAGTTCGAATCTCTTTATCTCCACCATAATTAAGACTATGAATTTATTCATAGTCTTTTTTTATATATTGTGTGATAAAAACATAAGAGAAAGAATATTATAAAAATGTTGTTAATCTGTTTGCAATGAATAGTATATTAGAGACATAAAGATATATAAATTACTAATAAAATAAATTTATTTTATTAGTAATAATTAGAATTGATCTAAATATACTAATAAAATGAGTAAACATAGTTAATTTTAAGCAATTAAGTGACAGATTGGATAACAATAATTATAATAGAAGTTGAAATGAATTTTTATTGATGTGTAATTAGGGATAATTTTGAATGGAGATGAAAAATTTATGGATACCAATATGGTTTTAGAAGATCAATTGAAAGAATTAAAACTGACAAAAAGAAGTTTTGTATTAGAAGGGAAAAATACAGAAGAGCTTGATTATAAGATAAGATTAGTTGAACAGGAAATTAAGGAACATTTAGAAAAATAATATTAATTTCTGAAAATAATTACGTTTTAGCATAAATTGCAACTACGGAAAATAGAATATTAAAGTTATGATAAGATCTATAAATTCTATTTCATAGATGGATACTTTCAAGCATAATATTTATTAAGGTGTATTATAGTGGTACACGCTTAAATTAGTAATTTGGAAAGGATATGGAAGCTATGATAAGGACTGTAGTTTGTAAAAAAGACGGATGCAAAGGAAATGAATTTTATATAGTAACAGAAGATAATAAATTAAAATTAACTTGCAAGGAATGTGGAAATAATTATTATTATGATGTGAGTCATTATGACTTCACTATGTTATCTAATTGTGAAAGATGCAATAACGATATATTTAAGGTATTTGTTGATTTGGAGAAAAAAGGAGTAATGGCAAAGTGTACTAAATGTGGTTATCCTCCTGAAAAAGTTTTTATTGATGCAGAAGGAATACAAGTTACTTATGAGGCACATTTATTGCAAGATATAAAGCAACTTATGAATCAAATTGACCAGAGAGTATGTAATTTAGAAATGAAAATAGAGGGATTGGAAAAGGGTCAGGAACTTTTAGAAGAATCTCTTGCTTACATTAATAGATATATGTCAGAAAGAAATTAATACTATAATAAGATAAGGATAATAATATGATAAACAAATATTTTACAAAAAAGAAGTATGTTATAAATTTACTACTAATTGTTATATGGATGACTTTTATATTTTTAATGTCTAATCAGCCTGCTGAAACATCTGATTCACAGAGCCTTGGGATTATTAGTATATTATCTAAGCTAGGAATTGATATGAGCGGTATTTTTGGTGATATAGCTAATTTCATTGTAAGAAAATGTGCACATTTTCTTGAATATATGATATTAGGTTTTTTAATAATAAATTTAATTAAAGAAGACTTAAAGCTAAAATATATTGTTTTAATAGTAATTAGTGGTGTATTTTTATATGCATGTACTGATGAATTTCATCAGTTATTTGTATCAGGAAGAGATGGAAACCTTAGAGATATATTTATTGATACATCTGGTGGAACAGTATCAGCATTATTGTTTTATTTAAAAAGATTACTAATTAAGAATAGAATAAATGAATGAATAGAGTGAATGCAGATTTTTTCTGCATTCTTTTTTATAATTTAATCTTTTAAAGTTTATAAATAATCTTAAATTGTAAAATAAATTTAAGAACAAGTACTCTAAAAAAATCAATGTAGTATAAATAAAAAACAGCTAATAAATATACATATTTATTATATAGATATATATAATATTACAAAATATACTGTAACTTTATTAACATATTTAAATAAATATTGAAAAATATTTAATTTAATTATATAATATACGTAAATACAGAGTATGATGTTATTTGATGTGTATCATACTATTTTACCAAGGAGGAAATTATGGAAAATAAGAAGAAAAAGTTGGGGATACTTGGCACTGTAGAAAAGATAGGAAATATATTGCCACATCCAACTACACTATTTGTAATATTATGTGCAATAATAATGGTTGTATCACATATTGCGTACAAGCTTGGTGTTTCTGTTACATATGAAGGCATTGATGTGGCATCAGGTGAATTAAAAGAGTTAACAGTAGGGGTTGTAAGTTTACTAACTCCTGAAGGAATTAGATATGTGTTCACAAGTGCAATTAAGAACTTTACTGGTTTTGCACCACTTGGAACAGTGTTAGTAGCTTTACTTGGAGTTGGAGTTGCTGAAGGAAGTGGATTAATTTCAACTGTATTAAAGAAATTAGTATTAAGTACTCCAAAGAAATTTGTTACTGTAGTAGTTGTTTTTGCAGGGGTTATGTCTAGTATAGCTTCAGATGCAGGATATGTTGTTTTAATACCATTAGGAGCAGTAATCTTTAAAAGCTGTGGAAGACATCCATTAGCAGGGATTGCAGCTGCATTTGCTGGGGTATCCGGTGGATTTAGTGCTAACTTACTTCCAGGACCAACAGATGCGCTATTAGGAGGTATTACAACTGAAGCAGCAAGGCTTGCTAACCCAACATATGAAGTTGGAATGACAGGAAATTGGTACTTTATAATAGCATCAGCATTTCTTATAACTATTCTTGGAACATTTGTAACTGAAAAAATCGTTGAGCCTAGACTTGGAGAATATAAAGGCAATGACAACGAAGAAGTAATGGAAGTTACTAAGGAACAAAAAAGAGGATTATTATTTGCAGGTATTGCATTATTAGTAACATTAATAGGTATTTTATTATTAGTTGTACCTTACAATGGAATATTAAGAAATCCAGAAACACATGAAATATTAAAATCACCATTTATGGATTCTATAGTTGTAATTATTGCTATATTATTTTTAATACCAGGTATTGCATATGGTATCGGTGAAAGAACTATTAAAAATGACAAGCAAGTAATTAACTTAATGGGTAAAAGCATGTCAGCAATGGGTTCATATATAGTTCTAGTATTCTTTGCAGCTCAATTTGTTTCATATTTCAGTTATACTAAATTAGGAACTGTTATAGCTGTTAGAGGAGCTAACTTCTTAGAAGCTACTGGAATAAAAGGAATTCCATTATTATTAGCATTTATAGTAGTTGCAGCATTCATTAACTTATTCATGGGTTCTGCATCAGCAAAATGGGCTATAATGGCTCCTATATTTGTTCCAATGTTAATGGGAATAGGATATTCTCCAGAATTAACACAAATGGCATACAGAATAGGAGATTCTGCTACTAATATAATATCTCCTCTTATGAGTTACTTTGCTTTAATTGTTGCATTTGCAGAAAAATATGATAAAGACTCAGGAATAGGGACACTTATATCAACAATGGTTCCATACTCAATAGTATTCTTAATAGGATGGAGTATTTTATTAATGCTTTGGTTTATATTTAAATTACCATTAGGTGTTGGAGTAGGAATCTTCATGTAATTGAAGAATAGATTAAAATTATATGTAATAAAAAGTACGAGAAATACGAGGTATATCCTCGTATTTTTTATTGAGAATAATTTTAATATATTTTGCAATGAAGCAAATTTTAAAAGTATTAAAAATAACTTATGCTAATAATAAAGTAATTAAATTTTATATGATGTATAATTTACAATAGAAGAATAATATTAATTATGTTTTAGATCAAGAAGGTTTGTTAAACAAATTTTAATATAGTATAATAATAAAAGTGTAAATTTAATATGTATTGAATTTTCCACATATTAGGAATATAAGGAATATAAGGAATGATAATATAAGAAATTTGCAGTAGATTTTATAAAAGACTAAATTTTATTTTAAATATATACAGAGGTATAAAATATGAAAAATTATTTGAAATTAATGAGAGTACATCATTATTTAAAAAATGTATTAATTTTTTTACCGCTTGTTTTCAGTCAGAATTTATTTAATATTGATTTATTAAGTAAAACGATATTTGGATTTTTTTCATTCAGTATATTGTCATCTATTGTATATGTAATAAATGATATACAAGATGTTGAGAAGGATAGAAGGCATTCTACTAAATGTAAGAGACCTATAGCAAGTGGAGCAGTGTCAATAAAAGAAGCATATGTATTAGCAGTATTTATTGCAATTGTAGGAATAGCCTTTAATTATCTTGCATGTGGATTAAACATTAAGGCATGGCTTTTTGTAATAATGTATGTAGGTTTCAATTTTGCTTATAGTATGGGATTTAAGAATATGCCTATAATGGATATTACTATTTTAGTATCTGGATTTTTGTTTAGAGTATTATATGGTTCTGCAATTACATCAATAAATGTATCTAATTGGCTTTATTTAACTGTAATTGCAATGTCATTCTATTTAGGTCTTGGCAAAAGAAGAAATGAATTAAAAACTGAAGGAAGCAAAAGCAGAAAAGTATTAAAGTATTATAATCATGATTTTCTAGATAAAAATATGTATATGTGCTTAGGCCTTACCATAGTATTTTATTCGTTATGGTGTGTTGATCCAACAACAATAGAAAGATATCCACAAAATAATCTTGTATGGACAGTTCCATTAGTTATGATTATTTGCATGAAATACAGTTTAAATGTTGAAGGAGAATCTGATGGAGATCCTGTAAGTGTACTTCTTAAGGATAAGGTCTTAATTGCTTTAACGCTACTGTATATTATTATTGTATTGCTAATAATATATGTGTAAAAAATAATATTAATTTATATATTATTTGATATTGTGATTTAGAATATGATTAATATTATTTATAGAATGAGAGTACTTGTAAAATATAAATATTTAAAAAACATGAATTTTAAAATCTTATAATTTTTAATTATAAGATTTTAATTATAATTAAAGAAAAAAGTTGAGGATAAAATTAATGAATGTTTATGATTTTGATAAAACAATTTATGATGGTGATAGCACTTTAGATTTTTATTTTTTTTCACTTAAGAAAAGTCCAATGCTTATTAGGTTTTTACCAATTCAAATTATAGGATTTATTAAGTATATGTTTGGGATGTATTCAAAGCTTCAATTTAAAGAAAAGTTTTATTCATTTTTGAAAGGAATAAAAGATGTTGATAGTATGGTTGAATTATTTTGGAATGAAAATCAGGATAAAATTAAAGACTGGTATTTAAAGAGCAAAGAAGAGAGTGATGTTATAATTTCAGCATCTCCAGAGTTTTTATTAAATACTATATGCAGAAGAATAGGCATAAAGCATTTAATTGCTTCAGAAGTGAATAAAAATACAGGAATATGCGAAGGTGAAAATTGTTATGGAGAAGAAAAGGTATTAAGATTTAAAAAGTACTTTGAAAAAGGTGAAATAAAAAAATTCTATTCGGATTCTTTAAGTGATGCACCTATTTCATTAATGGCCAGTGAGAGATATATAGTGAGTGGAAATAATATTCTTCCGTGGGATCAGTATAGTCCTGGTAAGGTTAAGAAATTAAAAAATATATTTTTTACAAAAGAGTTTTTTACTTTTCTTATTGTAGGAGGGATAAATACTATAAATGGAATAGTATTTTCATATGTATATTCTTTGTTTTTAGGTGTTAATGTTTCTTTTGTACTTGGATATGTTACTGCAATGACAATTTCATATATTTTAAATAGTACATTAGTTTTTAAGGAAGATATGGGGGTTATTAAATACATTAAATTCTGTATATCATATATTCCTAATTTTATAATACAAAATATTTTTGTATTAATATTCTATAATATGCTTCATTGGAATAAATTAATTGTATTTGCATTAGCTGCAATTGTAGGTGTTCCTGTTACATTTATAATAATGAAATTTTTTGCTTTCAATAAAAAAGATAATCATCAGGAAATACAAGAGTAAAAATAAAAAAGTTTAGATTCAGAACGTTTTTCAGAATCTAAACTTTTTTTATTAATTATAAATTAACTTAGTAGTTGCTTATATATTAATAGTAACTTATTTTTCATTTGACGATTTAAAAGCTGTAACAGGAAGAATTGCAAATATATAATTAATTATAAATGCATATCTGCATTGGTTTTCTAGTATAAGAAGCATTGCTCCAAATCCACATAAGATTATATAAAATAGATTTATTATTTTATTATCAATATGTTCAGTTTTATTAAACAATCCTTTCATTATAAATAATAGAAGTATTGAATAAACAAGCTGATACCATAAAAATCCTTTTCCTGAAATATCAAAAATAACATTATTTTCATCAATGCCAAGCTGAGACCAGTAAGCACCAGCATTATCTCCAAATGCCCATTGAGTAGCGATTTTTCTTACAAAGAATTTTCCAAGTTCTAATGGAGGTGTAGTTGTATATCTTTCAATAATTCGTTCTTTACATGCTTCAGCAACTGATTCCTTATCAGTAGTATGAAGAAGGTCTTCAATGAATTTAGCATCATCAGGATTCCAGCTTCCACCACTTTCTAGATTACTTCCTCTTACGGCAGAGGTGATGTTAGGCTCACTTCCATTCCAAATATTCCTGTCTGTAATATTCATTTTTATAAGACTATTTGAAAATACTACAAAAAGAAGTATGAAAGGAATCAAGATTAAAAGGATGTTTCTAAGTTTGATTTTAATTTTCTCTTTGTTATATATAAATATATACATTACATAAGCAATTAAAATTATATATGCTACCATTCTAAATAAGTGTCCTATGCATAAAAGAATTCCACTTAAAGCAAGTAGTAAGCAGTTGTTTTTTTTCTCAACAACTAATATGAATAGGTATATACTTGCTAAATAAAATGGAATAGCTATATTTTCAGAGCAATATACAGGAACGTATAAAATTGCAGACGGAAGTATAGAAATAAAGAATGTTCCAAGTAATACTTTTTTGTAGTCTTTAAATATTTTATTACATATAAGATATACTAAAGCAATTGCTCCTGTAGAAAATATTACATTTATCATTTTCATAACAAAAAGTGCATTGCTTCCAAAGAATTTTATAATAAGTGAAAATAATAAAACATATGGTGTCATATGAGGAAATCTTGCAAAGTATCCAAGTCCCACAAAAGAGCTATTATCTCCTGCTAAAAGGTTAGTAGCAGAATCATATATTGTTTTAAAGTCAGAAATAGGAGTACTTTTAGTTACAAGTGCCCATGTAAGTCTTAAAATAAATCCTGAAATAAGAATAGCGTAAAACATTTTCTTTTTTGAGATCTTTTTTCTTATTCCATAAATAAAGCAACCAGTTAATATTAAGTAGATTCCTATTAAAATGATGTTTACATAATTAATATCTTTGAAATTATGATATACAGAAGAAAAGGTCGTAGAAAATACTATTAGAAACAGTATAAATAATGAGTAAACTACAAACTTAGTAAAGTATATACTGAATGTATTTATGGCAGATCCATTTTGCTTATTTAGTGAATTACTATTCATAAATATTAAACTCCTTAATAATAAATAATTTTTTCAAATCAAATTTAATTATAATACAAAGAAAGGGACAATACAAAATCAAGGTTTAATTTTCAGAAAATTTAGAAAAATAAAAAGGTTTTCATAAATAAGCGTAGAATTATTAATTATAGGTAAAAAGGATACATATAATATACTGAATGTAAATAATTCTAGATAAAAGAATAATGTATTCTTAAATAAATTTATTTTTAAAAGCAGGACATTCAACATTATTGTACATGAAAGGCAGGTGAGAGCCAATTTCTAATAATATTTTAGGACTTGGCAGAATTTATGAAAGATTATACTATCAACAATTTGAGAAATGTTGGACTTATAGGACATAATGGTACAGGAAAGACTGCTTTAGCAGAAAGTATTTTATATTATTCAAAGGTTATTGACAGATTAGGAAAAATAGAAGATGGTACAACAGTAATGGACTTTGATTCGGAAGAAAAGAAAAGACAGTTTTCTATTTCATTATCAGTAGCACCAGTAGAGTTAGATAATGTAAAGATAAATATAGTTGATATTCCAGGGTATGCAGATTTTCAAGGGGAATTGATACAGGGTATGAGAGCCGTTGATGTAGGTATGATTGTTGTAAGTGGTGTATCAGGTGTAAAAGCTGGTACAGAAAAGGCATGGGAGTATTGCAATAAAATAAAATTACCAAGAACTATATTTATAAATAAATTAGATAGAGAAAATTCGAATTTTGATAAAGTACTTGATGAACTTAATCAGAAATTTGGAATAAGTGTAGTTCCAATTCAGTATCCTATAGGTGCTGAGGATAATTTTAAAGGAGTAATTAATGTTATTTCTGAAGAGGCAAGAATTTATGATATGAAGACTAAAGAAATAAAGCCTATTGATATTCCAGAGGAATTAAAAGAAAAAGTACATGCATGTAAAATAATGATTATGGAGTCTGTTGCGGAAACCGATGAAGCTTTACTTGAAAAATATTTTAGTGAAGGAACATTGAGTGATGATGAAATATATAAAGGTTTAATAAAAGGTTGTGCAAGTGGTGACATTGCACCAGTTATGTGTGGAAGTGCATTAAAAGTTATAGGGATGGATACATTAATTGAGGATATTATTGAATGCTTCCCATCACCAGAATATGCAATACCACAGAAGGCTGTAAAGGTTGATACAAATGAAGAAGTATTTATAAATCTTGCAGAAGATAAGCCATTTTCCGCAATAGTATTCAAAACTATTGCGGATCCATTTGTAGGTAAAATATCGTTTTTTAGAGTAATAACTGGTGAAGCTCAAGATGATATGACTGTTATCAATACAAATAAGGACAAATCTGAAAAGTTATCACATATCTGTTTTTTACGAGGAAAAAATCAAATTCCTACAAAAAGTATAAAAGCAGGAGATATAGGTGCTATATCAAAGCTTCAGTACACCAATACAGGAGATACCTTATGTAGTTCAGATTTTAAAATAATATATGATAAAATGAATTTTCCAAGTGTTGTTTGCTCAATGTCGGTAATACCTAAAGCTAAGGGGGACGAAGATAAGATATCTCAGTCTTTAGCTAAATTGAAAGATGAAGACCCAGTATTTGAGGTTTCTAGGGATATTGAAAATGCAGAGACTATTATTTCTGGATTAGGAGAAACTCACATTAATATAATTGCAAGTAAAATTAAGAGTAAATATGGAGTTGATATAGAGTTAGAACTTCCTAAAGTACCATATAAAGAAACTATAAAAGGCTTTGCTGATGTTCAAGGAAAGCATAAGAAACAGTCTGGTGGGCATGGACAATATGGAGATGTTGTAATTAAATTTGAATCTAGAGATGATGGAGAAGAGGATTTAGAATTTGTAGATAAAGTTGTAGGAGGTGCTGTTCCTAGAAACTTTATTCCAGCAGTAGAAAAAGGTTTAAGAGAATGTATTTCACATGGAGTATTAGCAGGTTGTCCTGTTATAGGCCTTAGAGCAACGCTTCATGATGGTTCATACCATTCAGTTGATTCATCTGAAATGGCATTTAAAATGGCTGCTTCAATAGCTTATAAGAAAGGACTAGAACAGGCTAAACCTATTTTATTAGAACCTATAATGCAAGTTGAGGTAGTAATACCAGATGCGTATATGGGAGATGTAATGGCAGATATAAATAAAAAGAGGGGAAGAGTTATTGGAATGGAACCAGAAGGTGAAAAGCAAAAGGTTATTGCTGAAGTACCTATGGCTGAAATGAGAAAGTATGCTACTGAATTACGATCATTAACTCAAGGTCGTGGTATGTTCAGAAAGGAATTTGCAAGATATGAAGAAGTACCAGAGGTAGAAGTGGACAAAGTTATAAATAGTATAAATGAAGCCAGAAATAAAAATTAATTCTAATAATAGAAGATTTATAGATTATTAAATATAAATTTATCTGTATATGTAAAAAGGTAGCTTATAATAGAAAAATTAGGCTACCTTTTTGTATATAAAAATTTAAAAATATAATCATTTTTAGTAGAATAGGAATATTATTATACGAATAAAGCCATACTATCTGTGGATAGAAATATACATAGCTTATAGCTAAGGAGGATGAACAAACCAGTGTCAAATTATAGTATGAATATTAGCGGCAATATTGGTTTAGAAGATTACAGCAATATATTTGACTATTTAAAAATAATAGACAAAGATGATAATTTTATAATAAAGATAAATAAAAGAAACAGAAAAGATATAGATGTAATAAATTCAATGCTCCAAGATAATAAGTTTATTATAAATTATACAGAGTATGATTCAAATGGAAATTACTATATTAATGCTAACAGAAACAAATGAAAATGACTAAATAGAAAAATAAGTTTAATAATTTACTTTTCTATTTAGTTATGAATAAAAATAATGTGATTAACATAAAATACTATTATGGAAGCTCTCCTTGCATCTAATTTTTTCTTCTCATACATAGATTGATTTAATTTTAGGTAAGTACTTAATGGTTTTCTAGTTTTTTGTGAGTATTTCCTTAGAAGTAAATTGAGATGAAAAAATTGTTCATATAAAAAGCTATCCTTAATGATATATTAAGGATAGCAATATTAAAAAATTATTATCTTTTTAAATAAAGCCTATCTGGTATTTAATAAATTATCAGATGGGTTTTTAATATTGTTTCACTATTTAAATTAAGAGTTAAAAGCAAAATCACCATAATTATTTCATGCTAAATAATTATGGTGATTTCTAATTGTATATAAATAAAAATGGGGGAGAGGCGATTAAATATTGAAGTTAAATACTTCATTATAAAGTATTACCAGAAAGATTTTTATTATACACTTTGCATATAAAATATTTTTAAGAAATTTCTATTGGAGAATTAGATATTTCAGAAAAAGCAGGTTCTTCTACCCAGCCTCTTGAATTAATGTTATTATCCAGAGGAAGGGCAACATAATACCATGTAGAATCATTTGTATTAACTTTTTCTAAAATTCCTACCTGCATACCCATATCTATTTTTTTTACAATGCATGAATTATTTGAAGGACTTATTCTAACTATAGTATTTTTAGGTAATAAGCCGTAGTGATTATCTACAGTTAAAAATTCAAGATTACAGTTTTGTGTTGATGAATCTAGTAAATCGTACTTCTCTTTAATTTTTGAAAGCTGGGATTTTAATAGCATATTGTTTTTTTGAAGAGCAATATACTTATCATCGTAGCTTTTTAAGAAAAAAAAGCCCCCGCCTCCTAATAAAAGAATAATAAGTAATAAAAAAATGAATACCATAACTCTTCTCCTTAATACAGTTCTAATTTAAATATATTTTGTAAAGTAGTTAATAATTCATAAGAAGAAAATCTCACCATAAAGAATATTTCTAAATAGCAATCATAGAATAGATTAGTAAGAAATTCATCAGCTTGTTTGCGTAAGATTTATATTAAGAATTTTTCAAGTAAAAAAGTAAACGCTAACAAAAATTTGGAATTAATATTCATAGTTAATCATAATATATGAATATAATCTTCAAAGGATGAAAAGACTAATTATTAATATATAAAATTTAAGGAGGAATGATGATGGATTTTACTAATTCACCAATCGATGTTAATTCATATGTTGCAAAGTACATGGATGAAATGGGATGTAGCTTTGAACAGGCATGCGAAGATTTAGGTTTAGAGGCATCTCAAGTATTTAATAGACAATCAGGAGAAGAATTTTATTAGAATAGTATAAAAATTTCCCCCATCTATAATATATAGAAGGTCTGCTATATATTATAGATGGGGTTTTATTATGAAGTTTTCTAAAAGAAATATATTTTAAAAATGAATTATTTAAAAATACTTTAAGAGCTATCTGAATTGAAATATTAAATTCAGATAACTCTTATTTACTATATGATACGAAGAAAAGAAAAGTTATATATTTGAGATTATATGGTTAATAGTAAAATAAAGAATACTAAAAGTAATATATATTTGACTTTCGGTAAAATTTATTATAATATAAATTTAAAGGAAGTGAAAAAATGGGAAAAAATATTGCAATAAAAGTGGCCAGAGCCCAGCTTGATATGACACAAAAGGAACTTGCAGAAAGAGTAGGTGTTTCTCGTCAGACAATGAATGCGATAGAAAAAGGAGAATACAATCCAACTATTAAATTATGCAGATCTATATGTAAGGTATTAGGGAAAAAACTTGATGATTTATTTTGGGAGGATGATGATAATGAAAAGATTGAAAAATAATCTTGATGAAATGCAGGAACAAAAGTTATTAAAAATTGAGCATAATGGAATGTGGTTTGCATTCTGGGGATTACTTATAGCTATTATAGTACAATTATTTATAGGAGAAGGAGATACATTTAGAAATATTGCAGGTGAGTGGATAGTTTTTATGTGTCTTTGCATATATATTTTTATTGATTGCATGAGGAATAATATATGGGATAGAAAACTAAAACCAAATTTAAAGACAAATTTTATTTTAAGCACTATAGGTGGATTAGTAACTGGATTAATATTTTTTGTAAAATCATTTATTCAGTATGAAAAACTTTTAGGATCTATTGCTACAGGGTTAATTCTATTTATTTTTACATTTGCATTAACAATGATAATACTAAGTATTTCATCATTATTATATAAGAAAAGAGTACAAAAAGCTGAAGAATCAACGGAAAAAGAGTCTGAAGAGTAATATATATAAATACAGGTAACTATATAAAAATATAGTTACCTGTATTTTTATAGACTATTAACTGCTTCCCCTAAAACTTTACCAATAGCCTCATGTATAACTAAATCAGCCTTGCTATCAGCAGATGTAGTGCTCTTATTTATAAGAATAAGATTCTTGCCTTTAAAATAATTTATAAGTCCAGCAGCCGGATAAACAATAAGAGAAGTGCCTCCAATTATTAAAGTATCAGCTTGAGAAATAGCTGCAATTGAACCTTGTATAGTGGATTCGTCTAATCCTTCTTCATAAAGAACAACATCAGGCTTAACTTTTCCGCCACACTTTGGACATGTAGGTATTCCTTCTGAAGCTAATATGAATTTTTCGTCATAGAAAGCATTACAGTCCATGCAATAGTTTCTTAAAACTGATCCATGAAGTTCGAAAACATTTTTAGAACCGGCAGCTTGATGCAATCCATCAATATTTTGTGTAACTACAGCTTTTAATTTACCCATCTCTTCAAGTTTAGCTAAAGCTATATGTGCTGCATTTGGTTTTGAATCTGGGTAGATAAGTTTATCTTTATAAAATCTAAAAAATTCTTCTGGATATTTCATAAAGAAAGTATGAGAAACTAATTGTTCTGGTGTGAAGTTTATTCTTAACTTTTCATTCCATAAACCATTTGAACTTCTGAAGTCAGGAATGTTACTTTCTGTTGATACGCCTGCACCACCAAAGAAAACAATGTTATTACTTTCTTTTAGGATTAGAGTTAACTTTTCTATTTCATTATTCATAAAATCATCTCCGTCAATATTTTATATTAATATTATGACATAAAAAGGTGAAAAATAAAATTAAACAGTCATCTTTAAACTTGAATCTTATATGAAGTAATGGAATTGATTTATGCAACGATGTTGTATATGTGGATTAAATATTTAAAGTGCCCTTTTGAGGACACTTTTTTGAATTGAAAAAATAAAGCTATTAAGAATAAATAAAGCTATCTAAACATGTTCCATTAGTATCATAGAATGCTGATTTTACTAGTGTATCAAATACTTCAATAATACCATACTCATAGATACAGGCAGGACCTGTAACGATGTTAAGTCTATTATCGCCAGGTATTTCAAAGGGAGCACCACCACCACCGCTTGTTATTTGAATTATTGATTTGTTTAATGCATAGTCAGCTTTAAAAAATACATTGGTGATAAAACGGCGATTATAGCTGTGCTCGTGGCCAGCGTATACTCCTGCAATTCTATAGTTATTAAAAATTCTAAATAAAGCTTCCTGTTGGTCAAAAGGAAGTGAATAATAATCTTGATAAGTCCCAATAATAGGACAATGAAGTAATATAAAGTTATTTGTACTATTGCTACTACTTAATGTATTCTCAAGCCAATTTAATTGCTCTGGAGTAATACCAATAAGCTGTTGTTTATCTTCAGGATCACCACTTGATGAACTTTTAAATACAGTATTTAGTACAATAAACCTAGAATTATAATAATCAAAATAATATACTGTTTTGCCATACCCATCTAGCATATCTTCATTACATGAATTTGAAGGCAGATAATAAAATGCTTTATTGAAAGCCTTAATACTTTCTTTAAAATTATCCGAATTACTATAATCATGATTGCCTATTGCGGGAAATACATAGTCTTTGAGGCTATTAACACCTAGTGCTTTTTTTACGAACATTTCCCACTCTAAAAGATTAGAAAAAATAAAACTAGTATTTGCATCTACATTTAAAGTAGCTCTACCCAGAATCATGTCTCCACCAAACAATATGAAGTCGGGATTATGATACTTTTTTATATCATGCAGAAGTTTACCTAGAACTGGTTTATTTATTTGAATTGATTGAGCTTTTGTACCTCTTGAATCGCCTAATACAGCGAATTTAAAATTAGGACTCATATTTAATCCTCCAAAGTTTTCTTATTTACTTAACAATTAATATATTATATGAAGCAATAGATAAGAGAGGTACAAGTAAATTTATGGATGTGTTAAATAATAAAATCAGAAGTATACAGTTGTAAGGTTAGTGTTATTAATTTTTACTATAAAATACATTGACAATTCAAATTTATATAATTACACTCGAATTAGAAAATATAACCAATAATATATTAATAAGTAAATATTTAATATAGAGAATTCTTAAAGAAATGAAAAAATATAAGGAGGCAAATAATAAAAATAAATAGACTTAAGGGGGAATTTCATATGATTAGAACAATTATTTTTGATATGGATGGAGTGTTATTTGATACAGAAAAGATTTATGATGAAGCTTGGAAGATTATTTTAAAAGAAAGAAACGTTGAAAATATAGATTATGTTTTATCAGGATGTCGAGGACTTACATCAGAAGATAGTGAGAAATTTATAGATGCCAATTTTAAAGGAAGACTTTCAGGAAAAGAATGTTTGAACGATCTTATGGATAAATTTAATGAAATAATAGAAAAAAGAGGAGTTCCTATAAAAAATGGAGTACATGAACTGCTTTCTTATTTAAAAAGGAATCATTATGAAATTGGACTTGCTTCATCAACTCATGAGCCATTAGTTGTTAGTCATTTAAAAGAGGTTGGTATACGTGAGTATTTTACACACCTTACTACAGGGGATATGGTTGAAAAGGGAAAACCAGAACCGGACATATACCTTAAAGCGTGTAGCAAGTTTAATAGAAAGCCTGAAGAATGTATAGCTGTAGAAGATTCTATTAATGGTGTTACAGCTGCAATTAGAGCTGGAATGAATGCTATAATGGTGCCAGATATTGTTCAGCCAACAAAAGAAATAGAAAAACAACTTTATAAAAAATTGAATTCTTTGCTTGAGGTTAAAGATTTTCTTGAAAGCATTAACTAAGTTTTTTTAATATAAAGTCTGGTTGGGTTATTTTTAGATGGAGGTACAAAAGTGAAGATTGATAGATTATTTTCAATAGTACAGATGTTAGTAAATAGAAAATCAGTTACTGCAAAGGAACTTGCAGACTATTTTAATGTTTCAGTAAGAACAATTTATAGAGATATTGAAATTTTATCAGCTAATGGTATACCTATTTATGCGACTCAGGGAAAAGGTGGAGGTATATCTATTTTAGAAAATTATTCTATAGATAAGACTATTGTATCTGATGACGAGCAAAATAAGATTATTATGGCTCTTCAGAGTGTAAATGCTACAGGACAAATTGATGTTAATGATTCTCTTATAAAATTAAAAAATATTTTTAGAAAAAATGATACAGACTGGATTGAAATTGACTTTTCAGGGTGGGAGCAGAGCGAAGAAGAGAAAAATAATTTTGCATTATTAAAAGAGAGTATAATGAATTTAAAATGTGTTAGATTTTCTTATTATAACAATAAAGGAGAGGTATCTAAAAGAGTAGTTCAGCCATACAAGCTTATATTTAAAGGGAATAAATGGTATGTATATGGATTTTGTACAAATAAAAATGACTTTAGATTTTTTAAATTAACTAGAATTGAGGGATTAGAATTATTAGATGATACTTTTAAGAGAAGAATTAATATACCTATAAAGTGCGGTTATGATGTAGAACATAGCGAGTGTGTAAAAATTAAACTTAAAATAAATATAGCTTCAGCATCACGTGTTTATGATGAGTTTAGAAAAGGTATTATTAAGATTGATGGTGATTATCTTATTGTAGAATATGATATGCCCAAAAAACCATGGATTTATAGCTATCTTTTAGGATATGGTGATGATCTTGAAATTCTAGAGCCGGAAAAAACAAGGTTAGAGTTTAAAAAATTTATAGGAAATATAATACAGAAATACTCATAAAGATAAAAGAGGAAATAATTATATTGGTAAATATAAGTTAAGATAAGAATTACAAGTGAGATTTTGATAATGATATCATGGTAATATGAAAATTAAAAATATAAATTAAGTACAAGAGTGAAAAACTGTTAATCTTCAATTCAGATTAACGGTTTTTTATGTAAAAATATATATTTTATGTAATTAATTATGTGATATAATATATATTATTTACAATTTATGGAGAAAAAATAAAAGGAAGAAAAAAGTCATTAGATATATAAAAAGAGAGAAAGATATATATGTTCTAATTATTAATTAAAAATACAAAGTAAAATTTATGTATATTTTTTTAGAATATATACATTAGATATTTATAGTTGGTAAGCTCTAGTTAATAAATGATTTTTTTGAGACTTTAGATTAAAAGGAGTTTATTTTTAGATATTAATTTATACGGATATAAACAATATATAAGTATCAACATTAAAATCAATTATTATCTATATATTAATCTAAATATATACTGTTGGAGTAAATAAAAATTATTAAAGATAAAGTATAACAAGATAATTTTAATAATTATAGTATTAGCTATTATAACAATATTTTTAATTGAGTTGCATTCACACAAATTTATAAATAATTTTTGCATAATGTATGCTGTTTGTATTATAATATCAAAAGGTATCATTTATTTTTGAAACGTATCAAAAATAAATAATACCTTTTGAGAATAAGAAAGAGTTAAACTAAGGAGAAGAGACATGCAGAGAAAAATGTTTGGATATGTGAGAACAACTATAAAGGGAAAAGGTAAGGAAGAGCAGATTGAAAGTATAAAGAAATATTGTGCAGATAATGGATTTGATATAAATGAAAGGGAGATTGTTGTTGATGCAATATCTTCCGACAATTTAAATAGAGATGGTTACAAAGCCCTTGTAGAATATATGGTTAGAAGTGGTGATGTGATTATAATAACTGAATTAGATAGGCTTGGAAGAAGCTCTGAAAGTATTAAAAGTGAATGGGAAAGATTATATGAAAATAAGATTGATATAGTTATAGTAGATAGCCCTGTTCTTAGTACCTTCAATAAGAATGAAGAAGATAAGATAAAAATAAATGAAATTATTGTTGAACTTCTTGGTTATTTAGGTGATAAGGAAAAGAAGAGAAATAGAATAAAACAAGCTGATGGGATAAATAAATTAAAAAGCAGAAACAATGGTAAGGGTATAGGCAGACCTAAAACTGAAATAACAAAAGAATTTAAAGTTCAATATAAGCTTTGGAAAAATAAAAAGCAGAGTGCGGTTGATACATATAACAATTTAGGGTTAACAAAGGCTACTTTTTATAGGTTGGTAAAGGAGTTTGAAGAAAAAAGGTAATTTTATATATCTAATTGTATAGGAATATATGTATAGGAAAAGAAAAATAATAATTTATAGAAAACTGTCTTAATCTTTGGAAATAAAGGGTTTAGACAGGTTTTTCTTTATTTATTTTGATAAAAAATGATAAAATTTAAAAAAAGTTTGAAAAAAGTGTTGACATATTAGTCATATCTCGATATAATTCTATTTGTGATCTGGTGATGACGGCGTAGAGGTAACACTCCTTCCCATTCCGAACAGGAAAGTTAAGGTCTACAGCGCCGATGGTACTGCACGGGAGACTGTGTGGAAGAGTAGGACGTCGCCAGGTGAGCATGGCTCGATAGCTCAGTCGGTAGAGCAGAGGACTGAAAATCCTCGTGTCACTGGTTCGATTCCAGTTCGAGCCACCACAAAACACTAACATATGTTAGTGTTTTTTTTATTCGATAATAGTTAAATAATAAAGTAAAAAGGCCTTTATGTAGTTAATTTATTTATTGATTAATAAAGACGACTAATTATAGAAAATATTATGTGAGTTTATAAATTAAAACTTTGAAAATAATATTTAATATAAATTTAGTCGTCTTTTATAGTGTTATTGTTAATTTAAAGATGAATTTAGACTTCGCAATCCTCTATTTCTATTGAATATGTTCCACATTCTGGACAAACTGTTATATTCACGATGTGACTTTTATCAATTTTCCCTGCTCTAAATAATTTATTGAAAGATGTATCTTCATATTCTTTGCAGATTGTATTTATAACGTACTCTTGCTCTTTTGTATAAATATAGAAATGATATTCAAGGTAGCAATAATACTTTTCTATTTTCTCTTGAAGATCACAAGCGCATTTACCAGCATAGTATTCTTTTGAAAAAGAAACTTCTTCATTAGAATTTAAGGCTTCTAAAATTGTTTCTAGCGACAGTCCTTTAATTTCCTCATCATTTTCAAAAAAGATACCTTCGCAGTTCTTTGAGTTTAGCGTGTATTCCTTACTGTTGTATGTAAATTTGTACTCCATATAAAATTACCTCCTAAATTTATAATATATAATTATGTATTAATATAGTGTCTAGAATTTATAATATTAGTAATTTATGAATTTCTAGTATAAATATACTACTATTATATAAAAAATCTAGATAATATTCTATAAACCTGATGAATGGGTTTTTAAATTTAGAAAATATATAAAAAGAGTGTTTTTTGAATTAATAAAACATATATTGAATTGAGATATAAATTTAGATTGGAAAAGAGCATGTTAAAATTTATAGCCTTTTCATTCATAATTATGACTATAGGATGTGCCGTTGCTGATAAAATTGAGGGATTTGTGGGAGATAAAAATAAACATATTGGGGACTATGAGAGATATATGGATACAGATACGCTTATGATTTTAAAAAATTATGGATTGATAAATTCTGAAAAAATTAAAATGTAAGAAAACGACAGAAAGAGCTATCTCAATAGAAATATAAAACAGAATTGATGTTTTATGAAATAATAGATTGAGATAGCTTTATTTTTATATGTTCTCTATTTGCCAGTCTATTGGTTTTTGGTTAGTTGATATTAAAAACTCATTTGTTTTAGAAAATGGTTTACTACCAAAGAAACCTCTTGAAGCTGAAAGTGGACTTGGATGAACTGATTTAATTATCAAATGCTTTGGATTTGTAATTAAGCTTTCCTTTGATATTGCATTGTTACCCCATAATATGAATACAATAGGAGTTTCTTTTTCGTTTAAAGTTTTTATTACTTGGGTAGTAAATGATTCCCAACCTTTATTTTTATGAGAGTTTGCTTCTCCAGCACGCACTGTAAGTACTGTATTCAATAATAGAACACCTTGATCAGCCCATTTTTTTAAATAGCCGTTATTAGGTATGTAGCAGTTTAAATCACTATGTAATTCTTTATAGATATTAACTAATGATGGGGGAGTTTTTACGCCAGGGTTTACAGAAAAGCTTAATCCGTGAGCTTGTTTTGGTCCGTGATATGGATCCTGACCTAAAATTACAACCTTTGTGTCTGCATATGAAGTAAAGTGCAGAGCGTTGAAAATATCATACATATTAGGATATATTACGTTAGAATTATATTCGGTTTTTAAGAAATTTCTTAGATTTTTGTAATAATCCTTCTCAAATTCTGAAGATAGATAATCTTTCCAATCATTTTTTAGTATTTCAGACATAAAATCACCTCGGTTTATTATAGCACTATAGAGGAATATTATGTATTAATTAGAGAAAGAATAAGAATAAATTAAATTTTATTGTTACTATCGCCATATACTGTTAAAATAAAATGGTATGAATAAATTTTATATTAAAAGGAGAGCACACATGGAAAATAAAGTATTAGCTATTGCAGCAGGACATGAAATAACAGAAAATGATTTAAATGCATTAATTGCTAGATACCCAGAACAACAAAGAGCTGCTTTTAACTCAGAAGAAGCAAAGAAGAACTTACTTGAACAATTGATTTCATTTGAATTATTCAATAAATTTGGTCAAGAATTAGAATTAGATAAAACTCAAGAGTATAAGGATGCAGTTGCAAGCATAACTAAAGAAGTTTTAACTTCTATGGCTATGAATAAAGCTTTAGCTGATGTTACTGTTACAGATGAAGATGCTAAAAAATACTATGATGAAAACAAGGATGCATTTTCTGTACCTCCAACAGTTTCAGCAAGACATATCTTAGTTAAGACTGAAGAAGAAGCAAATAAAGTTAAAGAAGAAATCAATGGTGGATTATCATTTGCAGATGCAGCAATGAAATATTCTAGCTGCCCATCAAAAGAACAAGGTGGAAATTTAGGAGAATTCTCAAAAGGAATGATGGTTCCTGAATTTGAAAAGGCTTCTTTTGAAGCAGAAATAGGGGTTCTTACTGAACCAGTAAAAACTCAATTTGGATATCATTTAATAATAGTAGATTCTAAAAATGAAGGTGCTGTTAAGAGCTTTGAAGAAGTTAAAGATAGTGTTGTAAATGAATTATTAAAGAGAAATCAACATAAAAAATATGATGATTTAATGAATCAATTACAAGAAAAATATGGAGTAGAAAGAAAATAGTTTTTTCTATAAAAAATCTGTTTTGTAATTAATAAGATACATATACAGATAAAAATAGTCCTGCTGATTTTTCAGCAGGACTATTTGGGTTTTATATTAATTCAAAATATGAAT
The DNA here is from genome assembly GCF_006742065.1 of Clostridium butyricum. Taxonomy (NCBI): domain Bacteria; kingdom Bacillati; phylum Bacillota; class Clostridia; order Eubacteriales; family Clostridiaceae; genus Clostridium; species Clostridium butyricum. Next base: position 3,676,313 of record NZ_AP019716.1, on the reverse strand, counting down.
TGATATATTTATCTGAATGATTAATTATTTCATCTAAATCATTTAATGAATGTTTATCGCTTACTGCAATTACAGTCATATCAGCAGCTTTAGCACCTTTTATTGCAGGAAGTATATCTTCGAAAACTATGCAGTTTTTAGGATTTACATTCAACTTTTTTGCTGCTAAAAGATAAACATCAGGACAGTTTTTTCCATTAGATACTTCATCTGTAGTTGTTATAGAGTCAAAATAATCATATATACCATTATTTTTCAAGCAAGCTTCAAGAAGAGGAACTGAATTGCTTGTGGCTAAGGCTATTTTTATATTATTTTGTTTTAATTTATCTAAAAATTCTTTAACACCATCTTTTAATTTTACATTTTCAGAATAGTGATTATATGCCATGTTGTTCCAATCTTTTAGAATAGTATCTATAGAGTCAGATAGGCTGAATCTTTCCTTGAAGTAATTTGCAGTTTGTGTGAAGCTCAAGTGGCATATTTCTGAATTTAAATTTTCAGGTAGTGCATGTCCTTTAGATTCTAAATAATCTATATCTATTTTGCTCCAAACCCACATAGAATCAACAAGAGTACCATCTAAATCGAAAATAGCACCTTTTATATTTTCAAGCATAATATTCTCCTTTATACCTTTGTATTTATATCTAAAAAAATAAAATATAATAAAAAAACTTAAGGAAAAATCCTTAAGTTATATGGTCGGGGTGACAGGGATCGAACCTGCGACCTCATGCTCCCAAAGCACGCGCGCTCCCATCTGCGCCACACCCCGACGACATATAACATTATATAGTGAACTTTAGGACATGTCAAGGGCAAGTGTGCTGTATTATATAACAAATTTGAGTAAAAATCGGTGATTTACTAGTATAAACGAGATGAAATGACCATTTGCGAGAATAAGTTAGTATACAGGGGGAAATGGGAAGAATTTTAGATATCTTTAAAATAACTTAATTTCTCGGATAATGAGAGTATTGTCCATATTTATGGAAAGTGTTATAATAATGTAAGAAATTACGAAAATAAAGGAGGGAAGGTTCAAGGGGGGACCGAATATGAATGAAAAAAAGAATTCTGGCACTTATGCTAGCAACAGTTGTAGTTACGGGTATTAATATACCAGCATATGCGACACCAGATAATAGCAAGCTTAATGAGAGTAGAAGTAAATATGCTGAAATAGAAACTAAAATAGCAAATATTCAAGATAAAATTTATGAATTAAATGGTCAGATAGAGCCATTACAGGTAACTGTAGAAAAAAATAAAAAAGAAATAAGTAACATTAATAATGTAATTGATAATACTACTAAAGAAATAGATCAATGTAAGGTAGAAGTTAATGAACTAGACAAAGCGTTAGGAGAAAGAGTAAGCGCAATGTACATGTCTGGTGATTTAGAGTTCAGTTATGTGAACTTTTTATTAGAATCTGAATCAACAGGAGATTTCTTTACTAGACTTCAAGCTGTTTCTCAAATTATAAGCAAAGATAAAAAAGCTATTGAGGAATTAACAGATAAAAAAGAAGAATTAGATGGTAAAATAAACTCGTTAGAAGATAAGAAAAATGAAATCGATACACTTAACAAAGAGGTACAAACGAGTTTAAGTGAATTAGATGGAAAGAAAAAAGAACAAGAAGTTCTTGTAAATGAAGCACAACAAGAAAAAAGTAAATTTGATTCTGAATACTTATCAGAGTTAGAGAGAGAAGTTGTACAATCACAATATGCTGTTATAAATAGTTCAAGCAGTACATCTTCAGACCTTCAATCGGCTATTACTCAATTAAGAAATATTAGAGATAATCAGCTTAAGAGTGAAATAGTTAAATCAGAAGTTAATGATATGATAGAAAAAGGTAAAACAGCGTATAGTAGTAAAAAAGAACAAGAAGAAGCTCAAGCAAGAGCTGCAGCAGCTGCGGCAGCAACTAGCACAAGTACGCCCAATAGAGGATCTTCTAACAGTTCTTCAGCAACTCCACCTCCAGCATCAGGAAATGCATCAGCTGTTTTAAATGAAGCATATAAACATTTAGGTAAAGCTTATGTTTATGGTGCAACAGGTCCAAGCAACTTCGATTGTTCTGGATTTACTCAATATGTATTTAAAAATGCAGCAGGAATTGATATAAGTAGAACAACATACTCACAAATTAATGTTGGAGTTCCAGTAAGTCAAGATCAACTTCAACCAGGTGATTTAGTATTCCCACATACAGGTCATGTTGGAATATATGTTGGTAATGGGCAAATGATACATGCTCCACAAACAGGAGATGTTGTAAAAGTTTCGCCTGTATACAAATTCTATGCAGCTAGAAGAGTACTTTAATTTAACATAATAAATTTTGAGTTATATGGATAAACACAGCCTCTATGCCTTTGGCAGGAGGCTTTTTATAATGTTTTTATTATCAGTTCTTAATTAATATTATTTCACAAAAGAAATATCTTATACATTTCTTTTGAAAAAAATATAGAATGTTACTTTATGATGTATAATTATATAGTAGCATATATACTGCAATGTATTTAGGTGATATACTTTTCAGGTAACAAATGAAAGTTTTTAGTTTTTTATATATGCAAACTTGCAAATGCAATGTTATTGTGATTGAAATTAAGAAAAGTAAAAGTTTTGATATTGGAAGATATTTTAATTATATATTTTTGCATATTGAACAAACTGATAATTATATAGATAAATTAAGAAAAAGGAAGATTATATGGGTGATAAAAATATACAACTTATTAATGAAGATGAGAATATTGATGACTTACAATTGAATGGATTAAGTTTAATTCAAAAAAAAGATGGATTCAAATTTGGAATAGATGCAGTACTTTTATCGGATTTTGCTAACGTAAAGACAAGGCATAGAGCCATTGATTTATGTACAGGAACAGGTATAGTTCCATTTTTACTGTATGGAAAATATAGTCCTCAAGAAGTTGTAGGAGTAGAAATTCAAAGTGATATGGTAGAAATGGCTGAAAGAAGTGTTAAGTTGAATTCCCTAGAAAGCAAGGTATCTTTCATAAATTTAGATTTAAAGGATATAGATGGCCTTAAGGAACTTGGACGATTTGATGTTCTTACAGTAAATCCTCCATACAAACTTAATAATTCTGGGATAATTAACCCTTTAGACAAGTTGGCTATTGCAAGACATGAGATAATGTGTAATCTTGAAGATGTAATATATGCAGCCAGAGTGTTATTAAAAGATAATGGAAGGATGTTCATAGTTCATAGACCTGAAAGACTCGCAGATATTTTTACACTAATGAGAAAATACAAAATAGAACCTAAAAGAGTAAAAATGATACATCCTAAAGTAAATAAAGCGCCCAATATAGTGCTTGTTGAAGGCCAGAGAGATGGTGGATCATATCTTAAGTGGGATGAACCGCTATATGTTTATAATGAAGACGGAAAATATACAGAAGACATTGATCGAATATATGGGAGGAAATAAGACGTGGAAAATGGAAAATTATATTTAGTACCTACGCCTATAGGAAATTTAAAAGACATTACATTAAGAGCATTGGAAGTATTAAAAGAAAGTGATATTATTGCAGCAGAAGATACAAGGCAGACTTTAAAGCTTTTAAATCATTTTGAAATAAAAAAGCCACTTATTAGTTATCACAAATTTAATGAGCAGTCCAAAGGAAATGAAATAATAGAACTGCTTCTTGAAGGTAAAAATATAGCCCTTGTATCAGATGCAGGAACACCAGGAATATCAGATCCAGGTAGTGTAATCGTCGGAAAATGTATAAATGAAAATATTGATTTTGAAGTACTGCCAGGGGCAACAGCAATAACGACAGCTCTTGTTTATTCAGGACTTGATACTACTAAATTTTTGTTTAGAGGATTTCTTCCAAGAGAAAATAAAGATAGAAGAGTAATAACAGATGAACTTTTAAATAGTCAGGAAACTTTGATTTTTTATGAAGCACCTCACAGATTGCTCGATACGTTATCATATCTTATGGATGTATTTGGTGATAGAAAAATAGCTGTGTGTAGAGAACTTACAAAATTATATGAGGAAATTTTTAGAGGAAATTTAAGTGATGCGATTCAGAATTTTGTTAATAATAAACCAAGAGGAGAATTTGTTCTTGTTTTAGAAGGAAAAAAAATTGAAGATATAAAAGAAGAAAAGAAACAAGAATGGATTAATTTATCTATTGAAGACCATATTTTGAAATATATAAAAGATGGAATAAATAAGAAAGAGGCAATAAAACTTGTCGCAAAAGATAGAGAATTACCTAAAAGTGAAGTATATAAATTTTCGACTAATATATAAAATTTGTCGATTTTATGTTTGCAAAATAATAAAAGTAATACGTGCACTAGGGCATGTATTACTTTTTATTATTTAAATTCATTATGTACTATCTTATTATCTGTTCTTCATTTCTTCGAAACATTTTTGACAGATATTCTTACCTTTGTAGTTTATAACGTCTCTAGCATCACCACAGAAGATACATGCTGGTTCATATTTCTTTAAGATTATTTGTTCACCATCTACATATATTTCTAAAGCATCCTTTTCAGCGATATCTAAAGTTCTTCTTAATTCTATTGGAATTACTATTCTTCCTAATTCGTCTACTCTTCTAACTACACCTGTTGATTTCATAATAAAAAAATTCCTCCTAATTACACAATTCGACATTCTACAATGCTATATTACCAAGAATGTAATATAAAGTCAATAAATATTTTATTTTTTGTTATAAGAAATTACAAATTTCAACTTTAAAAAACATTATAGTTAAAATATACTACCATATTTTAGAAATGTCAATAGGGTTTTTCATGTGAATGAGCTTAAATAATAAAAATTCTTAAATTTGTATTGTGGCTTAAATAGTAGCTTTAAGCATAGTGATAGTTTGTACTAAAGTATGATTAATGAAAAAATGTAATAAAAAATTTACAAATACAAGGATAAAAGTAATTAATCAACTCTTTAGCAGAAAAAACAGAAACTATAAGTGATAATGTCGATAGATTACAAAAAATAGATATTTTTTAGTAAACCACAAAATAAAATATAGACTAATATAATTAATAAAATTAAGAATAATATATATTAAGTTCCAATAATAAAACTTTACAAGATCATAAGAAATTTCTAAGTGAGGAGTGAAAGCAATATTTTATATTTTTATGTGTAAAGCTATTAAATGTTAAGTAAAAGATACACATATTGTAATTGACATGTGACAATTAATGCTGAAATTACTATATGATTTTTGGATTATAATTATAAAGTTAATAGTTAAATATGCATATTAAAAATAGAATTATCTAATTAAAATAAATATTCATATAATTTCATTTCTAACTATTGACTGCTAATTAGAATTTAAGAATATACTTCTGTAGGGGAAGATAAAAAATATGCTATAATTATCATAAAAAAATGGAATAGGATTAAATGAGTTATAATGTTAAAAATAACTTGTAATAAGTTCATGTATACTATATAATATAATAAAAGAAGTATGAGAAAGTGTAGGTGGACACTATGAAAAGAAAATTTGATTCTAACTATATAAAAGAATTAGCAGAAGAAATGTCAAAAAACAGTTCAATTTCATATGATGATCTACCAAAATATGATTTATTTCTATCACAAGTTATAGATTATTTAAATGATAAATTTGATAATGAAAAATTCACAAATAATATAGTTCAAAATTATACTAAGAGTGAAGTTATTACAAAACCTGAAGATGGAAAAAAGAGAGGCTATACTAAGATGCATCTTATTCAATTAGTGCTTCTTAGTTATATGAGACCTGTCTTAACAACAGAAGAAATAAAAAAGGTATTTAATTTAGCGTTTAATGAGATAAATGATAGAAATGATGATATATTATCATGGGAAGAAGCATATAAGACATTTGTTCAGATTCAAGAAGAGAGTTTAGATGATTACTTAATAAATTCATTAACACATGAGGAAAAATTAGAACAACTAGTTAAGGAATTTAATCTAGAAGAAAAGGATGAAGAAAGAATAAAGATATTTTTATTAGTATTGTCATTAATAGCAGAGGCAAGCGTTATTAAAAAATTAGTTCAAAAAATAGTAAATGAATATCACGCTGAATAATATATGAATATTTATTCGGGTAAATTAGAAACTTAGTTGTAGCACTTATTTAATGAATATTTATTAAATGTTCATTAAATAAGTGTTTTCTATATTTTGTTCTATATATTACAAGAGGTATTTTATGGAGAAAATTATTATAAGAGAATCTGTTAGAAATTTGGTGGAATTCTGTCTTTTAAAAGGTGATATAGATAATCGCTTTTCAGGAAATGCAAGAGCATTAGAGGGAACAAGGGCGCATCAAAAACTTCAAAAAGATAATGCAGGTATATATTCTGAGTATGAAAAAGAGGTTTTTTTAACACGAGAATTTGAATTGAAGAATAGTATTATAAAAGTTGAAGGAAGAGCAGACGGTATAATATTTGATGATGGCAAAATAATAATTGAAGAAATAAAATCTACATATAAAAGTTTTGTACACATTGATGATTCTAATGAAGTTCATTGGGCACAGGCAAAACTATATGCTTTAATTTATTGTTTAGAAAACAACTTGAGCAAAATATTTATAAGATTGTCTTATGTACAGCTTGAAACTGATGAAGTTAAGAGTTTTGAATATGCTTTTAACATTGAAGAATTAAGGGATTTTGCATTTGAAATACTTGAAGAGTATGAAAAATTCAATGTTTTTATATATAATGAAAAAAAAGAAAGAAATGAATCTATAAAAAATGTAGTTTTTCCATTTGACTCTTATAGGGAAGGGCAGAGAAAACTAATAAATGTTGTTTACAGGACTATTAAGGAAAAAGAAAAACTTTTTGCACAGGCTCCTACAGGAATAGGAAAAACAATATCAACAATATTTCCAGCGGTTAAGGCTTTAGGTGAAGGAATTGGAGATAAGATAATTTATCTTACCCCTAAAACAATAAACAGAGAAGTAGCAAAGGATACTTTTGACAAGCTACGTAATACTGGTTTGAAATTTAGGAGTATAGTATTAACTGCAAAAGAGAAATCGTGTATTAATGATCAATTTGATTGCAATCCTGAAAAGTGTGTTTATGCTAAGGAGTATTATAATAAGGTTAAAAATGTAGTATTAATGGTTCTTGAAGAGAATGAGTGTATTTCCGTGGAAATATTACAGGATTATGCACAAAAATATAAAGTATGTCCATTTGAATTGTCTTTAGACATAAGTATGTATTGTGATGGGATTATATGTGATTATAATTATATGTTTGATCCTCGCGTTTCACTTACAAGAATGATTGAGCAAAAAGACAATATAGTTCTTATTGATGAATCACATAACTTAATAGATAGATCAAAAAAAATGTATTCTGCATCACTAAATAAGGATCAAATTTTAAAATGTAAAAAAATTGCTAAAGGTAAATTGAGAAAACTTCATTCAGTTCTAGATAAATTAAATAGTTATTTTATAGAATTAAGAAATGAATGTACTCATAAAGATGTAACTTGGTTTTATGAGAATGATGGACCAAAAGATTTATCTAAGTATTTAAATCTTTATTTAAAGGAAAGTGAAGAAATACTTGTAAAAGGAAATAAATTTGAGGGATATGATGAAATACTTCAGTTGTATTTCGATATTAATTCATTTAATACTATTATGCAGTTATATGATGAGAATTACGTTACATGTGTAGAAAAAGACTCTCAAGAAGTTGTATTAACGCTATATTGCGTAAATCCATCTGAAAATTTAAAGAAGTGTTTGAAAAAAAATTACTCAACAGTATTTTTTTCAGCAACTCTGTCACCAATAAAATATTATATAGAGATGCTTGGTGGAGAGAATGAAAGCTATAGATTAAAATTACCATCACCTTTTAAAAAAGAAAATCTCAATGTATATGTAAGTCCAGTTAATATAAGATATAAATATAGAATGAGAACTCTGCCAAATGTGATTGATAAGATATGCAGTTTTGTTAATAAAGAGATTGGTAATTATATAGTATTTGCTCCATCTTATGCATATATGGAATCGCTTTGGGAAGATATTTTAAAATGTGATGGTTTAGATATGTTTAAACTTATAAAGCAAGAATCTAATATGGATGAAAAAGAAAAGAGTGATTTTCTAAAACAGTTTAAGGAAAATAATAATCTTCTTGTATTTTGTGTATTAGGTGGAATGTTTTCAGAAGGAATAGACCTTCCAGGAGAACAACTTATAGGGAGTGTTATAATAGGGGTTGGATATCCTAAAATAGCAATGGAAAATGAAATAAGCAAAGAGTTCTTTGGAGAAAATGGATATGACTATGCTTATGTGTATCCAGGAATAAATAAAGTACAACAGGCAGCAGGAAGGGTAATAAGAACAGAAAATGACGAGGGAAGAGTTCTATTGATTGATGATAGATACATTACTCCTCAATATAATATACTGTTGCCTTCAGAGTGGTATCCTATAAAAAAATTTTAATTAAAAAAATAGTATTATATTGAAAAACAAAAAGTTTATTTATCTATTTAAGTATGTTAAAATATTCATGTTAGTTTATAAATAAAAATAATTAATAATAAATATATTAAAAGTTAACATTAAGGAGCGAGGAAAATGAATATTCCATTAATTGACTTAAAAGCTCAATATAAATCTATTTCTGAAGATTTAGATAGAGTAACTAAAGAAGTTTTATCTTCTGCAGCTTACATAATGGGTAAGAACGTAACAGAGTTCGAAAAGGAATTTGCAGAATATATAGGAGTTAAACATGCGATATCAGTTGGAAATGGAACTGATGCTTTGGTTATTGCATTAAAATCTTTAGGAATAGGCCATGGTGATGAAGTAATAACTTCAACATTTACTTATTTTGCCTCAGCAGAATGTATTTCGGCAGTTGGAGCTACACCAGTTTTTGTTGATGTAGAAAAAGATACATTCAATCTTGACCCATCAAAGATAGAAGAAAAAATAACTGATAAAACAAAAGCGATTATTCCTGTACATATTTTCGGACAGAGTGCAGAGATGGATGAAATAAATGAAATAGCTAAAAAGCATAACTTAAAGGTTATAGAAGATGCATGTCAAGCTGTAGGTGCTAAATATAAAGGCAAGATGATTGGAACATTAGGAGATGCAGCATGTTTCTCATTCTTCCCAACAAAGAATCTTTCATGTGCTGGTGATGGTGGAATGATAGTTACAGATAATGATGACATTGCTACTATTGCAAAAGCATTAAGAACTCATGGAAGTGGGGAAACAGGTCAAAAAGCATATAACCTATTAAATAATATTACAGAAGACATTAAAACATCAAAAGATGGTGATGATACAGTATATAATCCATTAAAATATTATAATTATCTAATCGGTTTTAATTCAAGATTAGACGCTATTCAAGGTGCTATATTAAGAGTTAAATTACCACACCTAGACAGTTGGAATGGTAAAAGAAGAGAAATAGCAGAAATATATAATGAAAAATTTAAAGATGCAGATGTTGTTACACCAATAAACAGAGAAGAAAATGAAGTTATATATCATCAATATGTATTACAATGTGACGATAGAGAAACTATGTTAAATAAACTAAAAGAAAAAGGTGTTGCAACTGGAGTGTACTATCCAGTACCTTTACATTTACAAAAGGTGTATGCAGATTTAGGTTATAAAGAAGGTGATATGCCTGTTGCAGAATATCTATCACATAGAACTTTTGCAATACCAGTTTATCCAGAATTAACACAAGAACAAATAGAATATATAGTTGATGCGATAAAATAGTTAACAGTTAAAGATTATATAAAACTGTTAACTGTTACTTGTTAACTGAAAAAGGGGAGTTAATTATGGAAAAAAAGTATTTTGTACATGAATCAAGTTATGTAGATGATAATGTCAAAATTGGAGATGGAACAAAAATATGGCATTTTTCACATGTGATGAGTAATTCTGAAATGGGTGAAAAGTGTAATATAGGGCAGAATGTAGTTATATCTCCAGGAGTAAAGCTTGGGAACGGAGTTAAAATCCAAAATAATGTATCTGTTTATACAGGTGTTATTTGTGAGGATGATGTATTTTTAGGTCCATCATGTGTATTTACAAACGTGATAAATCCTAGAAGCTTTATAGAGAGAAAAGCTGAATATAGAGAAACTATAATTGGAAAAGGTGCATCAATTGGAGCTAATGTAACAATTGTATGTGGACACAATATAGGAAAGTTTGCATTAATTGGAGCTGGTGCGGTAGTTACTAAAAACATACCAGATTATGCTTTGGTTATGGGAAATCCAGCTAGAATAAAAGGATATGTATGTAAATGTGGTGAAAAATTATTATTTAAAAATGATAAAGCAACATGTACTGTATGTGGATTAAATTATACTAAAGCTGATGAAAAAGTTGAATGTAACGAGTAATTTTAGGATAATTCAATTAAATTTATAACATAAATAGTAATATGATCATTTGTATTGATTATAGGAGGTATAACATGTCAGTGTTAAAGCAACAATTATTAGATAAAATAAATAATAAAACTGCTAAAGTTGGGGTAGTTGGTCTTGGATATGTAGGATTACCATTAGCAGTAGAAAAAGCTCATGCAGGATATCAAACTATAGGTTTTGATGTTCAAGATAAAAAAGTTAATATGGTTAATGAAGGTAAAAACTATATAGGAGATGTAGTAGATGAAACTTTAAAGAAGTTAGTAGAAGACGGTTCTTTAAAAGCAACTACAGATTTTAGTTTCGTAAAAGATGTAGATACAATTTGTATATGTGTTCCAACACCATTAGATTTGTATAAACAACCAGATTTATCATATGTGGTTTCATCAACAAAGAGCGTTGCACAGTATCTTCATAAAGGTATGTTAGTAATACTTGAAAGTACTACTTATCCAGGAACTACTGAAGAAGTTCTTAAACCTATATTAGAAGAAAGCGGATTAAAATGTGGAGAAGATTTCTTCTTAGCATTTTCACCTGAAAGAGTAGATCCAGGTAATAAACAATTTAACACAAAGAATACACCAAAAGTTGTTGGTGGATGTAGTGAAGATTGTACAGAAGTTGCAGCAGCATTATATAGAAATATATTAGAAGGAGATATACATACAGTATCATCACCAGCTGTAGCTGAAATGGAAAAAATATTAGAAAATACATTTAGAAATATCAATATAGGTTTAGCTAATGAAATGGCAATACTTTGTAATAGAATGGGTATAGATGTATGGGAAGTTATAGATGCTGCTAAAACTAAACCATATGGATTTATGCCATTTTATCCAGGCCCAGGCTTAGGTGGACATTGTATACCACTTGATCCTTTCTATTTAGAATGGAAAGCTAAAGAATATGATTATCATACAAGATTAATAGAAACTTCAGGTGAAATTAATGATTCAATGCCTGAATTTGTATTAGATAATGTTATGAAGATTTTAAATAAACATAAGAAAGCATTAAACGGAGCAAAGGTTCTAATAATGGGAGTTGCTTATAAGAATGATATAGATGATTACAGAGAATCACCAGCATTTAAAGTAATAGAATTATTAGAAAAGAATGGTGCAGACCTTATGGTTAATGATCCATATTGTCCAGTATCTAAGTATAAGGATAAAACATATCATTCAGTAGATTGGACAGAAGTTATAGATGATGCTGATATAGTAATTGTAACTACTAATCACAGTTGCTATGATTATGAATCAATGGTTGCAAGAGCTAAAGTAGTATATGATACAAGAAATGCTACTAAGAACGTTGTTAACAATAGAGAAAAGATTTATAAATTATAATAATAAGTAAAGAGCAGAAAAATTGTTACTACAACAATTTTTCTGCTTTTTTGTATTTTATAAGGAATATGAAAATAAACTTTAATAACTAAGAATTATTTGGTTAATCTGTCACCTTTTTGACATATGAAAAGTGCATAATAGTTATTGTAAAAAGGATTTATTTTTATATAACGTTAGTAATAATTATGAAGGGAATATTCTGAGATGAAGATAAAAACAAGTTTTTTCATTGCAGCATCTGTAGTTATTGCAGTTATAGTTGGAATTAATCAGTTTTTAAATGTTCAAATAGGAATTTTAAAAAATATTAAGGACCTTTCGGCATTTGGAAAACAGTATGGGGACCATATTAAGGACAGCAGTATAATTGCAAAAGATATTTTAGATGATAGCAACGATTTATTTTTATTCGGTTCATCAGAAATGTCTATTAATGTTGAACAGAATAGTATAAACCTATTTCCGATAAAAGGTGCAGATTATAATATAAGCTGCTTTGGAAGAGGATATGTTCAGAATTTACAGCAGGCAACATACATTGGAGGAAGTGACTTAAAACCTACTCAAAAGGTGGCATATATACTGTCGATTCAATGGTTTGATAATGCAGATGGCGTAAAGGCAGATAATTTTGCAACAAATTTTTCGGAAATACAGTTTTATAATTTTTTAAATAATCCCAAAATAAGTGATGAAAACAAGCAATACTATGCAAAAAGGGTTTATTCGCTTTTAGAGAAGGCTGATAAATATCCAGCAGAAGCATTATATGCAAGATTATATTCAAATCCTAATGTATTAAAAAAATCACTTATGTTTATTATGAGTCCGTATTATAAAATAAGTAATTATCTTTCTGGAATTAAAGATAAGGCATTAATCTATAAGGAAATGAATAAATTACCTGAAAAAAAACCAGAAGAAGAATTGGAAGACATAAACTGGGATGAAGAAGAAAAGCAAATAAATAAGGAACACAGTGAAGAGGTTTCTACAAACCAATTTCATCTAAGAGATGATTATTATAATAAAAATATAAAAGATCATATGGATTATCTTGATGGATGTTTAAAGGGAAATGATGCTTTATCATCAGTAGAAATGAATGATTTTAAATTTTTCTTAAGTGTATGCAAGGATTTAGACATAAAGCCATATATAATAATGCCACCAGTAAATGGATGGTACTATGATTATTTAGGACTAAGTAAAGAAGAAAGAGATCAATATTATAATAAAATAGATAATTTATCTAAGGAACAAGGACTTGATGTTTTAGATTTAAGAAATTATGAGTACAAGCAAGATTTTTTAATTGATGTTATGCATCTTGGAGAAGAAGGGTGGCTTAAAGTAAGTGAAGGAATATATAATCATTTTAATGAAAAATAAGGAATTTAAAAGAACAGTATTGTTGTCAGTAACAATTTCATTAGCATTAGTAGTGTATTTTTTCTATTCAGCATGTGATATTCCATTTGTTTATAGTCAATTCTGAGTATTGAAGAATTAATATAATAAGATTATGGAGAGGTTAAAATGTCGTTAGAACAATATGGAAGTTATTTTTATTTATATATATTATTAATACTTTTAATACCAGCAGTTATTTTAGGTATTAGAGGTAAATTAATAAGGCCTTATGGGATATTCTTTTCAGCAGTAATGATAGTAATAATTATGGGATGGAAAGTTGACACTGTGTTTGGTTATCTTATAAAGGGAGATTTTATTAATGCATTAAAATCTTCTCAAATACAAATATTCTTATTTCTTATATTTTTATTAGGAGAAACTATATTAATAAAAGTATATTTTGAAATAAGAAAGGCTACAGAAAACAAGTATATATATTTTTCAGCTTTAATAATGTGTATGTTCCCTGTAATACTTTTAAAAATATCGCCATTAACTGATATTGGTGCTATTGGATTTATAGGACTTTCATATGTTAATTTTAAGGCAATACAGATGATTATTGAAATATATGATGGAAGTATAACGGATCTTAAGATTATTGATTTAGTATATTTCATAGTTTTTGTTCCTACATTGAGTTGTGGTCCAATAGATAGATACAGGAGATTTACTCAGGATTCAAAATATGTTATTGGCAGAGACAATTATATTAATGAATATATTTCTAAAGGAATAGAACATATTTTAAAAGGGATTTTATATAAATTCTGTATAGCGGCATTGATAAGTACTTTATGGATGAATAAGATACCAAAGGATGTAAATCTATTAAATTCTATAAATTATATGTATGCTTATAGTTTATTCTTATTTTTTGATTTTGCAGGATATAGTGCCTTTGCAATTGGTACGAGTTATTTTCTAGGAATAAAGACACCAGAGAATTTTAATATGCCGTTTTTAAGTAAAAGTATGAAAGAATTTTGGAATAGATGGCATATTTCATTGTCAAAGTGGTTTGGAGATTACATTTATTCTAGGTTTGTTTTAAATAGTATGAGAAAAAAAAGATTTAAAAGTAGAATATATGCTTCACATGCTGGACAATTAATTACAATGTTTATAATGGGAGTTTGGCATGGATTAACTCCATATTATATTATTTATGGTTTATATCAGGGCGTAGCGTTGATATTAACAGATATATATGAGAGAAGATCGAAGTTTTATAAAAAACATAAAAAAGAAAAATGGTTTCAATATATGCAGGTAGTAATAACCTTTAATGTAGTATGTTTTGGATTATTAATTTTCTCGGGATATTTGTTTGGTAAATAGATTAGAGTATCATAGTTTGAAAGTATATTTAGACTATGATACTTTTTTTATTTATAAGAAAGTATAATGTTTTAATATATTTGTAAAAAGAATGGTGAACATAAGAATATTATATTTGAAAGTAGAGTAGCATATAGTATATGATATAATCTACAGGGAAGAATATATTAGAAAAATTTATGGAAAGGAAATTTGGTGATTAAATGAGCAATTTTAAATTTAGTATAAGACGTCAAATAAACTTATTAATACATCTTATTGTGAAGATAAAGAAGGATGACGTTTTTGCATTATCATCTCAGCTTGCATATTATTTAATATTATCATTTTTTCCATTCATGATATTTTTGATAACACTTATAGGCTTTAGTCACTTAAGTTCTGTAGAGGTATTAGATAATTTAAATGCAATTCTTCCTACAAGTATTGTTGATTTAACTAAATCAATTATTGCTGAGGTTGTTGATAATCAGCATACAGGATTATTAGGAGTATCAGTTTTGTTAATGATATGGACTTCTTCTTCAGCATTTAGAGCTGTAATTAAAGGTGTTAATAAGGCATATGGCTTTAAAGAAAACAGATCCTTTATTAAAAGGTCAATAATTTCTATGATAGGGATAATATTACTTGCAGTAATAATATTGCTTGCATTAGCAATGCTTGTTTTTGGAAATGTAATAGGAGCTTATATAATAAGCAGAATACCTTTTTATAAAATAATAATATTTTTGTGGAATATGTTTAGATATGCTTTTGTATTTATTGTAATGATATTTATATTTGCATTGATGTACATGTTTGCACCGGCAAAAAGATTAAAGTTGAAAGAAGTGGTTCCAGGTTCAGTGTTTAGTACTATGGGATGGATTGGAGTATCTTTTGGATTTTCTTTTTATATCAATAATTTTGGGAATTATTCTAGATTTTATGGAAGCCTTGGAGCTGTTTTTATTTTAATGACATGGTTATTTTTAATATCAATGATATTTATTCTAGGAGTAGAAATAAATTGTGTTATGAGTCAAATAAAATATAAATCTGTAAATAACGAATATTAGGTAATATGTAACAATGTATGTTAGAATTTCTACGAAATTTATTGTATTATATCAGAAGTTATATTATATATTTTGATAATGATGTTATACAACCTAGTATTATATAAAGAGAAATATAAAAAATATTTAAAATTTTGTATATTATTTTGTTTTATGGATATAAATTAAAAGGAAAATTACTGTGGAGGTATATTTATGAACAAAATAATATTATTAGGACGCTTAATAAAGGATCCAGAGTTGAAACAGAATGAAAATGGAGATAAATTATATACCCGTTTTGTAATAGCTGTTCAAAGAAACTTTAAATTACCTGATGGTACAAGAGAAGCTGATTTTATAACAGTTGTCGTATGGGGTAAAAAGGCTGAAATTATATGTAAGCATACGCAAAAAGGAAGCCTTATAACTGTAAGTGGAAGACTAAGAACAGGAAGTTATGAAGATAAGGATGGAATCAAAAGATATATAGCAGAAGTAGTTGCAGAAGATTTTAAATTTATAAGTACTAAAAAAGAAGTACAAAATGAAGTTGAAGAAAGCTGTTAGCTAAAATGCTAGTTGTAATAAAGAAAATTTATTGAAAATAAATTTTAAATGTTTTAAAAAAAACATATTAAAACCATTTTAAAAATAAAAATATATTCAATAAATGTAAAAGATATATTTTGTCTATTACATTTATTGGAATATAAAGAAAAATAACATTAAATATAAAAAAACTTGCAAAAATTGAAAAATATGATATAATAAAAATGTAAACGATATCTAAGCGTTTTTCAATTATGGTTTAACAAAAAAAGAGATTATGAGATAAAAAAAGAGTTCTGTTGAACTCTTTTTTTATTTGTAAAACATATTAAAAATACACACGTTATAAGTAGTTATAAAAATCTATAATTCGACAAATATAATAAAATAATCGACAAAATTTAAAGGTATTATGTTGGAAAAAACAAATGTTGAGATTTTATTGTCAATAAAAAATATACGATTCTTTAATATTGTGTACATGCTTTGACAATTTATAATTTAATAATGTGCTAATATTTTATTGTAATATTGTTTGAGGGGTTGAAGTATTATGAATATTGCAGATGAATATGTATGTAATAGAAAAGAGGATAACATGGAATTCAATTACAGTTACAGACTAATTAAGTCAGATTATAGAGGAACACCAGTATATGGAATCGAAATAGAGAGAAAGGATTATATAGGGATAAAAAATATTAATATCGAAAGAGATAAGGTGACTATGATTTCATTTGAAAAGGATAAAGCAGAAGATATACTTAAAAAACTTTATCAAAATCAACTATCGCCCATACATTTAGTTGACATAATAGGATGTTATGCTGACGAATTTTCATATGAAGCGGATTATAGAAATTATAGTGAAAAAATTAACTAAACATTGATACTTAGAATTATTTTTTTCGCTTCTATGTGGTAAGATATTACTAAAAGTGAGGCGATAAATATGATTATAGGGATAGGAACAGACATAATTGAAATTGAGAGAATCGAAATTGCTGTTAAAAGAACAAAGGGGTTTATAAATAAATTATTTACTGAAAATGAAATAAATATATTTGAATCAAGAGGGTTCAAAAGTGAAGTTATTGCTGGAAATTTTGCGGCAAAGGAAGCTGTAAGCAAGGCATTAGGAACTGGATTTAGGGGTTTTGGAGTAAAAGATATTGAGATATTAAGAGATGAATTGGGAAAGCCAGTAGTTAATTTAAATAGCAATGTATATGAAATTTTAAAAAGAAAAGATGTTAATATACATCTTAGCATTTCTCATAATAGAACAAGTGCAATAGCTTATGCTGTTATGGAGGTAGTAGAATGATAGAAGTTTTTCATAGAGATAAATGCAGAAAAATGGATCAAGAAGCTATAAACCAGTATGGAATTCCAAGCATTGTTTTAATGGAAAATGCGGCAAGAGGTATTTTTGAAGATATATATTATAAGTGGGATTCGTTTCTTATATTATGTGGAAAGGGAAATAATGGAGGAGACGGATTAGCATTAGCTAGACATCTTGCTATTGAGGGAAAAAACGTAAAAGTAGTCATTATAAGCAAGGATGAAAATTATAGTCAGGATTTTAAAACTAATTTTGATATTATAAGAAGAATTCTTGATAATGATAAGATAACGTACATCAAAAATGAAAATGATATCACAGAAGAGTTTATCAAAGATTTAACATATTATGATGTTACTATAGATGGGATTTTTGGAGTTGGGTTAAATAGAAAATTAGATTTTTGGATTCAGAATCTTATATGTTGTATCAATAAATATGGAAAATATATAGTTTCATTAGATGTTCCTTCAGGTTTAGACTGCAATTTAGGGGTAGAGTTAGATATTGCAGTTAAAGCAAAAATAACATATACATTTGAAGTCATAAAAAGGGGTTTTTTAAACTACAACGCATTTAAATTTATAGGAAAAGTTAAAATTATAAAAATAGGTATTCCACAAGTGGTAAGAAAAAATAATAGTGATAATTTATATATTCTTGAAAATGAAGAATACAAGAATATAATTCCATCACGAAAGTTATATGGTCATAAAGGTGATTACGGAAGAGCTTTAATTGTTGCTGGTAGTAAAGGGTTTTCAGGTGCTGCATATATTACAACAGAATGTACAATAAGGGCTGGTGCTGGTCTTGTAACTTTAGGATGTAAAGAGGAAATACAAGATATATTGGCTGAAAAGTTAATTGAAGCCATGACAGTTTCATGTGAGTCTTCTAAGTTTGGGTCAATCATAGAAAAATCAGATTCAATTGCATTTGGACCGGGAATTGGAACTGATAAATATGAAGAAGAATTATTACATGAAGTGATAGATAAAAGCAAATGTCCAATAGTAATTGATGCAGACGGCATTACAATTTTAGCAAAAAATAAAGGGATGTTAGAAGAATTAAAAGATAGAGCTATAATCACTCCTCATCCAGGAGAGATGGCAAGGCTTTTAGGGTTAACTGTAAGTGAAGTTGAATCAGATAGAATAAGAATAGCCTCAGAATTTGCGAAAAAATATGGAATAATTGTTTTGTTGAAAGGTTACAATACAATAATTACAGATGGAAATAATACTTATATAAACCCTACAGGCAATAGTAAAATGGCATCTGGAGGAATGGGGGATGCATTGACTGGAATAATTAATGCATTTATTTCTCAAAAGGTTAATATTTTAGATGCTGCTCTAATAGGAGCATATATACATGGATATATAGCAGATAAGTTAAGCAAGGAAGTTTACATATTAAATGCTAGAGATATTATTAATGAAATGCCGAGAGTTATTAATGATATTTGTTTAAAATAGAAGAATAAAAGTCCTTTAAGTTTCATAATAGTAATAAAGTAATAATAAATCTTGGAGGACTAATGGATTCGGATAATAAAAAAAATAAATTTAAAAAATTACTTTGGTTATTGATTTTTGTGCCTATATGCATTTTTGCAGTTATCATTTTTAGCAGGAAAATGGTGACACCATCAAATGAAGAAATTATTGATAAGCTATATAATACAAAAAATTATAGTTGTAAAGTTGAATATACTTTTATTAATTCTAAAGATGAGTATAAAGAAAATACTATGCAATACTATAGTGGAGATAATGGAATGCGCATAGAATTTCAAGATGCCGATGGACGAGTAAAAGTATATAAAGGATCAGAGATTCAGATGCAAGGGGAAAATGGCAAGGATTATGTAGTTGATAAAAACATAGATGAAATATATCCTTTGGCGTTTATAAACAATATTTTAGATAAGAGTGTAAGTGGAGAGCTAGAAACGGTAGATACGGAATGGTC
Organism: Clostridium butyricum; assembly: GCF_006742065.1. Classification (NCBI taxonomy): domain Bacteria; kingdom Bacillati; phylum Bacillota; class Clostridia; order Eubacteriales; family Clostridiaceae; genus Clostridium; species Clostridium butyricum. Next base: position 3,656,702 of record NZ_AP019716.1, on the reverse strand, counting down.
AGATAATGAATATATAAAAGTAAATATAGACTATCCAGACGGCAATAAACATATTGATAAAGGTGAATTTTATGTAGATAAAAAAACAAAATCTCCAGTATTATTAAAAATATTTGATGATGAGGGTAAGGAGAGAATACTTATATCATACAAAGAGTTCAAATCAAGCAAAGAGAGTGATGAAAGTTTATTTTAGAAATATAATTAATGATTTACTAAGAAAAATGAGTGGGTTACATATAGATTAAGGAATCATTAAAAACAAAAGATGTTTAAAATAAATATAGGAATGTCTTAAATTATTAACATTGTGATATTTATAAGAGTGTTTAATACATAATATATGCACGTTTTTTGGAGGGTACTTACAAAATTCAATAAAATTGTACATTAAAATTGTATAGAATATATGAATTTTTGACAAATTGACATAAATTGTAATATAATCATAGTTAGGTAAAATATTTACTTCTATGGAGGCAAAGATGTCAATAATTGATTTAAATAGAATAAAGAACTTAAAAATAAATAATAAAAAAATTATAAAAAGTAGTAGAGTTAAGGGTAAATCATTAATACAATGTATTGATGAAGATATTTCAGCAGATTTTGAAGAAATGATGAAAAGGGGTTACATTGAAATGGCTGAAATAAATCTAGAGTACTCTATGATAGGCTCTGAATATATGTTAGACGATGTTAATGAGTATGAGGCATGGATTTGCGGAGTGTGATAATTAGAAATGGCAAACATTGTGGTAAAAAGAGGGGAAATTTTTTATGCGGATTTAAGTCCGGTAATAGGTTCAGAACAGGGTGGAATAAGACCTGTAATTATAATTCAAAATGATATTGGGAATAGATATAGTCCTACTGTTATTGTTGCGGCAATAACATCTCAAATAAATAAAGCCAAGCTACCTATACATGTGGAGATATCTTCAGAAGAATATGGACTCAATAGAGATTCAGTAGTTTTATTAGAACAAATAAGGACTTTAGATAAGAGAAGACTTAAAGAAAAAATAGGACATATGACTGAAGCTGATATGAAGAAAGTTAATAAAGCTCTTGCTATCAGTTTGAATCTATCTTGAGTTAAAAATAAAAAGAATTTTAAGGGTTATATAGTATACTATATAACCCTTTGTGTTATTCTAAAAACATTAATAAAAATAAAAGTATATCATAAATTTAAATAGTGTATACAAAATAAAAATATTATGTTACAATGTAAAAAGCGAAAAACAAAATAATTAAACTTTTACCAGGGGGTTCAGCAATGAAGAATAAACAAGAGCTAGAAAATATTTCTAAGCTAATTAGAAAAGACATAGTAACTATGCTTACAGAATCAGCATCAGGTCATCCAGGCGGATCATTATCAATAGCAGATATAATGTCAGTTTTATTTTTTGAAGAAATGAACATAGATCCAAAGGATTCTAAAAATTCAAACAGAGATAGATTTGTTTTATCAAAGGGACATGCTGCACCAGCATTATACAGCGCTTTAGCAAGAAGAGGCTATTTAGAAGTAGAAGAGTTAAATACATTAAGAAAAATAGATTCTAGATTACAAGGACATCCTAATATGAATGATTTACCAGGGATTGATATGTCCACAGGTTCATTAGGTCAAGGTATATCAGCAGCAGTGGGGATGGCTTTAGCTGGAAAATTAGATAAAAAAGATTACAGAGTATTTACAATATTAGGTGATGGAGAACTTGAAGAGGGTCAAGTTTGGGAAGCATCTATGGCAGCAGCACATTATAAATTAGATAATTTAACTGCCTTTGTAGATAATAATGGATTACAAATAGATGGAAATATTGAAGATGTAATGAACCCAGGTCCTATAGATAAAAAGTTTGAAGCATTTGGTTGGAATGTTTTAAAAATTGATGGACATGATTTTGATCAAATAAGAGACGCTATAAGTAAGGCTAAAGAAGCAAAAGGTCAGCCTACAGTTATAGTATGTAAGACTATAAAAGGTAAAGGCGTTTCATTTATGGAAAATGAAGCAGGATGGCACGGAAATGCTCCTAACAAAGAACAATGTGAACAAGCGCTTAAGGAAATTGGAGGGGAAAACTAATGGGAAATAAAGTAGCAACTAGAGAGGCTTATGGAAAAGCGTTAGTAAAACTTTCAAATTTAAATGATAGAGTTGTTGTATTAGATGCAGATCTTTCAAAGTCAACTAAAACAGCAGATTTTAAAACAGCTGCACCAGAAAGATTTATAAATATGGGAATAGCAGAAGGTAATATGATGGGTGTTGCAGCAGGTCTTGCAACATGTGGAAAAATACCATTTGCAAGTTCTTTTGCAATGTTTGCAGCAGGAAGAGCTTTTGAACAAATAAGAAATTCAATATGTTATCCAAGATTAAATGTAAAAGTATGTGCAACACATGCAGGATTAACTGTTGGAGAAGATGGAGCAACTCATCAATCAGTTGAAGATATTGCATTAATGAGAGCTATACCTAACATGACAATTATAAATCCAGTTGATGCAGTAGAAACAGAAGCTGCTATTTTAGCAATTGCTGAATATGAAGGTCCTTGCTATGTTAGATTAGGAAGACTAGCTGTTGAAACTGTAAATGATGAAAATAATTATAAGTTTGAAATCGGAAAAGGAATCACATTATCAGAAGGTAATGACGTAACAATAGTAGCTACTGGGATGATGGTTCAATTAGCATTAAAAGCTAAAGAAGAGTTGTCAAAAGAAGGAATAAATGCTAAAATAATTAATATCCACACAATAAAGCCAATAGATTGTGAATTATTAGTTAAAGCTGCAAAGGAAACAGGAGCTATTGTTACTGCTGAAGAACACAGCATAGTTGGTGGACTTGGATCAGCTGTTTCAGAAGTCGTAACAGAGGAATTCCCAGTTCCAGTTGTTAAAGTTGGAATTAAAGATACATTTGGTGAAAGCGGAAAGCCAGATCAATTATTAGAAAAATATGGCTTAACTGTTGAATCAATTGTTAATAGTGCAAAGAGAGCTATATCATTAAAAAAATAATATATTAAGGTATATGCTTCGATTATAGAGATAACTACAGAGTATAGAATTTTAATAATTCTACTCTGTAGTTTTTTGCATTATTAAGGCATTATAAAAAAATAAAAAAGTTAATCCCTATGCCAATTTTTTATAATATTTGGACTTGCTATTTTCTCTAGTACGTTTAAATAATAAATTTCCTTTGCATAAGATAGATAAATTTAACAACAATATAAAGTGAAACTTTTTAGATAGAGTTTTTTCTATAGATAAATTTAGTTAAACTTATCCTAAAGTTTTCAGTAGCTATACATGGTGAGAGGTAGAGTTACTGATGTTAGCTATAGGATAAGTAACAATATGCATAAAGGGGAATAAAATAATGAATAAAAAAGATTTTAAAAGTTATTCAATAATTACATTTGGAATTATATTAGTTGCTATTTCAGTAGAGTATTTTTTTGCACCTAATAATTTAGCAGCAGGAGGAGTAACAGGAGCTGCTATTGTAGTGAATGCTTTAATTCCTAATTTATCAGTTGGAGTATTGACCTTTATTATGAATGCTGCATTATTTGTGGTGGCATTTATGTTTATTGATGGAAATTTTGGGGTTAAAACAATATATGCTAGCTTAGGTTTATCAGTAATATTATGGATTATTGAAAAATTCTTTAATCCTGTAGCTATAACAAATGACGTTCTTATGGCTACTATATTTGGTACTATTATTTCTGCTATAGGAATGGCTATTGTATTTAACGAAAATGCATCAACAGGAGGTACAGATATATTAGCTAAGATGCTAAATAAATTTTTTCATTTAGATATTGGTAAATCTCTTTTAGTTGTTGATTTCGTAATAACATTTGCAAGTGCACTTGTTTTTGGAATAGATTTAGGACTATATGCTATATTAGGTGTTATTTTACTTGGAATACTTGTAGATAGATTTATCGAAGGATTTAATGCATGTAAAAGTATTTTCATAATCAGTCAGAAAAATAAAGAAATAAGTCAATTTATAATGAAGGAATTAGACAGAGGATGTACTTTTCTAAAAGCAGAAGGTGGTTATACAAATGCAGAAAACAATGTGATTTATGCAGTTGTAAGCAGAAATCAGTTTATAAAACTTAAGAATTATATAAAACAAATTGATAGCGATGCTTTTATTGCAGTAGGAGAGGTACATGAAGTACTAGGAGAGGGATTTAAGGACATAAAACAGGATTAAATGTTAAAAATAGATTTTTATGTATAATTTTATACAATTAGAGCACGAAAAACAACAAATTTTATTAATATAATTGTAAAAAAATTACGATAAGAAATATATATTTAATAAAATTGTATAACATATAAAACTATTCTTATGTTATAATTAATTTTGTAGATTTTGCAATAAATTTGCAAGATATACAGATTAAAAAGGAGTGTTCGAGTATGATTGAATTTAGAGGTGTATCTAAGATATATGATAAAAATGTAAAAGCGCTATCAGATGTTAATGTTGAAATAGAAGCAGGTGAATTCGTATTCTTAGTTGGTCCTAGTGGATCAGGAAAGTCTACGTTTATAAAGATGTTATTAAAAGAAGTAGAACCTACTAATGGTAAAGTAATTGTTGCAGATAAAGATTTATCAAAGATTACTAGAAAACAGGTTCCTTATTATAGAAGAAAAATTGGGATGGTGTTTCAGGACTTTAGATTAATACCAAACCTTAATGTATATGAAAATGTTGCATTTGCAATGAGAGTTGTAGAAGCATCTCCAAAAGAAATAAGAAGAAGAGTTCCAATGGTTCTATCATTAGTTGGATTATCACATAAATATAAAATGTTCCCTAATGAATTATCAGGAGGAGAACAGCAAAGAGTTTCCCTTGCAAGAGCATTAGTTAACAATCCATCAGTGTTAATTGCGGACGAACCTACAGGTAACCTTGATCCAGATACAGCAATGGAAATAATGGAGTTACTTGATGATATAAATAAATCTGGGACTACTATTTTAATGGCTACTCATGCTAAAGAGATCGTTGATTATATGAAAAAGAGAGTTATAGCTATTGAAAAAGGAGAAATAGTTAGAGACGAGAAGAGAGGTAAGTACGAAGATGAAAATTAATACTATAACCTATTATATTAAAGATGCTTTTGTAAGTTTAAAGAGAAACAAAACTATTAGTATTGCATCAATAATAACTGTTCTTATAACGTTTTTTGTTCTTGGAATATTTATGCTTGTTGCAACTAATATCAATAAAGGAATAGAAAATGTTCAAAGCAAAGTTGAAATAAAGATATTTTTAAAAGATGACATAAAGCTTATTGATCAAAGGGAAATTGAAATAAAGCTAAGAGAAATAGATGGTGTTAAAGATGTTATATATTCTTCAAAAGAAGATGAATATAGAAATTTCCAAGAAACTACTAATGAAAATGAAGGTTTATTAAAAGGTTATACATTTGATAATAATCCATTTCAGGCAGCATTTACAGTTAAACTAGAATCACCAGAATATGCTTCAAATGTAGGTGAAGGAATAAAAGATTTTGAAGGTGTAGATTCGATTCAAGATCAACAGGCATTAGTTGATAAAGTTGTTGGTATAGTTAAAGGTGTAAAAACTGTAGGTATAGGATTGTTTGCAGTATTAGTTGGTGTTTCAATATTCTTAATAATGAATACAACAAAGCTTACTGTTTATTCAAGAAGAAGAGAAGTTGGAATAATGAAATTTGTAGGGGCTACTGATTGGTTTATAAGATGGCCGTTTGTCATTGAAGGTATGGTAATTGGTCTTGTTGGAGCAGTGTTTGCATGTGTAGCATTATTCTTTGCATATAAAGGATTATTTGTTTGGATTGCTTCTATTTTATCATTTGTAAGCATAGTAAATCCTATGTATATTATAAGTAATTTATTATGGCAGTTTGCAATTGGTGGAATTGTGGTTGGTGGAATTGCCAGCGTAATTGCTTTAAGAAAATTCTTAATAGTATAATTTTAAAAAAAAAGCATAAAATAATTAGTGTTAATGCCTCTATGAGAAAAGATTACTTTTCTTATAGGGGTTTACATAGTAATTAGACTAATTTATTATGATTTTTATGTATAGTTTTATACATGGGGAAGGAAGTTTTATACATGAGGAAGTCGAAAAAAGGAACGTTTGCAAGGAATAATACAAAAACTTCAAAAAAGTCAATAATATTGATTGCATCATTGATGATAATTTTAAGTGTATCTTCTTTAATGATTGGAAACTATATAGCTACTAAAGGCATATTTTTTGTGAAAACATCAGAAAACGTTAAGAGTACAGCATCTCAAATTAATGATGCCAGTAAATATTCAGCATTATTTACAGTAAGAGATACATTGATTGAAAAGTATGATGGAGAAATAAATGATGATGTATTACTTGAAGGTGCGATTAAAGGTATGACAAGTGCACTAAATGATCCATACACAGTGTTTATGAATAATGATGAATTTGAAAAATTAATAAAACAGAGTAATGGTTCAATGACAGGTATTGGTGTTAATATTGCAAATTTAGATAATAAAATAGTTATTGTATCACCAATTAAAGATTCACCAGCAGAAAAAGCTGGTATAAAAAGCAATGATGTTATAGAAAAAATAAATGATGTTGCATATACAGGGGATCAGCTTAGCGAAGCTGTAAGTGTTATCTCAAATTCTGTAGGAAGCGAAATTAAGTTTACAATTGACAGAGAAGGAACTAATCCATTTGATGTTGTAATAAAGCCTCAAGAAGTAAAATTAAGTGTAATTGATGGTGAAATGCTTGATTACTCAATGGGATATATAAGAATTCACTCATTTATGAATGAGAACACAACAGAAGATTTTAAAAACAAAATTGAAGAACTTAAAGGACAGGGGATGAAAGGTCTTATAGTTGATTTAAGAGAAAATCCAGGAGGTCTTTTAAGTGAAGCAGTTGGTGTTGCATCGCAATTTATTCCTAAGGATAAAATTATAACTTATACTGTAGACAAATATGAAAATAGAAATGAATCCTTATCAGTTGGAGGAATTGCAGAAGGAATGCCATTAGTTATACTTGTAAATGAAGATAGTGCAAGTGCATCAGAAGTTGTTACAGGTGCTCTAAGGGATTATAAAGCAGCAACAATTGTTGGAAACACAACTTTCGGTAAGGGAATCGTTCAGCAGACAGTAAGGTTTAACAATGGTATTGGAGGACTGAAAGTAACAATTTCAAAATACTACACACCAAATGGAGAAAATATTCACAAGATAGGAATTGTTCCTGATGTTGAAGTTTCAACAGATAATAAGTTTGATTCTCAAGGATATAATAAAGATCAAGATAAGCAATTGAAAACCGCAATAGATGAATTAAATAAAAAAATGAATTAAATAAAAAGGGGAATTATTGTATGGATATAGTTATTTCTACTTTAAGAAGTATATGTAGTGCAATCTTATTCCCCCCATCAGTATTTATATTGTTAGCACTGCTTGTTATTTTTTATTTTAAAAATAAAAAAAGAGCAGCAATGCAGAAAATGATAGTTGGAGGTAGTGTAGAATCGGCAATTGAACTTACACTATCTCAATTTGTTTTTGGCGTATTTGGGGGGATTATAGGAAGTGTAATTTTAAATTTATGTGGAGTTGTTTTTAATGAAAACTGCAGAATAGAGATATTATTTTTTACATCAATAATATTAATGGCTATAAAACCATCTTTAGTATGTTTTTCATATTCAGCTTCACTTTTAGGAGCAATAAGCATTATATTGAAGATATATGGAATGATATCTTCTGATGTAAATTATACAAATTATTTTAATTTGGACATACTTTATATAATGATATTTGTTGGAGTTATGCATGTTGTTGAAGGAATATTAGTCTCTTTAGATGGTCATAGGGGAGCAGTTCCTATACTTATTAAGAAGGAAAATGAAATTCTAGGTGGATATTCATTAAAAAGATACTGGATACTTCCTTTAGCTATAATGATTATGGCTAATATGAGTGAGTTGTATGGTGGATTTAATAATGTATCTTTAAATGATATACCAGCTTATTGGACTCTATTTAAATCTCAAGATCAGATTGATTTATTAAGGTCAATATTTATATCATTGTTGTCTTTTTATGCAGTTGTTGGATATTCATCAGTTACATATACAAGAACAAAACGAGAAAAAGCAGTATCATCAGGAATACATATTTCTATTTATGGAGCGTTATTAATTCTTGTGGCTCAAGCAGCAAGAATAGGATTATTGGGAGAAATATTTGTGGTTATTTTTGCACCAGTTGCCCATGAATTTATGCTTAAGATTCAGAGAAATAAGGAAATGAAAAGGCAACCTAAATTTATAAGTGATGAAAATGGGCTTGTAATTTTAGAGATAGGTAATAATTTTAAATTAAAAGATTTCAATATGGACATAAATAGCAAAATAATTTCTGTTAATAATGAATCTTTAAACAGTGAAAGGGATATTTATTCTATACTTAAGAAAAATTTATCGAGAGCGGTAATTAAGTTTGAAGATTGTAACGGTGTTATAAAAGAGGTAAATTATGTACATGATAATAGTAGAATTGGAGCTCTATTTGTACCGTTTAATAAGAGTGAATCTCAAAAAACTGATGATTCAGAGATAAGAGAAAAAAGCTTTAAAGATATTTTGAATAACGTAAATAAAAACAATAATTAAAAGTATTTATAAAATTCAAGCAGTTATGTGAAATTGCTTGAATTTTTTGTACATAATAAGAATATAAGAACTGGATTAATTATAAATCGAAACCCGAAATATATTAAGTTTTATTTATATAATAACCTGTTGACTTACTGAATAAGGAAAAGTACAATAGTAAATATATTACGAATGTTTGTTCGAGAAAAAATTATGGATAGGAGGAATTAAAGTGGGAGAGTTTAAAATTCATTCGAAATTTAAGCCTACAGGTGATCAGCCACAGGCTATAGAAAAACTTATAGATTCAATAAACCATGATCATAGAGGCCAGACACTTCTTGGAGTAACTGGATCTGGAAAGACTTTTACTATGGCTAACATTATAGAGAGGCTTCAGAGGCCAACCATAGTACTTGCACACAATAAGACTCTTGCAGCACAGTTATGTTCGGAATTTAAAGAGTTTTTTCCAGATAATATAGTTGAGTATTTCGTATCTTATTATGATTATTATCAACCAGAAGCATATGTACCACAGACTGATACTTTTATTGAAAAGGATGCATCTATAAATGATGAAATAGATAAACTTCGTCACTCTGCAACATCGGCATTGTTTGAAAGACGTGATGTAATAATAGTGGCATCAGTTTCATGTATATATGGACTTGGTAATCCAGATGAATATAAAAAGCTTACGTTGAGTTTAAGGACTGGAATGGAAAAAGAACGTAATGAGATAATAAAGAAACTCGTAGAAATACAGTATGAGAGAAATGATATTGATTTTTCAAGAGGTACATTTAGAGTAAGAGGAGATTCTTTAGATATTATTCCAGCATCATATTCAAATAAAGGCATAAGAATTGAATTTTTTGGAGATGAAATAGACAGGATAAGAGAATTTGATGTACTTACAGGAAGTATAATTGGAGATAGAAATCATGTTGCAATAACTCCAGCTTCCCACTTTGCTACATCTAAAGAAACCGTAGACAGAGCAATAGGGAAAATTGAAGATGAACTTGAAGAAAGATTAAGAGAACTTAATTCTCAAGATAAGCTTTTGGAAGCACAAAGACTAAGACAGAGAACAAATTATGATATTGAAATGATAAAAGAAATGGGATACTGTAGTGGAATTGAAAATTATTCAAGAATACTAGATGGTAGAGATTCAGGAACACCACCAAAAACTCTCTTAGATTACTTCCCAGAAGATTTCTTAATGTTCATAGATGAAAGTCATGTAACACTTCCACAGGTTAGAGCTATGTATGCAGGTGATAGATCAAGAAAAAATACATTAGTTGATTATGGATTCAGGCTTCCTTGTGCATATGATAATAGGCCTTTAAAGTTTGAAGAATTTGAAAAGAAGATAAAGCAGGTTGTATTTGTCAGTGCAACTCCTTCTCAGTATGAACTTGATAATTCTGAAGAAATAGCTGAACAGATAATAAGACCAACTGGACTCCTTGATCCAGAAATTGTAATAAGACCAGTAACAGGACAAATTGATGATTTATATGGTGAAATAAATAAAACAACAGAACGTGGATTCAGAACTCTTGTAACAACACTTACAAAACGTATGGCAGAAGACCTTACTAAGTATCTTACAGAGCTTGGAGTAAAGACTACTTATATGCACTCTGAGATTGACACTATAGAAAGAATGAAAATAATAAAAGATTTAAGAACTGGAGAATTTGACGTACTTGTTGGAATCAATCTTTTAAGAGAAGGACTTGATATACCAGAAGTTGCTCTTGTTGCAATTTTAGATGCAGATAAAGAAGGATTTTTAAGATCTGAAACATCATTAATCCAGACAATAGGAAGAGCAGCGAGAAATTCAGAGAGCAGAGTTATAATGTATGCAGATAATATAACTAAATCAATGAATAAGGCAATTAAAGAAACGGAAAGAAGAAGAGAAATTCAAACGAAATATAATGAAGAACATGGAATAACTCCTACTACAATAATTAAGGATGTAAGGGATGTTATAGAAGCTACAAAAGTTGCAGAAGATACTGCAGAATATAAAACTGACGAAAATAAGAAGCTTACTAAGAAACAAAGAGATAAGCTTATTAAAGAATATACAAATGAAATGATGCTTGCAGCAAAGAACTTACAATTTGAGAGAGCGGCAGAACTTAGAGACATAATTAAACAGTTAACAAGTAACAGTTAACAAGTAACAGTTATATAGAAAAGCTTTCGGCTTTTTAATTATAATGATGGATTAAAATAGATTGAAAAAGCAATCTAATTACTAAATAAAATATAGAAATCCCTTAAGGGATTTCATTAAAAACAGTTAACTGATAACAGTTAACTGTTAACTGAAAAAAGGGGTGTAATTAGTGAACGATAAAATAGTAATCAAAGGTGCAAAAGTTAATAATTTAAAAAATGTAAGTTTAGAAATCCCAAGAGATAAGTTAGTTGTTTTCACAGGGTTATCTGGGTCAGGTAAGTCATCTCTTGCATTTGATACTTTATATGCAGAAGGACAAAGAAGATATGTGGAATCATTATCTTCTTATGCAAGAATGTTCTTAGGGCAAATGGATAAACCAGATGTTGAGCATATTGAGGGTTTATCACCTGCTATATCTATAGATCAAAAGACAACAAGTAAGAATCCTAGATCTACAGTTGGAACAATAACAGAAATATACGACTATTTGAGATTGCTTTATGCTAGAGTTGGTATTCCACATTGTCCTAAGTGTGGAAAGGAAATAACTAAACAATCTGTGGATCAAATTGTTGATAAAATCATGAGTTATGGGGATAGAACTAAACTTCAGATATTATCTCCAATGGTAAGAGGAAGAAAAGGAACTCATGAAAAATTATTAGAAAACATAAAGAAAAATGGATTTATAAGATCAAGAATAGATGGAGAAATTTATGATCTAACTGAGGAAGAAGTTACTCTTGATAAAAATAAAAAGCATAATATAGAAGCAGTTGTAGATAGAATTGTTATTAAAGAAGGAATTGAAGGGAGGCTTACTGAATCAATAGAAACAGCTTTAAAAATGGGAGAAGGTTTAGTAATTGCAAGTATTATTGATGGCGAAGAAACTTTATTTAGTGAAAACTTTGCATGTCCTGATTGTGGAATAAGTATTGGTGAACTTGCTCCAAGATTATTTTCATTTAATTCTCCATTTGGTAAATGTGATCATTGTGATGGTCTTGGAACTCTTATAGAAATAGATGAAAAGCTTGTTATTCCAGATTCTAATTTAAGCATAATGGAAGGCGCTGTTGCAACATGGGGTGCTGGAAGATTAAAAGATGATTCGTGGACATATGCTATACTACAGGCTTTAAGTAGAGAATATGGTCTTGAACTTGATAAACCTATAAAAGACCTTGATAAAAATCAAGTTGAATTATTGTTATATGGAACTGATGGAAAAAGAATTAAAGTTGATTATGTAAAAGATGGTGTTAAGGCTACATATAATTATTCTTATGAAGGTGAAATAAATTCTCTTAAGAGAAGATACAATGAGACTAATTCTGATGTTATAAAAGGTGATATTGAACAATACATGAGTGATGCTCACTGTCCTAAATGTAAAGGTGCAAGACTTAAAAAAGATGCTCTTGCTGTTACTGTTGGAGGAAAAAATATTTATGAATTTACAATAATGTCTATAAAGGATGAATTAGATTTTATAAATTGTGTTGAGTTTTCAGAAAAAGATAAAATAATAAGTGAACAGATTATAAGAGAAATTAAAAATAGATTACAGTTCTTATTAGATGTTGGTCTTGATTATCTAAGTCTTGCAAGAAACTCAGGGACATTATCAGGTGGAGAATCTCAAAGAATAAGGCTTGCAACACAAATAGGATCATCTCTTATGGGAGTATTATACATACTTGATGAACCAAGTATTGGACTTCATCAAAGAGACAACGATAGACTGATTCAGACTCTTAAAAATTTAAGAGATGTTGGAAATACAGTAATAGTTGTTGAACATGATGAAGATACTATAAAAGAAGCAGACTATATAGTAGATATTGGTCCTGGAGCTGGGGAACATGGTGGTGAAATTGTAGCTGCGGGATCCTTAGAAGAAATAAAGGATTGTGAAAGATCATTAACTGGTCAATATTTAATAGGAAAGAAAGAAATTAAGGCCCCAGAAGAGAGACGTAAGGGAAATGGTAATCTAATAAAAGTTATTGGAGCAAAAGAAAATAACTTAAAAAATATAAATATTTCTATACCACTAGGAACTTTAAGTATTGTTACAGGTGTATCTGGATCAGGAAAGAGTACTCTTGTTAATGAAATATTATACAAAGGATTAAATAAAATAATAAATAAAAGTAAGAATCCAGTTGGTAAACATAAAGAGATACAAGGATATGAAAATATTGATAAGATAATAGATATAAATCAAAGTCCAATAGGAAGAACTCCACGTTCTAACCCTGCAACATACACAGGAACTTTTGATATTATAAGAGAACTTTTCTCACAAACAAATGAAGCTAAAATGAGAGGATATAAACCAGGAAGATTTAGCTTTAATGTTAAAGGTGGAAGATGTGAAGCTTGTTCTGGAGATGGAATAATTAAAATAGAAATGCAGTTCTTGTCTGATGTCTACGTGCCTTGTGAAGTTTGTAAGGGCAAAAGATACAATAGAGAAACTTTAGAAGTAAAATATAAAGGTAAAAGTATTTCAGATGTATTAGATATGACCGTTGAAGAAGCACTTAAGTTCTTTGAAAATATACCTAGAATAGAAAATAAGCTTAAGACTTTAAATGATGTTGGATTAGGATATATAAGATTAGGTCAGCCATCAACACAGCTTTCTGGTGGTGAAGCACAAAGAATAAAGCTTGCATCAGAATTATCAAAGAGAAGTACAGGAAAAACATTATATATTTTAGATGAGCCTACAACAGGATTACATATAGATGATGTAAATAGATTAGTAGAAATACTTCAAAGACTTGTTGATGCTGGTAATACTGTTGTTGTAATTGAACATAACCTTGATATGATTAAATGTGCAGATTATTTAATTGATTTAGGCCCAGAAGGTGGAGACAAAGGTGGTACTATTATTAAGTGTGGAACTCCAGAAGAAATATGCAAAGAGGAAAAATCATATACTGGAAAATATTTAAGAAATATATTATAATTTATGAATTCATTATTACAAAAGTGGCATTTCTTATGTCATATTAAATTTTTTGTTGTATAATCAATATGTGATATAGCAAATAGATATTGAGGTGAAAATATGAGCTTTTCAAACATAATGGTACAATTTGTATTTAAACCTATTTTTATCATCATATTATACGTAATACTATACTATGCTTTGAAAATAATGTATAAGGACGTTAAGAATGGGGGTAAAAAGAGAAGACCACCAAGAACTAACGGTAATTATGGATTAGAAATAATAAAAAGTGGTGATGCTAAGGAACTTAAGGAAGGATCAATAATTCCAATAAGATCAGACTTAAGTATTGGAAGAAAAGATGGAAATTCTATAATTATGGCAGATCAACATGTTTCTGGTAATCATGCTCAGATTCTAGTTAGAAATAATGGTTTATTTTTAGAAGATTTAAATAGTACTAATGGAACTTATTTAAATGGAAATAAATTAAAAGGAAGAGCTAAGCTGTCTAATAAGGATGAAATAAGAATAGGAAGCGGAGTATTTAAGATTTTAACATAATTAATTAAGGCTCAGCAGGTATTGCCTTAGGTATTTAGCTGAGTCTTAGAAAAATGTGTTATTTTAAAAATAAAAATTAGCAGTTGATACTAGAGAAAATAGAATTACTATTTTTGATAACACATAAGGAAAGCTGTGATTTTCGTTAGTAACTGTCAATTGTCAATTTTCAATTGTCAATTGAAAATGAGGTGAGATATATTGAAAATAAAAAAAGATGAAATTGTATTGCTGATTCTTACATACATACTTTGCATGGCTCTTTTTATTAATTTAGCAATTTTAAAAGATCCAATGGATACTGGTGCCATAAAAATGGGATTAATAGTATGTGCATTTGTAACAGCAACACAAGTATTAATACGTAAGTTTTATCCACAGGGTGATAAATTTCTTATTACATTTGCTTGCATACTTTCTGTTATAGGAATAGCAGTAATGTATAGACTGGATACAAGTGTGGCAATAAAGCAATTTATGTGGTTTACAGCAGGGATTATTGTCTTTGTAGGTCTTGTAGTTGCAATTCCAGATATACGGAATTTTTCAAAATACAAAAATGTATTTTTAATTTCAACAATATTAATAATGCCAATGGCACTTATTGCTGGTAAGGAAATTAATGGTGCGACTAACTGGGTTACCATTGGAGGATTTGGTTTTCAACCATCTGAACTTGGAAAGATAACCTTTGTGCTTTATTTATCTTCAGCATTAATGAATTATGAAGATAAAAAGGATATGTTAGAAGATTTTAAGCAGTTATGGCAACCTGCTTTAGTTTCAATGTTTTCTTTAGGATGTCTTGTTATGCAGAAGGATTTAGGATCGGCTTTAATATTCTTTGGTATAGCACTTACAATGCTTTATGTCTCTACAGGTAAGAAAAAATATGTCGCAGTAACAGTAGTTTTATCAGTTATAGGTGCTTTTGCAGCATATCATTTATTTTCTCATGTACAGGCAAGAATAGATATATGGAGAGATCCTTGGAGTGATCCAAATGGAGCTGGATATCAGATTATTCAAGGTCTTTATGCAATTTCTTCAGGAGGAATGTTTGGGAGCGGTTTAGGTCAGGGGTATCCAGGATTTGTCCCAGTTAACACTTCTGACTTAATTTTTGCAGTAATATGCGAAGAACTTGGAATGGTATTTGGACTTGGAATAATGATAATATATTTCTTATTCTTCTATAGAGGAATGAGAGCGGCATTTAGAGTAAAAGATAAATTTTCACAGCTTAATACAATTGGTATAAGTGCAATGATTGCATGTCAGGTACTAGTTATTATTGGAGGAGTTTTTGCCGTAATTCCATTAACAGGTATTACATTGCCACTTATAAGTTATGGTGGTTCTTCAATGCTGACAATGTTTTTTGCTCTAGCTATACTTCAGAAGATATCGGAGGAGGGCTAAAATGAAAGATAATTCAAATAGTATAAAACAAGTAATGATAGTTTTTCTATTTTGCTTTGTAGCTCTTATATCTTATATTGCATATTTTCAAACATTTTCAGCGCCAGGTATAGCGGAACAGCCAGGAAATAAAAGAATTTATGCAGTATCAAATGAAATTTTAAGAGGAACCATTTATGATAGAAATGGTAATGCATTAACTACAAGCGAAAGAATAGATGCATTAACTCAAAAAAGAACATACACAAAAGGTGATTTATATGTTCATGCATTAGGATACAATAGTTCAATATATGGAGCTGTTGGTCTTGAAGCAAAATATAATAAAGAACTGTCAACTTATAGCAAACTTCAAAATAATTTTTCAAGTATTATTAATGATTTTAGTATTGATAAATTAAAAAGTATGTTTGAAGAAAGAAAAGAAGATGAAGATAAAATTGGAAATGGAGTTGTTACAACTTTAGATCCAGTAATACAACAGGCTGCATATAATGCTCTTGGAAGTAATAAAGGAGCTGTTGTTGCATTAAATCCTAAAACAGGAGAAGTGTTAGCCATGGTTTCTAAACCAACATATAATCCTAATGATTTAAAGGCATCAATGGATGCAGCTAATGCAGGAAGTGCAGATAATTCACCACTTATAAATAGAGCAACAGCTGGGTTATATCCACCTGGATCAACCTTTAAGACAATTACATTAACAAGTGCTCTAGAAAATATAGGCGGTATAACAAATAGAACCTTTAATGATGAAGGAAAGATAGTATTTAATGATAAACAGTCGTTAAGTAATGCTAATAATGCTGTATATGGTACTATTGATTTAAGAGAAGCATTTAAAGTATCAAGTAATGTAGTTTTTGGTACACTTGCAATGGAGCTTGGTAATGATAAACTAAAAGCTACTGCAGAAGATTATGGTTTCAATAATTCAATAGAAGCAGAGGGAATTACAATTGAAAACAGTAGATTCCCAACGTTAACTGCAAGTGAAAAAGGAAGTATTGCTCAGACAGGAATAGGTCAAAGTAGTATACTTGCTACACCAATTCAAATGGCATTAGTATCAAGTACTATTGCAAATGATGGAAAGATGATGGTACCTACATTAGTTAGTAAAGTAATAGACAAAGATGGAAATGTAGTTAAAACTGTTGAACCTAAAGTTCGTAAACAGATTATGAATAGTACTGATGCAGGTATAATAAAAGATTATATGAAGAATCTTGTTGATTCTAAAGTAAGTGGATCATGGAGCTATTTCCAAGGCACTAATGCAGCTGGTAAGACAGGAACAGCAGATTATAACCTTCCAAATGGAACACCTGCAAAACCACATTCATGGTTTATAGGATTTGCACCAGCAGATAATCCAAAGATAGCTTTAGCAGTAATTGTTGAAAATGGAGGTTATGGTTCTACAGCAGCAGCACAAGTTGCAGGAAATGTAATAAATACAGCACTTAGATAGTTAGCGGTTATCAAGGAAGAACTAAAAAGTTTAAGTGAAAATTTTTGAAAAATTTTATAGTTATAATATTAGGCAGATATTCTAAACGAGTATCTGCCTAATATAAAATTAAAGATAAGTTCCTTAATAGAAACATATTTTTTAAAAATAAAATTTATTAATAAAGATAAGCTAACTGAAAATTGTTAACTGTTAACTGTAAACTGAGGAAAAGGGGAGGTATATAATGTTTGATTTTAAAGCTCAACTTAAGATTTTACCTGACAAGCCAGGTGTCTATTTAATGAAAAACAGCCTGGGTGAAATTATTTATGTAGGTAAAGCAAAAGTTTTAAAAAATAGAGTAAGACAATATTTTCAGAATTCAAAAAATCATTCTGAAAAAGTAAAAGCAATGGTAAAAAACATTGCAGAATTTGAGTACATAGTTACAGATTCAGAAATGGAAGCATTAATTCTTGAATGTAATTTAATAAAAAAACATAGCCCTAAATATAATATTTCCCTAAAGGATGATAAATTTTATCCTTTTATAAAAATAACGACAAATGAGGATTTTCCAAGAGTATTTATAACAAGAAACTTTGCTAAGGATGGAAATAAGTATTTTGGACCTTATCCAAATGCAGGAGCTGTTCATGAAACTATAAAACTCATAAGAAAAATATTTCCACTTAGAACATGCAAAAAGTTAATCTTTGAAAATGGTAAACATACAAGACCTTGTTTGAATTATCATATAAAAAAGTGTAATGCACCTTGTGAAGGGCATATTTCAAAAGATGAATATAAACGTATGATAGATGAGATTATAGATGTATTGAGTGGAAGAGATAAAAGTCTTATTAATAAGCTTAAAAATGATATGCAAGAAGCATCAATGAACCTAGAATTTGAAAAAGCCGCATCATTTAGAGATAAGATTTTAGCAATTGAAAGTATAGCTGAAAAACAAAAGGTATTTAAATCACAAGATAATGATGAAGACTTTATAAATATATATAAAGATGAAAAAGACTGTGCAGTTCAAGTGTTCTTTTTAAGAGATGGAAAAGTTACAGGAAGAGAAAATTTCATTCTTGAAAACAGTGCTTATGAAGATGATTCAGTTATAATATCTCAATTTATAGTATCATTTTATGGTGGAACACCTAAGGTTCCAAAGAATATATATATACCATTAAGCAATGATGATGACAATGATGCACTTGAAGAATTTCTAACAATTAAACGTGGATCAAAAGTATTTGTTAAGGTACCTATTAAAGGTGAAAAGAAGGAAATGCTTGAGCTTGTTAAGAGCAATGCAAAGGTAACCTTGGATCAGTTTAAAGATAAGATTTTAAGAGATAAGGAAATAAATAGACTCTGCCTTGAAGAAATTCAAGAATTATTAGAACTTGATTCTATGCCAATAAGAATAGAAGCTTATGATATTTCAAATATTCAGGGAGTTGATTCTGTTGGGTCTATGATTGTTTTTGAAGATGGAAAAGCTAAAAATAGTGATTACAGAAGATTTCGTATAAAAACTGTAAAAAATGCTAATGATTATGATAGTATGAGAGAAATATTAGAAAGAAGATTTAGCCATGGTTTAAAAGAAATTAAAGAAATCCAGGAAAGGCAGCTTAAATTTTCAAGTGGTAAGTTCTCTAATTTTCCAGATTTAATTATGATGGATGGAGGAAAAGGTCAGGTTAATGTGGCCCTTGAAGTGTTACAGAAGCTTGGAATAAATATACCAGTTTGTGGTCTTGTTAAAGACGATCACCATGCAACAAGAGGGATTATTTATAATAATAAAGAACTTATAATAAATAGAACTTCTAATCTTATGCAGATGATAAGACGAGTTCAGGATGAAGTACATAGATTTGCAATAACATATCATAGAAGTCTGAGAGATAAAAAGACACTTCATTCAATACTGGACGATATACCTAATATTGGTCAAAAAAGACGTATGGCTCTTTTAATGAAATTTGGAAGTATAGATAATATAAAGAAAGCAACTGTAGAGGAACTGCTAGAAACAGAATCTATAGATAATAAGGCAGCAACAAGCATTATGGCGTATTTTAAAAACCATGAACAAAATAATTAAACTATGCTATAATAATACGGAATAAATATTTACTTAAATTAAAGGATATTGAATAAAAATTTACTTGTATTACTTTAATATATAGATTATTCTATATGATGTAAATAAAGTGAAACTGACAAAAAATACTTTAGTCAGTTAATACATATTAAATATAAGTTGTTATATTCAATATGAAAAAATAGATTAATATTAGCGTTTGAGGAGTTTTTATCATGAATCAGTATGGAAAATATAAAGACTTGTTTAGTAAAATATATAATGAGTCACAAATTCAATTGGATGCAAAAATGAGTGAACATATATACTTTAAAGTTGGAGGGCCTGTAGATATACTTTTGACTCCAAATAATATAGAGCAATTAAAAGAAACTATTACGGTTTGTAAAGATAATAATATTCCGTTTTATGTTATTGGAAATGGATCTAACCTTTTAGTTAAGGATGGAGGAATTAGAGGCGTTGTTATTAAAGTATGTGATCTTAATAAAATAGAACGTATGGGAAATAAGATTAAAGCTGGAACTGGTGCTTTACTTAAAGATGTTTCAAAGGAAGCAACAGAAGCAGCTTTAGCAGGTTTCCAATTTGCATGTGGCATTCCAGGCAGTGTGGGTGGCGCTGTATATATGAATGCTGGAGCTTATGATGGAGAAATATCATTTGTAATTGAAAGTGCTGAAGTTCTTGATGATAATCAAGAAATTAGAGTTTTATCAAAGGAAGAATTAAATTTAGGATACAGACAATCTGTAGTTATGCAAAAAGGTTATGTAGTTTTAAGTGCTACATTTGAATTAATTCCTGACGATCATGATAAAATACAGTCAAGGGTTAATGATTTAACTACAAGAAGAGAAGACAGACAGCCATTAGAATATCCTTCAGCTGGAAGTACCTTTAAAAGACCCGAAGGTCATTTTGCAGGAAAGCTTATTGAAGATGCTGGATTAAAAGGATATACAGTTGGTGGTGCATGTGTTTCAGAAAAGCATGCAGGTTTTGTAATAAATAAAGCTAATGGAACTGCAAAAGATGTATTAGATGTAATTCATCATGTTCAAGAAGAAGTTAAGAGACAATTTGGTGTTGAGCTTCATCCAGAAGTAAGAATTTTAGGCGAAGATTAATATTAATAAGATTAGTTAATGGAACTCAAAAGTTTATAAACTTGAGAGTTCCATTTATATTTAGGAAAAACTATTAATAATTATTAATATAGGTATATATTGCAGTTGACAATTGACATATGACAATGGAAAATTAAGTTGAAAATCCATATAGAATTCTTTTGAGTTTAATACGGAAAATTTAGTATAAAATATATATTATGTAAATACAAATTAAAAATTAAGATAGTAAAGTATTTTATCAATTGACTATAATATTATGTTATAATTTTAATATTGAAAAAGTATCTTTAGCAAAAGGGGAGTGTGTAATAATGAGATTTGTTATAGTTACAGGATTATCAGGAGCTGGGAAAACACAAGCTACAAGAGCTTTAGAAGATTTAGGATATTTTTGTGTAGATAATCTTCCACCTAAATTAATTCCAAAGTTTGCAGAAGCATGTATGCAAAGCAATGGAAATATAGAAAAAGTGGCGTTAGTTATAGATATTCGTGGCGGAGTATTTTTTGATGATTTCTTTGGATCAATCAAATACCTTAAAGATAATGAATTTGAATATGAAATATTATTTTTAGAAGCAACCGATGAGGTTTTAATAAAGAGATTTAAGGAAACAAGAAGAAGCCATCCATTATCACCTGATGGAAGAGTTCTAACAGGAATAACACTTGAAAGAGATAAACTTCGAGAAATCAAAAATGCTGCAGACATGATAATAGATACTACAAAATATGAAATAAGGCATTTAAGAGAAAAAATTAATGAGTCTTATGGAGATAATACTTATCCAGAAAAACAACTTACCGTAACAGTTTTAAGCTTTGGATTTAAATATGGTATTCCAGTTGATTCTGACTTGGTTTTTGATGTTAGATTTATACCAAACCCTTTTTATATTCCTGAATTAAAGCAGTATTCAGGTAATGATGAACCAGTTAAGGATTATGTTCTAAAGCAGGTTGAAACAAAGACGTTTATAGAAAAGTTAATGGATATGCTTAGATATTTAATTCCTAATTATATTAAAGAAGGAAAGAGACAGTTAATAATTTCTATAGGATGTACAGGCGGAAGACATCGCTCTGTTGCAATTGCAAATGAATTATATGAAAGATTAAACTCTGAAAGTTATAATTCAAAAATAGAACATAGAGATGTGACAGAAGATCTTCATAAAGGGGAAAAGAAACTATGAGAATACGAGATTGGCTTAAACCAGGGATTAAAGTTAAGCGTTGGTTAGCATTTGGAGTATTTGGAGTATTATTAATAGCATTTGGATTTACTGAATTAGTAACACATAGATTATATGATTTTTATTACAAGGTATTTTATATTTTCTTGAATCTAACAGGATTATTTGTATTGTATGTTTCAGTTACTGAAACTATGAAATCAGTTATTGCTCTTATTAATAAAGGATATTTAAAGGTATCATTAGATAGTGAAAAAATTGAAAGTTTGATTTATGAAAAGAGACTTTTAGTTAAAGGGCCGAAGATAGTTGTTATAGGAGGGGGGACTGGACTTTCTACAATGCTTAGAGGTCTTAAGTACTATACTTCGAATATAACAGCAATAGTTACAGTTGGAGATGATGGGGGAGGTTCTGGAGATTTAAGAGAAGACCTTGGTATGCTTCCTCCAGGAGATATAAGAAACTGTATTCTTGCACTTGCTGATACAGAACCATTAATGGAAGATTTACTTCAATATAGATTTAAAGATGGAAGACTTAAAAATCAGAGTTTTGGTAATCTGTTTCTTGCTGCAATGGCAGGAATTTCAGATAATTTTGAAGAAGCTGTTCAGAAAATGAGTTCTGTACTTGCTGTAACAGGTAAAGTTATACCTGTTACTTTAGATAATATGCAGCTTATTGCAAAGCTTCAAAATGGAAATATAGTTGAAGGTGAATCACAGATACCAGAAGAAGCAATAAAGCAAAATTCAAGAATTGATGAACTTAGAATCAAACCTGAAAATGCAAAACCTTTAAAAGAAGCTTTGGATGCTCTAAAAGAAGCAGATGCAATTGTAATGGGGCCAGGAAGCCTTTATACTAGTATAACTTCTAATTTACTTGTAAAGGATATATCTAAGGCAGTGAGAAAAAGTAATGCAATTAAGATATATATATCTAATATCATGACACAGCCAGGAGAAACAACTGGTTTTAAAGTATCTGACCATTTGAAAGTATTACGTAAATATGGTGGAAAAGATATTGTAGATTATGCAATTGTAAACACAGGTGAAATAACAGAAGAACTAAAGGAAAAATATAATCAGGAAGGCGCTGAACTTGTTAAACTTGATGAAGAAGATATCAAGAGTATGGGAATAAAAATAGTAGGTGAAAATCTGGTTAAAATACAAAATGGAACAGTTAAACATGATTCAGATAAGCTTGCAGAAGTTTTAGCTGATACTATTATGGAAAAGAAACTTCTATACGATAAGAAGAAGATTATTGAATATATGTATTTATCTCAAAGAGTAAAAGCTAGAGATAGAGAAGAAAAAGGTAAACAAGGCGAAATTTAATTAGGATAAGGAAGGAAAAAACATGTCATTTTCATCAAAAGTTAAAGGAGAAATATGCAGATATGTTGATATTTCAAAGGAAGAAGCTCTTTCTGAAATATCAGCAATAATGAAAGTTAGTGGGACATTAGCTTTTAGTGGAAGTGGATTAAGCTTTAAGATGACTACGGAGAATCCAGCTAGTGCCAGGCTTATATTTACCCTGTTAAAGGATCACTTTGATATTCATTCAAGACTAATGGTTAAGAAAAGCAATTCACTTAAGAAGAATAACATATACATGGTAGTTATTACAGAAGAAATGGGCGTAAGGGATCTGCTTAGCGAGACAGGAATTTTAAAAGAAATTGATGGGATAATGAGTCTTGACTATAGAATAGAACGTCATATTTTTGATGATGATAGTATGAAGAGAGCTTATATAAGAGGTGCTTTTATAGGTGGAGGAAGTATAAGCAATCCAGAAAAGACTTATCATCTTGAATTTGTAACTCATAGTGAGGAGTATGCAAGAGATTTATGTAATCTGGTAAATTCCTTTAAGCTTAATTCAAAGGTTATTCAAAGAAAAAACAGCTTTATTGTGTATATAAAGGAAGGCGAGCAGATTGTTGACCTTCTTAATATAATAGGTGCTCATTCATCATTATTAGAAGTAGAGAATATAAGAATAATGAAGGAAATGAGAAACAATGTAAATAGGCTTGTTAACTGTGAAACAGCAAATCTTTCAAAGACTGTAAATGCAGCAGTAAGACAGGTTGAAAGCATTAAGCTTATACAATCACAGATAGGACTTCAGAGACTTCCTGAAAATCTTAGAGAAGTAGCAGAACTTAGATTAAACTATCCAGATGAATCTTTAAAAGAACTTGGAGAAATGCTTGATCCTCCAGTTGGAAAATCAGGTATAAATCATAGACTTAGAAAAATTGAAAAAATAGCTGAAGAGCTTAGAAGTTAGATTACAGTTAACAGTTAACAAGTAACAGTTAGCAGTTTAAGGATAAAATCTCTTAGAGATTTTTTATATTATATATTTATGATGAAAAAATTAAATCAAAGATATTTTGTAAGAATGTTAACCAAAACTGTTAATTGACAACTGTTAATTCTTAACTGAAGAATGGGGGAGATTTTATGTTCACACATATTGTATTATTCAAAGTTAAAGAACCAACAACAGAAAATTTAGAGTTTTTAAAGAAAACATTTTTATCAATGAAAGGCAATATTGCTGAATTGAAAGAGCTTGAAGTTGGTGTTGATGTTGTAGGAAGTGATAGAAGCTACAATATAGGCATTATAACAAGATTTGATTCTAAAGATGAGTATTTAGCTTACGATGTTAATGAGTTCCATGTGGAGAAGGTTAAGAAGGTTATAGGACCATATGTTGAATGTAGTAAGACATTAGATTTCTAAATTAAATATAATAATAGTTATATGTTTCAATTGACAATTGTCCATGAAGGTAAGATCCTTAATATATAACTATTATTTTTTTATTATTCAAGAAAAGGTTTACAAAAATAAAAACTTATAGTATAATAAATACATAAGGAATTGATGAACAATCAATTCTAGTATATAGGGAAAAGAGAATTTATGAGAAAAGAAACTTGGAGAAGGGTACTCCAAGTTTTTTTGCGTTTAAATTATTCTTAAAAAACAATAAAAAAGTTGAAATAGAATATTGAGTTGAAAACTTAGAACCATGTAATAAATGAAGCTAAGCCTCTATATTGTGCATCACCATTTGCTAAATAGTTATATAATTTTAAAACTGATTCTGGAGCTTTAAAATTATGTTCTCGAACGTATGATGCAATAATATGAGTCAATTTTGTACAAACTAGTCGATACTCTTCACCATTTTCTAATTTATATTTATATGATATTAAAACATTAGTTAATTCTTGGTTGATTTTAACTTTAGGATCATCTAATGTATTTTGTAATTCGTTTATTAAATTTTTATATTTTTTATTCACTATATTTCTCCTTCTATATAAATTATTTTTATTTGTGAGTTAAGATCTGAGTTGTATTTAAATAATTAATCAATTATGGCCATCTTTTTTTCTTTTAATAAGTGATAGTATATATAATACAATAGCAACTGAAATTAATATTAATTGTATTATAGATATAAAAGATAATAAATTGTGATTTAGCATTTTATCTAAAAAAAGAACTCTACAAAAATCAATGAAAAAAAATAATAATAGCATTAATAATTGTAAATTTTTTCTATTTAGATAATAGTTTAGGAATAGAAAGAATATAATAAATTTTATTATAATTGGCATATATAGATATCTCCTAATTTAAAGTATTCAATCACTCATAACAATGCTATACAGCTATAAGTATTATAATATATAAAAAAAGGCTTAATTACAAATTTTTATTAAAATATTAAAAAAAGGAATTTTGGTATAATAGAATAACATACAAATAAAAACTATTGTAGATAAATGGGAGAGAAGCAAATATGTATGTTAAAAGATATTGATTATGACAAGAAAATTTATTTTTTATATTAAAGTATAATTAGATATGATGGTTAGAATATTGTGTTTTAGAACATTTGAAAGTAGGATATAATATAAAGAGTTTAGTTGAAATATTACCTGAAGCTAAATTTATTAATGAAGTAAAAAATGATAATAAAGCATAGAGGGACTTATTTTATTTGATAAGTCTTTTTTTATAGTTTGTTCAGTGTAATTTTAGCTATATAAAAATTTATTCATGATTGTTATAATTAAGATGAATATACATTGCAATTGACATTTGACAACAAAAATTAATGTGGAAATTACTACATAATTTATAATTACAATTGCAAATTTCATAGTTCAACATATATATTAAAATTTAATATAAATAGTGATTAAGAGAGGAGGAGCTTAATGGAGAATGAAAAAAAGTTTGTACACCTCCATTTACATACGGAGTATAGCCTTTTAGATGGTTCTGGAAAGATTAAGAAACTTATGAAACAGGCTAAAGAACTTGGCATGGACAGCATAGCTATAACAGACCATGGTGTTATGTATGGACTTGTAGATTTCTTTAAAGCAGCAGAAGAGTATGGAATAAAAGCTATACTTGGATGCGAAGTATATGTTGCTGCAAAGTCAATGCATATAAAACAGCCAGATAAGGAAAATTCAACGCATCATCTTGTTTTGCTTGTAAAGAATGAAATAGGATATCAGAACCTTATGAAGATTGTATCAATGGCTTCAATTGAAGGATTTTATTATAAGCCTAGAATTGATCATGAGTATTTAAAAAATCATAGTGAGGGTATTATTGCATTAAGTGCATGTTTAGGAGGAGAGGTTCAGTCTGATCTTCTTAATGATAATTATGAAAAAGCAAAGAAAGATGCTCTAATGTATAAAGATATCTTTAAAGATGGGTTCTATTTAGAAATACAAAATCATGGAATGGAAGAGCAAAAGAAAGTAAATGAATTAAACATAAAGCTTGCAGAAGAAACAGGAATTCCATTAGTTGCAACCAATGATGTTCATTACATAAAAAAAGAAGATTCAAAATCTCATGATATTTTAATGTGTATTCAGACAGCAAAAACGGTGGATGATCCTAATAGAAGAAGATATCCGTCAGATCAGTTTTACTTAAAATCTCCAGAGGAAATGTGGGATATGTTTTCATATATGCCAGAAGCGCTTGAGAACACGGTTAAGATAGCAGATGAGTGTAACTTCAAATATAAGTTCCATGAGTCTAAATTGCCTAAATTTCCACTTCCTGAAGGCAAGGATGATCCATATGAGTACTTAAAAGAAACGTGTTATACAGGTCTTATTGACAGGTATGATGTGTTTAAGGATCTAAGAGAAAAAGAACTTGATTATGATGAAGTGAATAAAATTGTGGAAAACTCATCTGAAGCACAGGAATTTGTGGATAGACTTGAATACGAACTAGGTGTTATAAAGCAGATGGGGTACATTGATTATTTCCTTATCGTTTGGGACTTTATAAAGTTTTCATATGATAACGGAATACCTACTGGACCTGGAAGAGGGAGTGCGGCTGGGTCAATTGTAGCTTATACTTTGGGAATTACAAAGATAGATCCTATAAAATATAGTCTTATATTTGAAAGATTCCTAAATCCGGAAAGAGTAAGTATGCCAGATTAAAAATTGGTTATCCTAAAAATATATAGATTTTTAGGAGAAAATTAATGGCTAAAAGATATGAACTTGATAAAAACAAAGATAAAATAATAGATTTATATATAAACAAAAAAATGTCATGTAATGATATTTCTAAGAAATTGGGATATAGTTTATGTGGAATATATGATGCTTTAAGAAGATGGAATGTTAAAACAAGAAATTTAAGAGAAAGTCATATAATATATGAGTGTGACGAAACATTTTTTTATAATATAGATTCAGAAGAAAAAGCTTATTGGCTTGGATTTATATATGCGGATGGATATATTACAGCAAATAAGCTTGGTATTGCATTGGCTATGAGAGATATAGAACATCTAGAAAAATTTAAGAAGTGCATTAAAGCAACATATCCAATAAATACATATATGTCAAATTCAAATTACAAATCTATAGAGTATTGCAGAATATTGATAAATAGTCCTAAACTTGTTAGAGATATCAAATTAAAGGGAGTAGTGTACAATAAATCACTAATTATAAAATATCCTAATAAAGATATGTTAGATGAAATATACTATAGACACTTTATTAGAGGATATTTTGATGGAGATGGTAGTTTGGTGTTGTCAAAAAATTCTATTAATTTTAAAATTTGCGGAACAAAAGAGTTTTTAGAAAAGTTAATAGAAGTATTTAATAGCTGTTCAAAATATTCTTTTAAGAATGTTTTATTTAAGAGAAAAAAAGACAACAAAAATAATTACTATTTAAGTTTTGGTGGAAGATATAAAACACTATCTGTAATGAATTATTTATATGATAAATCTGAAGTCTATTTAGACAGAAAATATAAAAAGTTTATATTGTTAAAGAGCATGTAATTATAATAGCCAATTAATAGTCGTGCATATTAGAAATAATATGCTTAAAGAGCCTCGAATTGCTGGAAAGTCCTTAGAGTCCTTTAAACCAAAGCAGAAGGATGAAATAAGCTTAAATGTTACGGTGGTTTAACCATAAAAATTAAAGGAATTGGATAACCAGCAGCCAAGTTTCGAATAGAAAAAGGTCCAACGACTAGTGCAAAGGCACGTAGCTTATGTTTCTTACATTTGCGAAGCGGGGCATCCCAAACCGTAAAGGTCGGTGGGAGAAGATATAGTCTATACCCACTGAAACATTATTCAGTGTTAAAGTATTTCGAAAGAAAGGGTATTAATAGGTTGATTCTGACTTTTGTTACGAAAGACGTCAAGAGGTAATTGATTATGTTGTACGCAAATACGGTAAGGATTGTGTATCACAGATAATTACCTTTGGTACTATGGCGGCAAGATTATGTATAAGAGATGTTGGAAGAGCTATGAATTACAGCTATTCTGAAGTTGATAAGATAGCAAAGATGATTCCTACAATGTTAGGGATAACAATAGAAAAGGCATTAGACCTTAATCCAGAGCTTAAAATAGCTTATGACAGTGATGAGAGAGTAAAGAATCTTATTGATGTATCAATGGATTTAGAGGGACTGCCAAGACATTCATCTACTCATGCAGCAGGTGTTGTTATTGCATCAAAGCCTTTAGTTGAGTATGTACCACTACAAAAAAATGATGAAAGTATAGTAACTCAATTTGGGATGAATACACTTGAAGAGCTTGGACTTCTTAAGATGGACTTCTTAGGGTTGAGAACTCTGACTGTAATGAGTGATGCAATAAAAATGGTAAAGGTAAATAGAGGCGTAGATATAGACTTAGATAAAATTGATTTTGATGATAAAGAAGTCTATAAGATGATTGGTGAAGGAAGAACAGCAGGTGTGTTCCAGTTGGAATCGCCAGGAATGACATCATTCATGAAGGAATTAAAGCCAGATAACCTGGAAGATATAATTGCAGGAATATCTCTTTATAGACCAGGTCCTATGGCAGAGATTCCTAGATATATAGAGTGTAAAAGAAATCCAGATAAGGTTGAGTATGAAACTCCAGAACTTGAGAGTATACTTAATGTCACATATGGAGTAATGGTGTATCAGGAACAAGTAATGGAAATAGTTAGAAAATTAGCCGGATATTCCATGGGACGTAGTGATATGGTTAGAAGAGCCATGTCAAAGAAGAAACATAAAGTAATGGAAGAAGAGCGAAAGAACTTTATCCATGGAATTATTGAAAATGATGAAGTTGTCGTTCCAGGATGTATTAGAAATGGAATAAGCGAAAATGTGGCAAATAAAATTTTTGATAACATGATGGACTTTGCAAGTTATGCATTTGGAAAATATTAATTTATTATAAATAATTATTACTAGAATAAGGCATTATAAATTCGAGGTATGTTATATGACTAAAAATTATAATCAATTAACTAGTAAAGATAAAGAAAATATAGTTGAATATTATTATTTGAATAAAAAAGTAAATATGAATAATATAGCTAGAAATTTGAATGTATCAAGACGTAGTATAAGTAGAGTATTACAAGAAAAGAGCGTTAACACTAGATTGAAAAATAGATATGTATTAAATGAAAATTACTTTAATGAAATTAATACAGAGGCTAAAGCTTATATTTTAGGTTTTATTTATGCAGATGGATTTGTTGGAAATGAGAATTTTAATAATATCGTAATTGCTGTTAATGATTTAGAAATATTAGAATTTATAGTAAAAGAAATTGAGTTTACAGGAGAAATTAGAAAAACTAAAAAAGGTGGATTTACTAATTCTAAATGTGGGTATTCATTAAATTTTTCTTCGAGAATAATGGCTGATAGATTAAGGAATATAGGGTTATATCCTAATAAATCACTAACAATTGATAGTATTCCTATAATAAGAGAAGAGCTAGTAAGGCATTTTATAAGAGGATATTTTGATGGAGATGGAAGTATATTATTATCACATAACTCTAGCTATTATAAAAGTTATGATGGGATTATAAAATATGTATATCCGACATATAATTTCACTATATTAGGAACTAAAAACTTTTTGAAACAGATAATAAGTAATGCAGAGTTTAAATATGCAAAGATTAGAAATACAAAAACAGAACAGATAAAAAGTTTAAATATATGTGCAAAAAAGGAGTTTGATTATATATTTAACTATTTATATTTAGATTCAACTATAAAATTAGAAAGAAAATATAATAAATGGTATGAAATAAAGAGTGCCTTTGCAGCAGGAGCTGTAAAGCAAATGAGGTGAATTGCGGGAAAGACCTTAGAGCCTTGAATACTAACTTAATATAGAAATATTATTAAGGGCCTAGAGTAATTAACTAGGATAAAGTAAAAAGTTTAGGGATTGGTTAATCCGCAGCCAAGTGACCTGGAAACAGGTTAAAGGTTCAGAGACTAGATAAAGTAATCTAAGTGATTATCACATATCATATGATGAAATATCCACGAGTGCCTCATATCCTATAATTTAGGATAATGATATAGTCCGATCTTTATAGAAATATAAAGTTTAAAGATTAAATGTCTTTAAAATAACATTGATGTCAACAAGAGTCATGCAGCTGCCTATGCAGTTGTAGGTTATCAAACAGCTTATTTAATGAGGTATTATCCAGTAGAAATGATTGCAGCAATGCTTAATTCAATTATGGGTACAAGTGAAAAAGTTGCTCATTATATAAATTTTGCAGAAAGTCTTGGAATTCAGGTTTTACCACCTGATATAAACGAAAGTTATTCAAGATTTACTGTTAAAGGAGATACTATACGCTTTGGGATGGCAGCAATAAAAAATGTAGGCGCTAATGTAGTAGATAGTATTGTAAAAGCAAGAGAAAATAAAGGAAAATTTGAATCTTTAGTTGATTTTATTAATAAAATGGATGTTTCAACAATAAATAAACGTGCTGTTGAATGCTTGATAAAGGCAGGAGCACTAGATAATTTTAATGTTTACAGATCTAAAATGCTTGCTGTTCACGAAAAATTGATTGACAGTATTTCAAGTGACAAAAAGAGAAATATTGATGGGCAGATAAGTCTATTTGGCTCAACAGAGGAATTAAAAAATCCAGAAGTAAGTTATCCTAATATTAAAGAATTCGACAAACGAAATCTTCTTGCAATGGAAAAAGAAATGACTGGATTATATATTACAGGACATCCATTGGATGATTATGCAAAAAGTTTAAAAATGCAGACTACTATTGAAATTGCAAAAATATTCTCTGTACATGAAACTTTGGATGAAGTACTCGAAGAAAATATTCCAGATGTTAATATTTTTGAAGGAAAGAACATTCTTAAAGATAATGATAGAGTAGTACTTGGAGGGATACTTGCAAGTGTTAATCAAAAAGTAACAAGAAATAATACTATAATGGCATTTTTAACACTTGAAGATTTGACGGGTTCCATTGAAGTAATTGTCTTTCCAAAGACACTTGAAAACTTTAAAAGCCTTTGTATTACAGATAGCCTTGTGATTATAAAGGGAAGAATAAGTCTTAAAGAAGATGAACAGCCAAAGCTTCTTTGTGAGTCTATTGAACCACTAGAAAAAATAAATAGCTCTAAAGTTTATTTGAGAGCAGATAATGAAATTGAAGCAAAAAAACTCAATATGAACTTAAAGGAAATATTAAAAGATGAGCATAAGGGCGATACACCTATTTATCTCGTTGCAATGAGAGAAAGACAGAAATTTAGAGTTCCTAGAGATAGGTGGATTTCATTAGAAAGTGATGCTGTATCTGTATTAAGAGATCAACTTGGAGAAGAAAATGTAAAAGTTGAAGATAATTAATGTGAAATACACAGTTAATTATATTTATTTATATAATTTTTATAAAAGTAAAATGTAATTAAAAATTTGAAATAAAAGGATTTATAGATATATTTAACTATAAGTCCTTTTGTTCATATTCCATTTTATGTATAAAAATTATGAATTTATTTCAGAAATTATATACATAAATTAATGAATACTTAAATGAAAATTGTTACATAAATGAATGTTATAAAATTAATAAGAAATTATATAAATTTAATATTAAATGGTTATAATAAAAGAGTACACATGGAATTATGTGTGCGAAAAAGATAAAGTATATAACATTAAACACAGTTGCATAGAGTATTTATATAATTATGTATTCTAGTAAAGAAATTTTTATAAAATTAAGAGATTTATTTTAGAATAATATTAAAAGTTACCCAAATATCATTGATAATTAATAGATTTTTATGTACAATAATTCTTGATTAATAAATTATGGTTATAATATGTACATAAGGGACGATTAATGTCCCCGAAGGTATTTAAGGAGGAAATATAATGAAAAAGATAGCTGTGTTAACAAGTGGTGGAGATGCACCAGGAATGAATGCTGCAATCAGAGCAGTTGTAAGAACAGCACTTAATAACGGAATTGAAGTTATGGGTGTACAAAGAGGATATAGTGGACTTATAAATGGAGAATTATTCAGCATGGATAAAACTTCTGTATCTGATATAATTCAAAGAGGTGGAACAATCTTAAGAACAGCTAGATGTCCTGAATTTAAAAACGAAGAAGTAAGAAAAAAAGCTGCTAAAATTTTACAAGCCTATGGGGTTGAAGCTTTAGTAGTTATAGGTGGAGATGGATCATTTACAGGAGCAAAATTATTATCAAAGCTTGGAATAAAGACTATTGGTCTTCCAGGAACAATAGATAATGACTTAGCTTACACTGATTTTACTTTAGGTTTTGATACAGCTTTAAATACTGTTGTTGATGCTATAAACAAAATAAGAGATACATCAACATCTCATGAAAGAGTTTCTATTGTAGAAGTAATGGGTAGAAATTGTGGTGATTTAGCTTTATATGCTGGTATAGCAGGAGGAGCAGAATCAATCATAGTGCCTGAATTAGGATTTGATAAAGATGAACTTTGTAAAACAATCTTAGAAGGTAAAAATAAAGGTAAAATGCATAACTTAATAATTCTTGCAGAAGGAATTGGGGGAGCATTTGATTTAGCTAAGGAAGTTGAAGAAGTTACAGGAATTGAAACAAGAGCAACTATTTTAGGTCATATCCAAAGAGGTGGAAGCCCAAGTGCAACAGACAGAGTTTTAGCTTCAAGAATGGGAGCAAAAGCAATAGAAGTTCTATTAGAAGGTAAAACTTCTAGAGTAATAGGAATTAGAAATAATGAAATCATAGATCAAGATATAGATGAAGCTTTAGATATGGAAAGCAAATTCGACAAAGAATTATATAATATTGCTCAAGTATTAGCGTAATTTCAAAGTTAACAAGAATTCCTGTTAATTTTATTGAAAGAGAAAGTTTGAATATTAGAGGCATGGAGTTATTACATAATTAAAGTATTCACACTTTTTACTACATGTTTGCGTAGAAAAATAAGATTTATGATAAAATTATTAACTTAATCAGCTTATAGTTTATTTATATAAATTTATAATTAATCCAAGAAAGAGGAGTGTTAGTTAAATGAGAAAGACTAAAATGATTTGTACTATAGGTCCAGCTAGTGAAGACAGAGAAACATTAAAAAAAGTAATGTTAGCAGGTATGAATGCTTCAAGACATAACTTTTCACATGGTGACCATGAAGAGCACAAAGGTAGAATAGTAAAGGTAAGAGAAATAGCTAAAGAACTTGGAAGAGAAGTTGCAGTTATTCTTGATACTAAAGGACCAGAAATAAGAACTGGTAAATTCGAACCAAACAAAGTTGAATTACAAAAAGGTACTGAATTTACAGTATATGCTGGAGATATGTCAGTAGTTGGTGATACTACTAAATGTGCTGTTACATACGAAGGTTTAGCAAACGACGTTGTTCCAGGAAACACAATCTTAATAGATGATGGTTTAGTAGGATTAACTGTTAAATCTATCGAAGGAAACGCTGTTAAGTGTGAAGTTCAAAACACTGGTTTAGTTGGAACTCATAAAGGAGTTAACGTTCCTGGAGTATCTATTAAATTACCAGCTTTAACTGAAAAAGATAAAGGTGATTTAATATTTGGATGTGAAATGGGCGTAAACATGATCGCTGCTTCATTCATCAGAAAAGCTGATGACGTTAGAGCTATCAGAAAATTATTAAACGAAAACGGTGGAGAAAGAATATTAATATGTTCTAAGATCGAAAACCAAGAAGGTGTTGATAACATCGATGAAATCTTAGCAGAATCAGATTTAATCATGGTTGCTAGAGGAGACCTTGGTGTTGAAATCCCAGTACAAAACGTACCTGCAGTACAAAAAATGATCATCAAGAAGTGTAACGAAGCTGGTAAGCCAGTAGTAACTGCTACACAAATGTTAGACTCAATGATCAGAAACCCAAGACCAACAAGAGCAGAAGTTTCAGACGTAGCTAACGCTATCTTAGATGGAACTGATTGTATCATGTTATCAGGTGAAAGTGCTAACGGAGATTACCCAGTAGAAGCAGTAAGCACAATGGCTAAAATTGCTGAAGAAACTGAAAAAACTTTAGAATACAAAGTAGCTGTATCTAAGGCTAAATCTCATACTCCAGCTATTTCAGGAGTTATCTCAAGAGCAGCAGCTAATGCAGCTAATGAATTAAATGCTTCAGCTGTTATAACTTCAACTCAAACAGGAGCTACTGCTAAGAGAATTTCTCAATGCAGACCAGAATGTCCAATTATAGCTGTTACTCCAGACGTAATAGTTGCTAGACAATTATCATTCTCATGGGGTGTATATCCAGTAGTTGCTGACAAAATGGCTTCAACTGATGAAATGTTAGAAAAATCAGTAGAAATCGCTAAGAACAGTGAATTCGTTGCAGCTGGAGATACAGTTGTATTAGCAGCTGGTGTACCAGTAGATCAAGTTGGTGCTACTAACTTATTAAAGGTTACTGAAGTTAAATAGTTTTAATAAATAGATATTTTAAAACAATAAAAAATAAGAGTTATTCTTAAGATTTTGCGTAAACTAATATTTATATAATTAAACAGGAATGATAGAGACATAATTATTGAATAAATAATTATGTCTCTATTTATATTTATTCAATTAAGATGTTTTATAATGATTAAAATTTAACTCTTTTAATCATTAATTAAAATGTATACTGTTAAATTTATTTAAAATAAAAAAAGTTAACAGAAAATTAACAATTATTTATGTTATAGTTATTATATAATGTATATTATCGCGTTGAATGCGGAATACTTATTATATATGGAATTAAATGGCAACTGATTCTGTATTGGCACCTTCGGGTGCTCTTTTTTTATGTGAAATTATAATAAGATAACATTTATGGTATCAAAATAGTCTGGATTTTTTATTTTGACTAATTTGTTTTATTAGATTTGTTTGTAGGATATAATATAAGACATAGAAGTAAGTAAGTAAGGATTGTGATTAAAGTGATTGATAAAGAAAAAATTGAAAAAATTATATTAGAAACTTTACCACAAGATAAAACAGAAGGTATTTATATATTTGGAAGTTATAATACTGAGTTTTTTGATGAAGATTCAGATATTGATATTGGATGGTTTTGCAAAAATGTAACAGATGAACAAAGAGTCTTATTAGAGTATGAATTAGAACAAAAAATAGGAAGAGAAGTAGATCTTGTTATACCTAATAAAAATAGAATACTATTTTTAAATGAAGTATTAGCAGGAAGACCTATAGGAAAATTATCAGAGGAATTTTGTGAGTGGTTTGATAGAAATATTGATGAAATAATGTATATTGCTCAAGATTTAATTGCAATGATGTAGGGAGGATTTTCTATGGTATATTATAATTATGGAAGAATAAAGGCGATAAATGCAAATATAAAAGAGAGCTTAAATGATTTGGATAATGCATTTGCGGTCTATGATAAATTAAAATATGATAGTAACATGGAATCAATTATAGGAAATAGTATAAGAATGAGTTTTGTACAAATTAGAGAAGAGATTTTTTCAGCTATAACTAGTATATTAAAGAGTTCTGGATTATCAGTAAATAATTTTCAAAACAATATGGATATGATAAATCAGTGCAGAAACAATGGATATTTTACTAATGTAGAAGACACATTTTTTATAATTTTGAATAAGTATAGAAATTCTGCATGTCATAGATATAAACAGCCTACTGTTGAAGATATTAAATTATTTTATGAAAATAAGAGAGGTCAGATATTATTTATATTAAGTGATCTTGAGAGAATTACTAAAGAAAAGAATTAAAGTTAACATAAATAATAAAAAGGACGTGTACAAGTGGTAGAAAAAGATAAGGAATATATATTAAATATTGAAGCCCTAGGTTATGAAGGTGAAGGGATAGCAAAGATAGATGGATATCCTGTGTTTATATCTGGAGCTTTAATTGGAGAGAAAGTAAAAGTTAACATAATAAAGGTTAAAAAGAATTTTGCTTATGGTAAGCTTATAGAAATATTAGAAGAATCACCAGAGAGAAGAGAACCAAAATGCAGTAGTTACAATATGTGTGGGGGATGTACATTACAACACTTAAGTTATGAAGGACAGCTTGATTATAAGTTTTCAAGAGTAAAAGACTGTATTAGAAAAATTGGTGGTCTTGATGAAAGTATTGTTAACTACCCAATAGGTATGGATGGTGTATATAGATATAGAAATAAAGTTCAATTTCCTGTTGGGCTTGTTAATGGAAAGTTATCTATAGGATTTTTTAGTGAAAAGAGTCATGAAATTATAGATATGGATACTTGTTTACTTCAAGATGAGGAATCAGAAAGAATAGTAAGTATAATAAGAAATTGGATGAATAAGTATTCTATAATGCCGGCTAAAAAAGATGGAAAGCTATTTAAAAATGGAATTTTAAGACATATAGTAATTAGAAAAGCATTTAAAACAGATGAGGTAATGGTTATATTAGTTACAACTAATAAGAAGATTCCTTATGTAAATGAACTTATAGACAGCTTAAATAGTAATAATAATTCTATAAAGAGTATAATTCAAAACATAAATGATAAAGACACAAATTTAGTAATGGGAGAAAAGTGCATAACTCTTTGGGGGTCAGATTATATATGTGACTATATAGGTGAATATAAATTTAATATTTCACCATTGTCGTTCTTCCAAGTAAATCCTGTACAGACAGAGGTTTTGTATAACAAAGCATTAGAATATGCAGATTTAAATGGTGATGAAATTGTCTTTGATGCATACTGCGGAACAGGAACAATAAGTTTATTTTTATCTCAAAAAGCAAAAAAAGTCTATGGAGTTGAAATAATACCTCAAGCTATAGATAATGCTAAGGTTAATGCAGAAATTAATAATATTAATAATGCAGAGTTTTTTGTAGGTAAGTCAGAAGAAATAATACCAAAATTAATTGATGATGGGATTATACCAGATGTAATAGTTGTAGATCCTCCAAGAAAAGGATGCGATTCAAAACTTTTAGATGCTTTAGGAAAAGCAAAACCTAAGAAGATTGTTTATGTGTCATGTGATCCAAGTACTCTTGCAAGGGATTTAAAATATTTAGAGGAGCAGGGATATAAAACTGTAGAAGTACAGCCAGTAGATATGTTTCCTATGACAAAGCATGTGGAAAATGTAGCTCTTTTGGTTAAGAAATAGAGTTATTTATAAATATTCATAGCTACACATTCATATATATAAGTAATAGCTTAGGTTATTACTTATTTTTATTGATTAACAATAGTTCTAATAAAAGTGTGCTGGAGTACAAATAATTTTATGCTACATGTCATATTTAATATATTAAAAGTGTGATATAGTAATAAAAAGATAATAATTAATAAAAAAAGACAAAGGCGTCAATAAAATGGTACCTATGAACAGGACACTTTGAAAAAAAGTGTCTCGTTTATAGGTACTTTTTTGTATAATAATAATATCTATATTGGAGGAAAAACATGAGTAAGATAACATTTGATAAAGAAACTATTGAATTACTGAATGAAAATCCTTATGTAGTTAAAGTAAGTGAAAAATCTATAACTTACTCTGACGAGTTTAAGCGATTATTTATAGAAGAATATTTAAAAGGAAAAACACCTAAAATTATTTTTAATGACGCTGGTTTTGATACACAAATCCTTGGACAAAGAAGATACGAACAAGCGGCAGCTAGATGGATAAGATCTTATAGAAAAGAGGGTATTGTAGGATTAAGAGATACTAGGAAAGAAAACTCTGGACGACCAAGTGAAAAGCAATTATCTAAAGATGATATTATTCAAAAACAAGAAGCTAAAATTAAGTTATTAGAGGAGCAATTAGAACTGTTAAAAAAATTAGACGTGACAGAAAGGAGGCTGGTAAACAGCAGCGTAAATCT
The DNA here is from genome assembly GCF_006742065.1 of Clostridium butyricum. Taxonomy (NCBI): domain Bacteria; kingdom Bacillati; phylum Bacillota; class Clostridia; order Eubacteriales; family Clostridiaceae; genus Clostridium; species Clostridium butyricum. Next base: position 3,617,997 of record NZ_AP019716.1, on the reverse strand, counting down.
AGAAGGTAAGGAGATATTTAAGTTAATATATGAAACTATCACTAATAATAGCTATAAAAATATGGTTTCATATTTCTGTGATCTTTTAAATGTTTCACGCTCGGGATATTATAATTATCTAAATACACTTGATAATCAAATATTAATGGAAAATAAAGATTTGGAAGCTAGAGACAATATTCTTATGGCTTATAATTACAAAGGTTATAGCAAAGGATCCCGTTCTATAAAAATGGTTTTAGAAAATGAGCTTTCTATAATTTATAGTAGAAAGAAAATTCAACGTATTATGAGAAAATATAATATTAAATGTCCTATTAGAAAAGCCAACCCGTACCGCCGAATGGCAAAAGCAACCAAAGAACATACAGTAGTTCCAAACTTATTAGAACGTAATTTTAAGCAAGGAGTGCCGGGAAAGGTATTATTGACGGATATTACATACTTGCCATATGGAAATAATCATATGGCTTATTTGTCTACCATCAAAGATGGTAGTAGCAACGATATTCTAGCTTATCATGTTTCAGATTCTATAAAACTTGATATTGCTATAACTACTATAAATAAATTAATAACGCACCATAAAGATGACTTACATGAAAGTGCATTTGTTCATTCAGATCAAGGATTCCATTATACTAGTCCAAAATTCCAAAAACTTCTAAAGGATAATAATCTTGGTCAATCAATGTCTCGTCGTGGCAACTGTTGGGACAATGCGCCTCAAGAATCCTTCTTCGGGCATATGAAAGATGAAATAGACTTTCAATCATGTAATACACTTGAAGAACTTATTGATATGATTGATGACTACATCAACTATTATAATAATTACAGATATCAGTGGAATCTAAAAAAGATGACTCCTAAACAATATAGAAATCATCTTTTATTAGCTTCATAACACTTTTTTTATAGTGTCCTTGACACAGGATCCATTTTATATTCTCTTGTTTTTTTATATTTTTATTGTATTTAACTTGAATCTTACTTAAGCCAACTTTCCTATTATAAGCCTATAAACCATTGAAATTACTAGGTTTTATTCTTTTCTGATAACTATAAGATAAATTAAGGATTAGAAGAGTTTCGCAGAAAAGTTTGGCTAATGTACGCAACAATCTCAATAATAAAAAAGGATTTTCTTATTCAAAAGAATGGACTATATGTTAAATTTCTATTTATTTAGAAAAAGTAATGGCTATTTCCCCCTTACCAACTATTGCTATAAGATCAGCATTATTAATAAAACCTAAATTTATAGATTCATTTTCAGTATCGAATCTGTTATAAAATTTTTGATTACCAGTTGAGTCAACTATACTTAAACTTGTAATGCCACCATTTGCTTTAACAAGTTTAGCTGTAGCACGAAATGGGTTTGCTTCAGAAATGTCATAAATACCTTGTTTATAAACATCTGATTTAACAAGAGCTTTTGGGGTTTCTGTAAATGCAATTATTGATATTAAAAAAATTGCTAAAAATTTATTGATTTTCATACTAACACCTCACTTCAGTCTATTTTTTGTGTTTTTGATTAAAATATACATTCCATATAATATCCAGGTTAGCATTATTTTTTACAAAATTCTAAAGGATCAATACCCAAATAAGTTCAGTTTTACACTGTCAAGAACTGAGTGTTACATTTTTTTGTGTTGAACCATTCTAAAAGGCAAAAATTTTAGTTTCGTATCGTCACTATGAGTACTTTGAATTTATTAAAAGTCGTATGGGAGAGATTCATGTGTATGAGTTTATGAGAAAAAGGAACTAGGAAAAATATTTTTGAGGGTTACATACTTAATTGTTTCACTAGATAGTTGTCAGCATAGTATGTTTATATATATTAATTTAGAGCGTGGTTGTTATGGCTGAGATACAAAGAGAAGTTTCTTCTAAAGCTGACGTATTAATAGGATTATTAACTAATGTACCAAAAGAAATATTGGATGAGCTTGGATATAAATATCAAAGTCAAGATAATAATCTAGAACTTACTATCTTATATAGGGGTACTCCAGAACAAACAAAAGCATTCATTGAAGGATTAGGTGGAAAATTTCAAGATCTAGGATTTAATTTTGCTGTAGTTAATATACCTAGAGAAAAGTTAGAGCAATTATCATTAAGTAATGCAATTCAGTATATAGAACTGCCAAAGAGTCTGTATGAACAAGATCAGGAAAGTAATAGAGTCTCTTGTATTGCCCAATTAGCTCCTAACTTTGATGTTTCAGGTGAAGGAGTATTAGTTGGGTTTGTAGATTCAGGAATAGATTATACACATCCAGCATTTATGAATACTGCTGGTACGACAAGGATAGAATATATCTATGATTTAAGTACTGGTGGAAATATTTATAATAAGCAAATGATAGAGGAAGCAATAAAGTCTTCTAATCCATATTCGATAGTTCCGTCTATTGATAATACGGGACATGGAACACATGTTGCAGGAATTGCATGTGCTGGTGGTAACATAAACCCTATGTATAGAGGTGCAGCGCCTAATGCATCAATAGCGATGGTTAAAGCAGCAAGAGGAACTGCAGTTTTAAGTTCACAGATTATGCAGGGAATTAAGTTTCTACTAGATAGAAGCAAAGAACTAAATATGCCTTTAGTTATTAATATTAGCTTAAGTACAAATGATGGAGCTCACGATGGGAGTAGTCTATTAGAGCAATATATTAGAACGGTTCAAAGCCTAGAGAGAGTAGCTATTGTTATTGCAGCTGGTAATGAAGGAGATGCTGGACACCATGTTGGAGGCGAACTAACAAAAACTCAAAGGAAAATTTTTAATATTGCAAGTGAAGAGAAGTCAATTGTTATGAATTTATATAAGCCGATTTTACCTGATATATCAATTAATGTAATAAACCCAATGAGTCAAAGTAGTGGAAATATTACTATACGGGAAGGATACATTCAAGGAACTATAGGAAGTAATAGATATGATATATATGTATCAGGTCCAAAACCTTTTGAACTAAATAGTGAAATAAAAATAATACTTTCTGCTAGAACTGGATTTCTTGCTGAAGGTGTATGGGCATTGGAAATAAATGTTTTGAATGAATATTTAGGCGAATATTCAATATGGCTCCCAGTACTTGAAGGGCTTAATCCAGCGACAAAATTTTTAGAACCAAACCAATATAATACTTTAGGGATACCAGCAACAGTAGACAATATTATTGCAGTAGGGAGCTATAATTATAGAACTAACAATCTATCGTCGTTTAGCGGACGGGGAGCACAAAATAGAGGGAATTTAGTAAAACCTGATTTAGTCGCACCAGGAGAAGAGATAGTTGGACCAGTACCAAATGGAGGATATGACAGTAAAACAGGTACTTCAATGGCAGCACCTCAAGTTGCAGGAATATGCGCATTAATGATGCAATGGGGGATAATCAAAGGAAATGATTTATATCTCTTTGGACAAAGATTGAAGTATTATTTATTAAAAGGTGCTCAGAGAAGACGTACAGATGTAACGTATCCCAATCCATTATGGGGCTATGGCGAAGTATGTGCACTTAATAGTTTCAATTTACTTCAAGCTGACTTAAATGCTATTTTATCTAGGCGATATGTAAAACAGAAAGAAGTGATAGTAACAAATAATACTTTTATAGAATATAATATTATGAAAAAAAATATAAAGAGGAAATTTATGAATAATAGAAGTAATGGAAATTTTAGAGCAGACGTTGGTGGATTAAAGATTCAATGCTTCAGAGGTGATGATTATATTCCCATTGATGGTGCTAGGATAACTGTTAGTGGAACAACAGGTTTTGAAAATGTTAATAATATTGAGTTAGTTACAGATGTAGTTGGACTAACTCAAATAGTAGAGCTGCCAACACCACCTGTAGAATATTCTTTAGATCCGAATATTAATCAGATTCCATATAGTTTATATGATCTAACTGTAGAAAGAGATGGATTCGATACAGTAATAATAAGGGGATGTCAAGTATTTCCTACTCAAATTGCTTATCAAGTAGTTAATTTAGAAAACAATTTAGGAAGAGGAGGTATGAGACAAGAAGTTATAAATATACCACCCAATACTTTGAACGGGGATTATCCTCCTAAGATACCAGAGGATCCAGAGAAACCACTGCCACCGCCAACCTCAGGAGTTGTATTACCTCAACCTATAGTACCAGAATATATTATTGTTCATCAAGGAGTTCCTGATGATCCATCAGCACCAAATTATAAAGTACCTTTTAAAGATTACATTAAAAATGTTGCTTCATGCGAAATATATTCAACTTGGACAAATTCAGCAATAAGAGCAAATATTTTTTGTATTATATCTTTTACATTAAATAGAATATATACTGAGTGGTATAGAGGTAAAGGAAAAAACTTTGATATTACAAGCTCTACAGCTTATGATCATGCATTCGCTTATGGTAGAAATTTCTATGATAATATAAGTCAAATTGTCGATGAGATTTTTTCCACATACGTACGAAGGATTGGAAGGAAGCAGCCACTTTTAACACAATACTGTGATGGAAAGCGGGTTAGCTGTCCCGAATGGTTGAGTCAATGGGGTAGTCAGAAATTAGGAGTACAAGGTAAGGTACCATATGAGATTTTGAGATATTATTATGGAAATAACATTGAATTAGTTACAGCTGAAAAAGTTGCTGGAAGCCCTCAATCATATCCAGGTAGACCATTAACTATTGGTTCATCTGGTTCTGCTGTAAGGACTATTCAAAGTCAATTAAATAGAATAGCAAGAAACTACCCATTAATTCCGAGAGTTGCTGAGGATGGAATATATGGACCAAAGACTGCAGAGGCAGTAAAGACATTCCAACAAATATTTGGATTACCACAAACAGGAGTAGTTGATTATGCAACGTGGTATAAGATATCAGATGTTTATGTTGGAGTAACAAGAATTGCAGAACTTACTACTACTGAATCAAGTCGAATAGTGAGACAAAATATGTTTATACCTCCAATTATACCTGGCTTGGATAATAAAAGAGGAATTCCAAAATTTTATTATTAAATAAATTAAGATAAAAAAATATTTTTTTACGCAATTCTAAAATTGAACAAATTGTAGATAGTATAAGTTAATCATGTAAAAAATTTGAAAGGATAATCTTAATGTAATGTGTGGAGTGATTACAATCGCTACATTAAGTAGTTATTTAAAGGGAGAAACAACTACTTCTCCAGTGCCGAGCACTATCCCAATATCTCCCTCATGAAGAGTGCCTAGTTTTACAATTTCATCCGTTTCATCTAAGTGTATAAATTGCATAAGCTTACCGATACTATCAGCTGTTATTAAGGCAGCAGTGGCATTTTGAGTTATAATTTCGCAGGAACCTCATATCAATTGAACAAAGAAAGTGAATAGATACCTTGTTTATAAGTGGTTGAAATAGGGAATATTTGTTGTTCTGGAACTTCAGCAATTGGAGATGGTTGTATTTCTGCAATTATAGTAAAGTTGAATATATATTCCATGTATAGCTAAATTATTCAAACTATAATTAGTTATCACTACTGTTTAATTAATAGTTAACATTACCATTGACTTTCTCAAAAATTGTGTAATATCCTATGTGGAATATATATCCAATAAAATTGAATATGAAAACAGAATTTTGGGTGGATATTTTTTCTTATTAATGCTATATCTTCACTTTAGAATTAGGAACTATTGAAAATATAAGACCAATTGAATTTATCAGCTTCGTAAATCTCAAAGAGATTAGCTTTTATAGCTCTTTTTATTTCAATTAGTGTAGTTTTTGTTTGAATAAATGGTTCTATAAGTTTAAATACTGCGAAGGTCATAATCCCAGTGATTATCTGAATCATCACTGAGTTTAATGATCGCCCTACAAAAGTTTTAAATTTTAAATTTTGTTTTATCCACTTGAAAAAAAGTTCTATTTCCCAACGCTTTTTGTATAGAAACGCGATTTCTTCACTAAGAAGATCATCAATATTTGTTATAAATTAAGCTCTTTACCTGTTTTATCTACAATTTTTATAAGTCGGTATTCTTGTTTTGTTTGATAAGTATATTTAGATCCAAGCTTTACTATTTTGTCACAGATTATTTTAGTTCCTACATCTAAAAGGCGTTCATAACTATAACTTATTTTTAAGTCTTCGACTTCGGTAACTACTGCATTATGCTTTAATCTAGTTACAAAATATTTTTCGTCTTTAGTGTATTGATCAAATTTTTCATAATCTAAATAACCCTTATCAAATACATAGATACAATGTCTACTATCAATTAAGGAATCCATAGCAGTTTTATCATGTTCGACAGCATTTGTAACAACAAATGCATCGGGAATACCTTTATTCAAATCAAATCTTGTATGGATTTTTACTCCCGCTTTGGTAGACCTAAACAGTGCCCATTGGTAAAGATTTAAGCTCATACTTATGGTAGTAGAATCTATTAGTTTAATTGAACCAAAGCGCTTTAAGGACTCATTTACTGAACCTGTACTTAAAACTTTATTAATGAGTTCATATAAAACTGGTAAAAACACTTCATAATTTCTTTTATTATTATGGTATGATAAAGTACTCAAGCTAACGCTTGCTACGGTTTCTTTTAATTTGCTAGACATAGATATACCAAAGCTTAAATCTCTTAAACTATCTTTTTGAGAGATATGGTGATAAATCATTGATTTTAGATGATCTTTAGTGAAAAATTTTGAAACTTTATTATCAGTATTTAACTTAAATGCTGTATGTTTCAAAGTATCCCAATTAATAAATTCTATAATTTTATCGAATAATTTGATATAATCAACCACGTAGTCAGTAACCTCCTTTGGTTTTATTGTTTTGTGGTAATTACATTAAATCAAAGGTTACTGGCTATTTTCACGTATAAATTTATGGTGACATATGAAATTATAACCATGTACAATTTGTCAATGGAAATTTTAATCAATGTTTAAACAGTAGTGATAATTTATATATATTTTTATTGGCTGGGTGTAATAATATCTCAATAAATGGTTCTGCATATATAACAGAAGAAAATAAAAAATTAATTGGAACAGAAACAAAGTATGGTGAATTTAAGAATGTTACAGATACATTAAAATCTAATAAAATAATAAAAAAAATGCAACCGGAAATAAATTTAGATTGTGCATCAATCAATGCATTTCGGACAATAGAAAAGAATTCAATATATATTACACCAGAAATTATACAAACAAATGGAAGTATAGGTATATTCACTAAGGAAAATGATTGTGGATGGAATTTGAAAAAAGGGCAAAATATAAAATTTAATTTCGAAAAGTATAAGTCTCAAGTAGTTGAAAATCAAACTGCTATTATAGGATATATAAAAAATGGAGAAATGATTAAAGGTGAAGAATTTAAAAATTTATATGGGGAATATAATTTAACAATAGATGAGATGGAGAATATTACATATAAACTTGATAGAGGAGCTAAAATTAATGTTATTATAAGTCCATAGTCAGATCATGTTGGTAGATATAATAAAATACACTTATAGAGGGCAGGAATGTTTTGTATTTCGCTGAACTTTATAGGTGTTTTTGTTTTAAGGAGAAATAAATTTACCAATAATATTTATAAAATATTAACGCCAATAATAAAATATTAACACAAAATTTATATCCAAGCTGATACACTATCTCATAGGAGATGAAAAGCATGGGATATATTATAGTGATAGTATCTATTCTATTTATTTTGTTTTTTGGAATTTATGGAACAAAAAAAGTGGACAGATTTATAGAAATTAATCAAAGCTCAACAGTTGAAAGAAATGAAGAAAAAGTTCTTATAATGGGAAATAAACAAGTAACTAAAAGCATAGAAAGTTACCTTGACACAAATAATATACAATATGACATTATCTATGACAATAATATGCAAAGATTAAATAATAGTTATAAATGCTTGATAATTTTGTTTAATGATGATTTAGATAATTTAATGGCATGTGCATTAAGTAGAAAGTGGTATAACATAGAAAGTGTAATATCCGTGTGTAATGATTTTGAAAATGAAAGAATATTTGATGAATATGGTGTTATGAGAATAAGCATAAGCAATATTTGTAATAAACAATGTCTTTCAGCTATAAAGGAGAAAATTAAAAATGCATAAATTGAAAAAACCTAATTTTACTTATAGTCAAATAAGTGCAATTAGTTTTATGAGTATTATTTTAATTGGGGCATTATTGTTAACTTTACCAATATCATCAAGGTCAGGAGAAGCAACTCCATTTATAGATGCATTATTTACATCAGCATCTGCTACATGTGTAACAGGTCTTGTAGTTTATGATACGTATACTCATTTTTCTTTATTTGGACAGATAGTAATATTAAGTCTTATCCAAATTGGTGGTCTAGGATTTATGATTATAGCAACCTTATTTTCTTTAATGCTAAAAAGAAAGATAGGTTTAAAGGAAAGAGGAATGCTTCAAGAATCTGTTAGTACTATTCACATTGGAGGAATAGTTAGGCTTACAAAACATATATTATTTGGAACTGTAATATTTGAAGCAATAGGAGCAATAATTTTAGCTTTAAGATTTTATCCAGATATGGGATTAAAACAAGGACTTTATAATGGAGTCTTTCACTCAATCTCAGCATTCTGCAATGCTGGCTTTGATTTAATGGGAAGATTTGAACCAAGTTCATCACTTACTTTATATAGCGGAGACATAGTTGTAAATTTAGTAATAATGAGTTTAATTGTAGTAGGTGGGGTTGGATTTTTAGTCTGGGAAGATATTTTCACTAATAAGTTAAAGTTTTGCAAATATAGATTACATACAAAAATAGTACTAGTAGTTACAGCTACATTAATTATAGTACCAGCTATTATTTTTTATAGTATTGAAAGAACAAATTCTTTTGCAGGCATGGGAACTACTGAATCATGGCTAGCATCATTTTTTCAATCTATAACACCTAGAACAGCTGGATTTAATACAGTTAATATAGCAGAGTTATCAGAAGGATCAATACTTCTTACAATTATACTTATGGTTATTGGAGGAAGTCCTGGTTCTACAGCAGGAGGAGTTAAAACAACAAGTTTTGCAGTAATAATACTATCATTAATAGCTTCAATAAGACATACAGAAGATATTAATGTTTTTAACAGAAGATTAGAACGTGATGTAATTAAAAAAGCATATGATGTTATTACTATTTATTTTATGTGTTGTGCATTAGCTGTATTGTTAATATGTGCACTTCAGCCTTTTGGACTTAAGGAAGTATTTTTTGAGGTTGTATCTGCATTAAGTACAGTTGGAATGTCAACAGGAATAACACCAGACTTAAATTCATTATCAAAATTTATAATTACGTTGTTAATGTTCTTTGGACGAGTAGGAAGTTTATCAGTAGCATTGGTTTTCTCTGAAAAGAAAGAATATATACCTATAAGAAAACCTGTTGAAAAAATATCTATAGGTTAATTATATATCAATTAAAAATTAACATTTGATGCCTGTTTCGGGCACTCATTGTAAGTAATTGATAATTGATGTGGAAATTACTATGTGATTTCTAGATTATAATTTTAAGGTTCATGTGTAACATAAATAAAATTTTATTTTCTAAAATACAAAATCACAATGATGTGAAGAATAAAGAATCAGAGGATAGAGGAGAATTAAAATGAAATCAGTATTAATTATTGGAATCGGACGTTTTGGGAGACATTTAGCTAGAAAATTTGTTGAACTTGGAAATGAAGTTATGATAGTTGATATAGAAGAAGAAAAGATGAGTGAAATTGTATCTATTGTCACAACAGCTCAAATAGGAGACTGTACCAATGTAGATGTATTAAAATCACTTGGAGTAAGAAATTTTGATATATGTTTTGTCTGTATAGGAGATAATTTTCAGGCATCACTAGAAATTACATCATTACTTAAGGAATTGGGAGCAAAACATGTTGTATCTAAAGCGAATAGAGAAATACATGCAAAATTCCTTTTAAGAAATGGAGCAGATGATGTTGTATATCCAGAAAAAGATATAGCTGAAAAAGCAGCAATAAGATATAGTGCTGATCACGTTTTTGATTATATAGAGCTTACACCTGAATATTCTATAGCTGAAATTCCACCAGTAAGTGGATGGATTGGAAAAACAATAGCTGAAATATCAGTAAGGGGTAAGTATCAGATGAGTATATTAGCAATAAAGGAAAATGGAGAAATTCTACCTCTACCTAAAGCTGACCATGTATTTAGAGAAGAAGAGCACCTAATTGTAGCTGCTAAAAAAAATGACTTAGTTAAGCTAATTAAAAAGATATAAACTTATAAAAAAAGCAGCTATGCTGCAACCAAAATCCCTAGCCTATTAAGAAAGCAGATATGCTGCAATTAAGATCCCTAGCGTATAAAAAAAGCAGCTATGCTACAACCAAAATCCCTAGCCTATTAAATAAGCAGCTATACTGCAATTAAGAATTATAGTTTATAAAAAATCGGTTATACTTGAGCTAATATCTTTAATGTATAAATAAAGTAGTTATGTAATAACGCAAATTGTTTATTACTGACAAGGAGTACCTAGAAGACGCCTTACAGGTCAATTGAAAATAGTCCATAAATAAGTAATATTATGCTATAATTGGGTTGAGGTGAATAAAGTAACATGAATAAATCTAGTATTGGTTATAGTATTAAACTTATTTCGGTCGTGTTATTATCAACAATAATATCTATGATAATGAGAAAATTAGGAATAGAAAAAGATAGTATAATGATGGTATTTCTCGTTGGGGTACTTCTTGTAACTGTTATTACTAAAGGCTATTTTTATGGAGCAGTTGCATCAATATTAAGCGTATTAATTTTTAATTATATATTTACAGTACCAGTACATACTTTTGAGATATATAGTACAAGTGACATAACGTTATTGTTATTTTTCTTTATATCTTCAATTATATCTAGTTCTCTTACATCAAGAATTCAAAAACAAGCTGAGATTGCAGAAAAAAATGAATGTACAGCTAGATTACTATGTGAGATAACAGATAATTTTTCTAATATTACAGGTAAAAAGAATATTGTTATTCAAGGAATATCATATATTTATAATCATACTGGTTGTAAAAGTAAAGTAACTTTATCTGATACAAATGAGATTTTTTATAAGGATGAAAGTATAGATGAATCAAAATGTAACATGAATAAATTAAATTTAGATATACATGGAATTAATAAAAAATTAGGTGAAATAGAAATATTCTTTTCAGAGGATAATTTATCTTTAGAAAATGAACTTTTGATAAAGATGGTTGCTACTCAGATTGGAATATCTCTAGATAGAGAACTTATATATTATGAACGAGAAAACATAAGGATAGAGATGGAAAGAGAGCATCTTAGAAGTAATCTTATTAGAGGTATTTCTCATGACTTAAGAACACCATTAACAGCAATTGTGGGAGCTAGTGGTGTGGTAATGGATAATATTAACAAACTTCCACAAGAGACTATAAAGGATCTTGTAAAAGATATAAATGAAGAAGCTTTATGGCTCAACAATTTAGTTGAAAACATTTTAAATATGACAAGGATTGGTGAAGGAAAACTTGTTATAAAAAAACAGGATGAAGTTGTAGATGATATTGTAGATGAATCATTAAGACATATATCAGGTTTATTAAGTAACAGAGATGTTCAAGTGAGCCTTCCTAAAGAAGTTATATCAATACCTGTGGATGGAAAGCTTATTGTTCAGGTATTAATAAATCTTCTTGATAATGCAGTTAAATATACGGATGAGAAGTGTACAATATATTTGAGGGTTTTTCAAAAGAATGATTTTGTTGTATTTGAAATTGCCGATAATGGAGAAGGTATAAATGAATCAATAATCGATAAGATATTTGATAGTTTTGTTTCATATTCAGGAAAGATAGTTGATGGGAAAAGAGGTATGGGGCTTGGCCTTGCAATATGTAAGGCGATTATTAATGCCCATGGAGGGGAAATTACAGCAGGAAAGTCACCAGAAGGAGGAGCACTTTTTAGCTTTACACTCCCTTTATAATAAAAATAATTGCTGTAATGGAGGATTTAGAATGAATTATTCGAGAATATTAATTATTGAAGATGATAAATACATATTAAATTTCATTTCTCTTTCATTAAAAACAAGTGGATATAATTTTCAATGTGCAAGTACAGGATTAGAGGGATTATCATTATTTTATTCTAATAAACCTGATATAGTTCTACTTGATTTAGGTCTTCCAGATAGTGATGGGATAGAAATTATAAAATCAATAAGAGAGATATCAGAATGTCCAATAATAGTAGTATCAGCAAGAGGGCAAGAAATAGACAAAATATCAGCACTTGATTCAGGAGCTGATGATTATGTTACAAAGCCATTTCATATGGGAGAGCTGCTTGCAAGGATACGTGTTGTTGAAAGAAAGATGAATCGTGATAAAATACCTGTAAAAGATGAACTTTTTAAATGTGATTACTTAACAATAGACTATGAAAAGCGTAAAGTTCTTGTTGATGATAATGAAATACATCTTACACCAATAGAATATAAATTATTGACTTTAATGGTTGCAAACAAAGGTAAGGTTCTTACTCATAATTACATATTAAAAGAAGTTTGGGGATATGGTGAAAATGGGGATTCAAAATCAATAAGAGTATTTATGGCGAGTCTTAGAAGAAAAATTGAAAAGAATACTGCAAAGCCACGTTTTATATTGACTGAAGTAGGAATTGGATATAGATTTGCAGATGATTAAGTAAAATAAAAATAAAGCATTAATTACTTTTATTGACAAATATTCAGGCTTCTAATATCATTAAATATAAATATACGGATTGGAGGCGTTTTGTATGCCATTTATAGGATCAAAAGTAACAGTGAAGATTTCACCGGAAAAAGAAGAGATAATAAAAAAGAGATTAGGAAAAGCAATTGAACTTATACCAGGAAAAAGTGAAACATTTTTAATGGTTGGATTTGAAGACGAATATAAATTATATTTAGCAGGAGAAAAGCTTGAAAAAGGCGCATTTGTTGAAATAAAAGTATTTGGTAGAGCATCGAAAGAAGCCTTTGATAAAGTTACAAGTGAAGTATGCAAGATTTATGAAGAAGAACTTGGAATACCTCAAAATAAAATTTATATAAAATATGAAGAAGTTGAAAATTGGGGCTGGAACGGAAAAAATTTTTAATTAATATGAAGCAATGAGGCTGTTTTAAGATTTTTTATAATCTTGAAGCGGCTTTTTATATTGGGGGTATGAACATGATTATTGGAATTGTACAAATGGATATTGAATGGGAAGATATATATAGGAATATGAATAAAATTGAAAACTTTGTAAAAGAAGCTTGTGAGAAAAAAATAGAACTGTTATTGTTTCCTGAGATGTCTTTAACAGGTTTTACAATGGATATAGATAAACATACTTTTTCGGAAAAAGAAATCAGTAACTGGATAAGCAAAATAGCTGTAAAATACAGTATGAATATAGGGATTGGGTTTGGTGTTATTGTAGATGAAAAAGGTTTAAATAAATATATAATAGTATCAAATGAAGGCAATGTTATTGCAGATTATAGTAAAATACATCCTTTTAGTTATGGTGGTGAAGATAAGAAATACCATAAAGGTAATGAGATAATATCATGTGTTTTAGAGGATATAAATATAACTCCATTTATATGTTATGATTTAAGATTTCCAGAGATATTTCAGATTGCTTCAAAGAAGTCAGAGTTAATATGTGTAGCAGCAAACTGGCCAAAGGAAAGAGAAAATCACTGGATAACATTACTTACAGCAAGGGCAATAGAAAATCAGTGCTATATTGCAGGAATAAACAGAGTTGGTACTGGTGATGGAATTTATTATAATGGAGCTTCAATGATTATTGATCCTGAAGGAAATATTTTAAATGAAATTACTTCTGATGAAGGAATTATAAAAGTAGATATATGTAAAGAAAAAGTGATAAATATAAGGAAATCTTTTAGCTTAAAGAAGGATAGAAGAGAAAAACTATATAGAATTTATTGATAAAGACTGTATTTAGGTTTTAAGCCTAAATACAGTCTTTGACATTTACAATAATAAATTTATATGTTATATTAATGATAATCATTATCGATAAGAGATTCCAATGAGTATATAGTAGTATATGCTCTCGTTTTATGTGTTTTTAATGATAGATAATAATTGAGAAGGAGATAGTTAAACATATGATGATTAACAAAAGACTCATAGGAATATGCAGTGAGTCAAAAAAGTATATTGCATTAACAGTATTAACAAGCTGGATATCAATCATTTGTAATATATTGATTATTCTTATGGTTGGTCAGTTTATAAACAAGGTTTACACAGTAAGAGGATTATTAGTTAATCTAGAAATAGATAAGTTAAGCACTCTTCTTAAATTTAAAGTAAATGAAAATTTATCATTAGCCGGTACAATTGCAATAATAGCAGTGTTATTGATAATAAGATATTTTAGTAATATAATGTACGGAAAATTATCTTATTTAGCATCGGATAGCGTAAGAGTTAATCTTAGAGAACTTATTTATAAAAAGTTATTAAAATTAGGTGTTGGATACAATAAGGTTCAAAGTACATCAACAATTGTACAAATGACTGTTGAAGGAGTAGAAGCGTTAGAAATTTACTTTGGTAGATATTTGCCACAATTTTTCTATTCAATGCTTGCACCAATAACTTTATTTGTTTTTATTTCATTTATATCAATTAAGTCAGCAGTAGTATTTATAGTATGTGTACCGTTAATTCCATTATCGATTATTGCAATAATGAAAATTGCTAAAAAGATATTAAAGGAGTATTGGAACAGTTACGCAAATCTTGGAGATACATTCTTAGAAAATTTACAAGGGCTGACTACATTAAAAGTTTTTGATATTGATGAAGAAAGACATAGAAAAATGAATGAAGAAGCTGAAGGCTTTAGAAAAATAACTATGAAAGTTTTAAGTATGCAGCTTAATTCTATAAATATTATGGATTTAATAGCATTTGGAGGAGCAGCACTTGGAACTATAGTGGCATTAATAGAATTTAAAAATGGAAATCTTTCAGTTGGAAATTTATTGGTTATTATTTTACTTTCATCAGAATTCTTTATACCATTAAGATTATTAGGTTCATATTTCCATATTGCTATGAATGGTATGGCAGCATGTGATAAAATATTTTACTTATTAGATGCAGAAGAAAAAGAAAAAGATATATGTAATGATTCAGCATCAAAGCTTAATAATCTTTCAGTTAGCTTAGAAAATGTTAAATTCAGTTATGATGGAGAAAGAACAGTTGTAGATAATGTAAATCTGGATATACCAAACAAAGGTATAGTAGCTATTGTAGGTGAAAGCGGAAGTGGTAAGAGTACTATAGCATCACTTATAATGAATACAAATAGCGTAAATGATGGAGCTATAAAATTAAATGGAATAAATGTTGAAAATATATCATTAGATGATATTTATAATAAGATTTCATTAGTATCTACAAACAGCTATATATTCAATGGAAGCATAATGGACAACCTACTTATGGGTAAATATGATGCAACTAAATCTGAAATTAATGATGCATTAAAAAAAGCTAGATTATATGATTTTGTACAATCATTAAGAGATGGATTGAATACAAATGTAGGTGAAGGTGGAAGCTCATTATCAGGAGGTCAAAAGCAGAGGTTAGCACTGGCAAGAGCTATCTTAGGAAATCGTGAAATGATTATATTTGATGAAGCCACATCAAACATAGATATAGAAAGCGAAGAAGCTATATGGGAATCAATTTATGAGCTTTCTAAAGATAAGACAATATTAGTTATTTCTCATAGATTAGCTAATGTAGTGGATGCAGACAACATATACGTAATGAAAGACGGAAAAATAGTTGAGAATGGGAATCATGATGAATTGACTGATATAAAAGGTGAATATTTTTCTATGGTTAATAAGCAGAACCAATTAGAAAGTACAAGGGAGGTATGCTAGATATGAAGAGAAGATCAGGCTTTCAGATAATGGCAAGGCTTATAGTTGAGTTAAAACCCCTAGCACCAGTTATGTTAATTACAATAGGAATGGGAGTCTTAGGATTTTTAGCAGCAATAGCAATAGCAACATTTGGAGCTGTTGCCCTTGGAGTTTTAATTGGTGAAGTAACCTCATTTACATTTAAGTCAGCAGTAATAGTTATGATTGTTTGCGCAGTACTTAGAGGATTATTTAGATATTGTGAACAGCTGTCAGGACATTATATAGCATTTAAAATATTAGTGATTTTAAGAGATAAAATTTTTACAGTATTAAGAAGATTAGCACCGGCTAAGCTTGAAGGAAAAGAAAAAGGAAACTTAATTTCACTTATAACATCTGATATAGAATTATTAGAAGTATTTTATGCACATACTATAGCGCCAATAACAATAGCTATAATAACAAATACCATAATATCTATTATATTATTTAGAATTAATCCATGGTTTGGTATATTAGGAGCTGTATTCTTTTTAATCGTTGGTTTTGCAATACCATATTTATCTTCAAAGATGGCAAAAGAAGCTGGAGTTGAATATAGAAATAATTTTGGTCAAAGCAATTCCTATATACTTGATTCATTAAGAGGATTAAAAGAAATTTTACTGTTTAATGGTGGACAGAGAAGATTAAATAGCATAAATGAAAAATCAAGAGAACTTAATAAAAGTTTATCTAAGATAAAAGATCATGAAGGTGTAATAAGAGGTGTAACAGATCTTACAATAATGTTAGCAATATTAACTTTTGTAGGAACGGGTTTTGGATTATTGATTGCTGACAGTATTTCATTTATAGAAATTGTTATTGCTGTAGTTATAGTAGCATCTTCATTTGGACCAGTAGTTGCATTAAGCAATTTATCAAATAATCTTCTTCATACATTTGCATGTGCAGAAAGACTTTTTGCATTATTAGATGAAGAACCTAATGTGGAAGAAGTAGCTGGAGACAAAAAAGTAGAAGGAAATTCTATAAAGTTTAAAGACGTAGAGTTTTCATATCCAGGCAGACAAGAAAAAATATTAGATGATATTTCTATTAATATAAATAAGGGTGATAAGATAGCTCTTATTGGTGAAAGTGGAATAGGAAAAAGTACATTTATAAAACTTATTATGAGATTCTGGGATGTTAATTCTGGACGAATAGATATAGACGGCATAAATATTAAAGATATTCCTACAAAATCTTTAAGAGCAAGCCAGACACTAGTCAGCCAGGAAACATACTTATTTAATGAATCAATAGAAGATAATATAAAAATAGGAAATCTAAATGCATCAAGGGAAGAGGTTATAGAAGCTGCTAAAAAGGCATCTATACATGATTTTATAGAAAAGCTTCCAAAGGGATATGATACAAAGGCTGGTGAACTTGGAGGAATGCTTTCATCTGGAGAAAAGCAGAGAATAGGACTTGCAAGAGCCTTTATAAGTAACGGTGATGTACTTATTTTAGATGAACCTACAAGTAATTTAGATACATTGAATGAAAGTGAAATATTAAGATCTATTAAGGAAAACTGTGAAGAAAAAACAATAATACTTATATCTCACAGAAAATCTACAACTTCAGTATGTAACAAGGTTTATAAACTTGAAAAGAAAAAACTTGTATTAAACTGATATTTTAAAAGAAAATAAAAAATAAATTTGGAGGAGTAGTTACTAGTCCTCCAAATTTATGAAAAATAGATGATAATGAATTTCAAGAGATATTATATGGAGGATAGCTATGGGCAAGTTAGGTAGGGTTGATCATGAAAAACAAGTAATTAAACTTATGATAGAAATTTATTGTAGAAAAAAACATAAAGGTAATAATAAGCTTTGTGATGACTGTCAGGAATTATTAGACTATGCTCATTTTAGACTATCTCACTGTAGGTTTGGTGATGATAAAACGACTTGTGGAAAATGTAAGATTCATTGTTACAAAAAAGATATGCGTGAAAAAGTAAAAGATGTTATGAGGTTTTCAGGTCCAAGGCTTATTCTATATAAGCCTATTGAGTTAATTAAACATATGCTTTATTGAATACAAGCTTAATAACTTTATAATGATTTTGCAATTAAAGAAATTAAAAATATATTTTAAGGAGATGACAGATGAATAAGATTAAAAAAGGCCTATATATATTTGCTGGTTTTTTAGCTTTAGCATTTGGATTTATAGGAATAATACTTCCTGTTTTACCAACTACACCGTTTTTATTATTGGCATCCATATGCTTCTTTAGAAGTTCAGAAAAACTCGATAAATGGTTTAAAGGAACATCATTGTATAAGAAAAATTTAGAGAGTTTTGTTGTAAACAGAGCAATGACAAAAGCACAGAAATGGAGAATTTTATTATTTGCATATTTTATTATGATGTTTCCATTAATTTTTGTTGATAAATGGATAGTAAAAATATTAATAGCTTTAGTAATGGTATTCAAATTTTACTATTTTATGTTTAGAGTAAAAACTATGGAATAAATCAGAAATTCCATTGATAAGAGAATTTAATTAATTTAGGAGATAAAGAAATGAATAAACAGCATATTAAATATTGTTTAGATATCATAATGACTATATGTTTTATATGCATAATGAAAATTATGATAACAGGAATAGGTTGGCATGAAAAATTAGGATTAATAATTGGTGGATTAGTTATACTTCATCTTATTCTTAATTATAGATGGATAAAGGGAATGGCATCTAGAATCTTCGATACAAAACTTAATTTTGCCACTAAATTTTCGGTGGTACTTAATATATTATTGGCAGTATTAACTGCATTAGTAATAATAAGTGGGATATTGATTTCAGTTACTATATTTAAGGGCATAGCAGCAGAGAATAGACAACTGTGGGCTAGTATACATAAAAATTCAGCATTATTAATATTCATATGTATTTCAATACATATAGGATTACATTGGAAAATGATAATGTATGGATTTAGGAGATTATTTAATATAAAGGGAATTAATTCAATAAGAATATATATATTAAGAACTCTTTCAATAATAATCATGTTACTTGGATTATTTGCTTTAAGCAATAATTCAATAGTAAAAACCATGTTGAAAATGAATAAAGAAACAGATGCACGTAATAAATCAACTAAGGTACAAGTAATAGTAGAATATGCATCTATTATGGGCTTATTTATTGGAGGAACACACTATACATTAAAAACAGCTAATGATAAGTGTAAAAAGAAAACTAATTAATATACAGAAAATATAGGGGGTAACTAACATGAAAAAAATTATGTCAATGATTTTATCATTAACTATTGTTTTAGGTCTTATAACACCTGTACAGGCTACTGAAACATTGGTAATTAATAATGAAAATGAAGAGACTATACACTTAGAAGATATAGTAGATTCAGAAAATATTGAACTAGAAGAAAACGAAGATGAAACTAGTGAACTTATTAATAAGGATACAGAGGTTAATCTAGAGGGGATAGATAAAACTGTAGATGATGAGAAAGCTCATAGTGAAGAATCTACAGATACAGAAGTAGAAGATAAAGAATTGGATACACCATCATATACAATTGATGGTGATATGGAAAACTACTTAGAAGAATATTTAAATTCATTAAACAAGGAAGAATCTAATGCGGATTTAGAAATTGATTCTGAAATGGAAGAATATTTAAATTCTTTAATTATAGATGAACAGTTATCTGAAGAAGATTTAGAAGATGGGATGTATACAGCAGATTTTGCAGCAAATAAAACAGGAACATCAGATTCTTCATCAATGGCAAAATACATAGATACAGAAAAAAGCAGAATAAAAATAAAGAATGGAAAAATAACAGTACAATTAGTAATAAATGATTCAAATATGGTAGTAAGTACAAGTGCATCTGTAAATGGAGCATCAGTTGATACTAAAAGAATAGATATAGATGATACAAGCTATATAGCTGAATTTAAATTAGGTTCAATAAAAGATGAAATAAACATAACAGTAGACTGTAATTATGCAGCTATAATACCATCAATGGGAATTAAGCAGCATGATTTTGATTTGCTAATAAGTGATGTTACATACTTAGAAGAGCTTCCAGAAGAAGAGGAAGAAGAAAACTTTGAAGACGGAATATATTCTGTAGACTATAGTGTTTATAAAGAAGGAACATCTACAGATGGAACTTTTGTAGAATCTACATTAAAAAAATATATAATAGATTCAACATTAAAAGTAGAAGATGGAAAGAAAAAATTAGTACTTAATATAGATAATAGTACAGGTATGATTGGAAATTTAACTGCTAGTGTAAATGGCAGTGAAGCAGAAGTAAATACAACAGAAAAAGATAAAGTTATTACAATGGAATTTGAAATAGGGTCAATAGAAGATGAAATAAATCTAGGAATGACTGTTACTATAAGCGAAACTATGAAAATGACTCATGTTGTAGACTTTGTCATAAATACAGTTGAATTTAAGGAAGAATTACCTGAGATAGAAGAAGAATTACAAGATGGGATGTATACAGCAGATTTTGCAGCAAATAAAACAGGAACATCCGATTCTTCATCAATGGCAAAATACATAGATACAGAAAAAAGCAGAATAAAAATAAAGAATGGAAAAATAACAGTACAATTAGTAATAAATGATTCAAATATGGTAGTAAAAACAAGTGCATCTGTGAATGGGGTATCAGTAGATACTAAAAGAACAGATATAGATGATACAAGCTATATAGCTGAATTTAAATTAGGTTCAATAAAAGATGAAATAAATATAACAGTAGACTGTAATTATGCAGCTATAGTACCATCTATGGGAATTAAGCAGCATGACTTTGATCTTGCTATAAGCAATATCACATACTTTGAAGATTTAGATGATAAAGATGAAGATATAGAAAATCCAGATGATGGTTCAGGAGAAACTTATCCAGAGGAAGAAAATAAGACTTTATCAGATGGGACTTATACTATAGAAAGTACATTTTTAAAGGATAATTCAACTAGTACTTCTGCAGCAGGAAATTATTTAAATAGTAAAAGTACATTAACAGTTGAAAATGGAAATTACACATTAACTTTAAATATTAGTCAATATGCAGATGCTTTTAGTGACTTATCAGCTACTGTTGATGGAGTAACAACAAAGGATATTAATTTTGTTAAAAACCCTGATGGGACAGGAACTATTTCTTTTAGTATAAATTCTTTAAGCAGCAGTATATCAGTTGGATGTACACTTACTATAAAAGAAATAAATTATGTTAACACTACAAGTTTTGATGTTAAACTGGATACATCCACAATAAAAGATGAAAATGGTAATGATGTAGAAGCTCCAGAAGAAGAGATACTTAATGTAAAGAAAGATGCTATATATTCTATAAACAATAAGGTTGTAGCAGGTTCAAATGGAACTATACCAGAAAGTGCTAGATATTTAGATACGTCAAGTTCAGTAGAAGTTAAATATGAAAACATATTTGCTACTTTAGTGTTCAATATGGCTGATTTTATGGATAAAAGAACAATAACATTAAATGAAAATACTAGTGCAACTCCATATTCAGTAAAAACTCAAGATAATAAAACATATGTTAGTTTTATGATTACATCTTTAAGTGATAAAATTCATATATCAGGTAAATCTACAAAAGATACAGATGATAGTTTTACTGTAGTTTTTGATAGTGCTACTTTAGTGGAAATTAAGGATACAGGAAATAGTGGGAGTGATAGTGGCTCATCATCAGATAGTGATGACGATGATGATGATTTAGATAGTGGAACATATACAATAAAAAATAAGGTATTAAAGGAAGATTCAGATAGTGAATCTCATGCAAGAGAGTATGTAGATAAAGAAAGTGTTGTTACTGTAAAAAACAATAAAATATATTTAACTTTAAAATTTAAAAATGCTTCAGTAATAAAAGGTGTTTCAATAAAGGTTGAAGGAGATAAGACAAGTTACTCAACTGTTAAGAAGACTTCAGATAAGTTATACATTAAATTTAGAATAGGATCATTGAGTGATGAAATTTTAGTTACAACAAATCTTGATTTATCAGATTTTGGTATAGAGAATCATGATGGGTTAGCATTTAGAGTATTATTAAGATCTAGTACTTTAGAGGAAGATGATGATGCAGACAACTATGATGACGAAGAAGATGATGAGGATGAAACTGCAACAGATACATCAATTAATGATAACGGAACAATTAAAGATCCACAAAATGATATTGTGAATGCACCACCAGTTAATACAAATTCTCAATATAAAAAGACAACTTATAGAGTTAATAATGAGATAATAACTGAAAGTTCATTTGGATATCAAGCAGCAAGAGGAGCTGTTAATAAAGTTAGTTACTATGAAATCATAGATGATAAAAAATATATAACATTAGGTTTTAGCCAGACTGATATAATGAACAATATAAGACTTTCTATTAATGGAAAGCAGATAAACTATGACGTTGTAAGCAAAGATGATAGTAAAAAGACTTTAGATATTAGATTTGAAGTACCATCAATTTCAACTCAAGTTACTGTAACAACTAATGTAACTGCAATGGGTAGAGATATATCATTTGGAGTTGAATTCTTAGAGTCAACTTTAGAATTAATAAGTACAGAAGAAGCTGAAAGTTTACCAGAATTAGCTGGAAATTCATCAGGAGTTTCAGAAAGTAATTCATCAGGCAGTGTACTTTCAAAAATAACTAATGCCTTTTCTTCAAATAAGACTAATAGCGAAGATAAATTAGTGGTAGAAGAAGAAGCAGCAAAAGATTTAGCATCATTAGCTAAGGAATACTTTAAAAAGTATACTGTAACTAATGAAATAGTTAGTGATAGTGCAATAGGACGTACTATGGCAAGAAAATATTTAAATCAAACAAGTATTATTGAAGATATTGATGGACAGCTTTATGCAACAATTACATTTAGTAGTTCAGGTTCAATGGGTAATTTTAAAATAGAAGTTAATGGAGAAGTTGTAGAACATACTGTACCGCTAAATGATATGGCTAATGAATTAATATCACTAAGATTCCCTATTAATAATGTAAATGATGATATTAAAGCATATATTTATATCAATCCTATGAGAATGAATATTAATTTCGGAATTAAATTTTTAGAGGATTCTATGATATTAATAGAAGAAGGAACAGTTGGAGAAGAGGGGAATATTGAATCTAGCAGTTTAGCAGATACTCTATCTCAGGTTAATGAAAGTTCAAAAGATAGTAAAGAACAAACTAGTGCAGTAAAAATAGCTGCTTCAACTTCGGTTATGGTAATAGTGTTAAATCAAGTGATTTCAGCATTAGGAGTTCTTTTAAAAAGAATAAAAGCAAAATCTCTTTTAAGAAAGATTGCAGAAAAATAATAATATAAAGCAATGAGTAAGTTGATATAAAAAATACCACAGAAAATTTGGCGTAATTAATATATTGATTTCTAAAGTATTACTGGGAAGTAACATTTCCAGTAATATTTTTTTACTTTATATAAAATTGTATTTATTAAAAATTTGTATATTTTTTGCAACATACTATAAAGAAATTAAGAAACAGATAGCTAAAAATCATGATGTTACATAGTTAGTAATTATAATCTTACCTTGTAAACATAATAGTTATGCTATAATACGTATAAAAAAGAAATAATAGAATAATTGTTTATAAAGTAAAGCAGGTGTAAGATTGAAAGATTTATTTACAATAGGAGAAATTGCAAATTTATTTGAAATAAATATAAGAACGTTAAGATATTATGATGAAATTAACTTGTTAAAGCCAGAACGCATAGATCCAAATTCAAAGTATAGGTATTATTCAACTAAACAATTTGAACGCCTTAATACCATTAAATATTTACGAACTTTAAATATACCTATAGCGAAAATTATTGATTTCTTTAACAACAGAGAAATAGAAACATTAGTTTCTATATTAAAAGAACAGCAGAAAGAAATTACACAAAAAAAGAGTGAGCTGGAATTAATAGAACATAAAATTAAAAATCGTATTATACAAATTAAAGATGCAATTTATTCTGAATACTATCAAATAGAAGAAAAATGGATTCCACGTAGAAATATCGCTATTCTTAAGAAAAATATAAAAGTTGGAGAAGATATTGATTATCCAATTGTTGAACTTGGAAGAAAACATCAATTAAATACAGCAATTTTTTTGGGAAAGGTTGCATTATCTATTGATAAAGACAATATATCAGCGAATAAATTTGACGAATTTGCTTCTGTTATTATAATCATTGAAAATGAAGATAATACTAGTGTAAAGGGTAAATATATTCCTGAGGGGGATTATCTAACTTTGAGATTTAAGGGCACTCATAAAGAATCAAAGGAATATTATATTAAGATATTAAATTATATGAAAGAGAAGAACTATAGTATTTGTGGGGATTCTATAGAAATAACATTAATTGATTATGGTATGACAAATGATACAGGTAAATTTGTAACAGAAATACAGGTTCCATATAAAAAAGTATTGACTCTCTAGTTACTGGATGGTTTAATTTTATTTCTATAAAATAAATGAAATTTATAGGAGTGATTTAAATGATTGGAACAATTGTAAACACAGGAACAATTATTACGGGAACTGTTGCTGGATGTTTAGTAAAGAAAGGAATTAAAGAGGAATATCAAGGAGCGCTTTTTAATGCTATGGGATTTGCAGCTACTGCTTTAGGAATTAATTCTATTGTGAGCCATATGTCTGAAAGCAGTTATCCTGTATTGTTTATAATAAGTCTTGCTGTTGGGAGTTTGATAGGTTCTATAATCAATATTGATGAAAAATTTCAAAATATGATTGGAAAATATTCGAAATCAAACCTTGGACAAGGACTTTCAACAGCAGTATTACTTTACTGTATAGGTACTCTTTCTATATTAGGTCCAGTAATGAGTGCTATTTATGGTGATAATACATATTTATTTACTAATGCTACTTTGGATTTTGTTACATCAATTATATTTGCATCTACATATGGTATAGGAATGTTATTTGCTGCTCCTATTTTGTTTATATGGCAGGGAAGTATTTTTCTAATAGCCCATTTTTTATCGGGTTCTTTCTTTTCAGATGCTTTGATTACAGAACTTTCTATTATTGGTGGTGTTTTAATAGCAAGTTCGGGAATAAGTATTTTAAAAATAAAAGAGTGTAAGACATTAAATATGCTTCCGGCATTATTAGTCCCTATTATATTTTTTATATTAAAGAGTGTTTTTGGATTTTAAACAGTACTAATTATACCATTACACTGTGCGTTGCACCTGATATTGTATCAACTTTTGTACTTTTTGAAGAAACTATAGCATTAGGTACTTTTGGGTTAAATAATAACTTGTCAATTCTTATTATTTTATATAAATATTAAATATGTTAAGATATTTATATTATATTCTACATTTTCAATATTTTGCTGAATATTATTAGTTAAGGGGATTATATATTTCAGTTTGAGATAAATATTTAAAAAGTTAATTGAAATGGGAGAGGAAAAATATATGGCAGAAAATTTAAATGAAAATGCATGTTATGGAAAGAAATTTTTAAAAAAAGATATAAAAAATACAGCTGGAAAGTGTGCTGTAATATTGCTTATTTTATCTGTATTAACATATTTTCTTGGAAGTTTAATAATTAGAATATTAAAGATAAGATCATCGTTGTTAGGCAGTAATTCAAATACTGGAATGATTTTAGGACTTTCAAATGATGCATATAATTTCTGGGTTGGATATTTTCCTTGTATAGCAGCTGATGTAGTAGCAATTATAGCCTGCTTTTTTATATTTAGAAAGGGAATAAATAATTATATATCCTTTAAAAAAGAGGTGCCATCAGATTTTATTGTATCAGGAGCCTTTGCATCAATCGGAGTTGGAATAATATCAAGTATTATATTTTTAATATATTCTATTATTATAAATTCTCATGGAATTGAAATACCATCACCAGATTTTAGTATTCCAAAAGAGACTATTTATCTTATCTTATTTTTTTCATATACATGTATTATTGCACCAGTGTTTGAAGAGATAATTTTTAGGGGATATATTTTAAATAATATGAGGAAGTATGGGGATTTTACTGCAATAATAGTAACTTCAATATTTTTCTCAATGTTTCACTTTAATCTTGTACAGCTTGTAAACCCAATTCTAATGGGAATAATACTAGCATTTGTTGCAGTTAAAAGTGAATCAATTGTTCCATCTATAATTGTTCATATGTTTAATAATATTATGGCTATGATTACAACATTAATTTCAACTACTAACTCGCAAAATATTCTTTTAATATGGAGCAGTATTTATTACATATGTGGAGTTTCAGCACTTTTATATTTTTTATTTAAGTATGGAAAAGAGCTGATTGACATATGTAAGGAAAAGAATGAAGTTTTAAAAGTAAGAAATAAGATTTTTTATTCATTTACTAACAAATGGTCATTAATGTATTTAGTGTTTTATTTATTTATTATATTAGTAACAATGGTAGCTAAGAATTCTTAAGATATTTAATTATATATATAAGGCATTATCAAGAAATATAGCATAGAAAGTTTAAGGATTAAATTTAGCAATATCAAAGAGGGGGAAAACAATGATTAATACAAATCTACTTACAATATTAGAAAATCTTGAGGAAGAACTTATAGGCCTATTTCATGAATTTCATAGACACCCAGAGTTGTCTAATGAGGAATTTGAAACTACAAAGAAAATAAAAGAATTATTAGGACAAGTTGATATAGAGGTATTAGATTTACCATTAAAGACAGGTTTAGTTGCACAAGTAAAGGGAAATCCTAATGGACCAGTAGTTGCAATAAGATGTGATATTGATGCTCTTCCAATAATTGAAGAAACAAGCCTTTCGTATAAATCATTAAGTAATGGTAAAATGCATGCATGTGGACATGATTTTCACACGGCAGTTGTCCTTGGAGCAGCTTATCTTGTTAAAAAGTATCAAGGATCACTAATTGGAACTGTTAAATTTATATTTCAGCCAGGAGAAGAAAGTGGGGATGGTGCAGAAAAAATAATTTCAACAGGTGCTTTAGATGATGTTGATGCAATATTTGGAATCCATAATGTATCAGATTTTGAAGTGGGAGTAATGGGACTTAAAGAAGGTGCTATGACAGCAGCAGTAGATAGATTTGAGATTAAGATTACAGGCGTGGGAAGCCATGCTGCAAAGCCAGAAAAGTCAATAGATCCTATTATAATATCTACAAATATAATAAATGCGCTTCAGACTATTGTAAGCAGAAATATAAGTCCTACTGATAAAGCATTATTAAGTGTGACTCATGTTGAATCGGGTAATACATGGAATGTAATTCCTGAAACAGCATATATAGAAGGGACAGTCAGAACACTTGATGAACATACAAGAGAGCTAATTCCTGAAAGAATGAAAGCACTTGTTGAAGGAATAGCAAAGTCCTATGGAGGAAATGCTGAATTAATATGGCATTCAGGATCGCCAGCAACCAAGAATGATGAAGAGTGGACTAACTTTGCATCTAAGCTAGGTAGAATCATGGGATACGATGTTAAGAGAATCACAATGGGACTTGAAGGAGAAGATTTTGCTTACTATCAAAAGGAAATACCAGGAGTTTTTATTGTAGTTGGAACAGGTATATCAGAAGCACATCATCATCCAGAATATACTGTTGATGAAAAAGCAATAATAAAGTGTTCAAGATATTTTGCAAGGCTTGCTGAATGTGCATTGAAAAAAATAGTTGATAAAAATTATTCGTCAATAATTTAATAGAATTATATAAAACCTGTCTTTATAGGATAAAGTTATTCAATATTAATTTTTTCTTGTGATGGCAGGTTTTTATAATTAATGCAATTAATGAAACAATTTTTAGGTGAAATAGATTTCATATTAGAAACTATATTTTTAAATTTTCTTATATCTGATAAAATAAGATTGGAAGAATTTAAATTAGAAAAATTGTGGGTAATAAAAATAATTAAAGTTATAAAGAATAATTGTAAAGGGGGCAGATGGAGTAATAATAAATGAGAGATAAAAAAATAAGCATACTTGAAAAATATCATACAAAAATAGTAAGGGTAGTTATTGCAATTTTTATCGTAGGTATAGCTACAATTCCAGTCAATGCCACAGCAAGATATTTTTTAATAAATGAATATGGTAAATATGAGCTATTTATGTCTTTAGTAGCTGCATTTGAAATAAGTATATTTATATATTTATTTAAAGTTATAATCATTAATAATAAACTTAGCATAGAGAAGTTTCAGATGACTAAAAAATTAATGTGTATTTCTGTAATTATTGATTACTTTTTCATTGGATTTTTAAAGTATGACATAAATATTGGATATAAATCAATATATTTTGCAATTGTAGTCGCATTATTTCTTGATATAAAGATGACAATAAAAACTAATGTTGCATTATCATTAATGACAATTTTTATTTACACTATAGAATCAATAGTTATGAATAGACCCAATATATTAAGTATTAAGTTAATTATAGATTCTATTACAATACTAGGATTAATGACAATTTTGACTACATTGGTATACTTTGCTGAAAGAATTTTATTAGAAGAAGAAATTAAAGAAATGAAATATAAAGAAGATTACTATAATAGAATTGAGAAAAAACAAAAAGAAATTAAAGAACTGAGACATAATATTAAAAATGAAATTATAATGTTAAAAAGTCAGGTCAATAATGGAAATATAAAAGAAGCTAATATAATAATGGACAGAATCATTTCAAAAACACAAAATGATAAATTAGGTATTTACACAGAAAATGTTGAAATTAACTTTATGTTAAATTCTAAAATTAATCATAGTAAACCATATAATATAAACTGGGTTATAGATATAAAAGTGCCGACAAATATAAGGGTTGATCCATCTGATATGGGAATAATTTTAGGAAATTTATTGGATAATTCTATTGAAGCATGTAGCATGATTGAAGAATTTGAAAGAATTATTAATGTAAATATACTTTATAAGAAATCTGCTATGACAATAAATATTGAGAATTCAAAAAGTATTTATTACAATTCTGAAAAAACTTGGAAAGAAGATAAAGAAAATCATGGATTAGGGTTAAAAAGTGTTGAAAAAATTGTTAATAAATATAGTGGAATTTTAAATTATGAAGACAAAATTAATAGCTATGAAGTTAATGCTATTATGTGGAATGTTTAATTTATTAATAATAAGGATAACACTAAAGAGAAAAAATATTAATTAAGGGGAATATAATGTTAATAGCAGTTTGTGATGACCAAGATTTAATATTGAATGAAGAGATGTTCATGATAGATGATATTATAAATGAACATGGCTATAAAGCAGAGGTTTGTGGATTTAAAAGTGGAGAAGAGTTATTATATAAAGTAGAAAAAAGAAATGTATTTTATGATATATATATATTGGATATTTCAATATATGATATAAATGGAATAGAAATTGCAAAAAGAATTAGGAAATTAGATAAAGAGTCTATAATAGTATTTGTAACTGGTTATGATGAATATATGATTCAAGCATTTGATGTACAAGCATTTCAGTATGTTTTAAAGCCGTTAAGTAGAGACAAAATGGAGGTAGTTTTGCATAAATGTTTTAATTATATTTCTGATAAAAAAATTCTCTACTATTTTAAACAAGGAAAAAATTTATTTAGTATACCATATAAGGATATTTATTATTTTGAGAGCAATAAAAGAAAAGTTAGAATTGTAACTAAAAAAGAGGACTATTATTATTACGACACACTATCAGGTGTGGAATCAAAATTAAGAAGAGATGTATTTGTACGTACTCATGTATCGTATTTTGTAAATATGGATTACATAAGAAGCTTTGATGGTAAATGCATAACTTTAGAAAACGAAATTCAAATACCTGTTAGTAAAAAATATGTTAATTCATTTAATGAAAGTTTTATGAAGTATTTACAAAAAAACTGATTGTTAAATTGGATTTACAATACTTATATTCAAAAAAAAGTAAAAATTTTAGACTGAATTTTTGAAGTTATAAAATAACATAGAAAATTCAGTCTTTTTAAAGTTTATTTTTAAAGTTAAATTATTAAATATAAGTATTACAATAATTTAACTTATTGTTACATTATTTAATGTTAAAACGATATCATGTAATATAATGTATTAAAATGTATTTAAAAGTATAAAGAGATAAATTATTTTTGTAAAAATTATATTTTATGTTATAAATTGTGAAATGATTGTTATTTGTATCATGCAAATTAGTAGTACATATTGAAATGTAAAGTCTATAGTGCAACATATGTATTAAAATATTGCAAATTTATAGAATGATAATTCATATATAAAGTGGTTTTCTTGCAAAAGTAAAAATATTGAAAAAAATATAAATAATATATATAATATATATTATTAAGCAAAACTTAAAATTAAAAGGAAGTTATTAAACATGAACTATGATGTTTTTAAGGCATTTGTAGATGAAATGCAGCATCCAGTATGGATAATGGATCGTGAATTAAAAATTACATATATCAATGATTCCTATAGAAATATTTGTGGAAAAACAGATAAAGATATATTAAGTATGGATTGTTCTGAAATTTTGAGTAAAAGTACATACGATATGATTAGGAATAAGTGTAATACTGTAATTGAAAACAAAGATATAGTATTAATAAATGATTTTGTTGATGATAAAAATTTAAAAATAAAGCTTGTTCCAATAATGAATACTTATGATGAAGTATCTGCTATTGGAGGAATGTATATATTTGAAAATGTGAATGAAAATATATTTAACACTGAGGACAATATAAAAAAATTGGAATCTTTAAAAAATAAATATAAAGAATTAAAAAAATTAACATTTACAGATATAATGACACAAGTATATAACAGAAACTATTATGAAAAAATATGTAAAAAGATAGTTAATGAAGATAATTTTCCTATAGGTTTAATAATGGCGGACGCTAATGGATTAAAATTAGTAAATGATACATTAGGTCATTCAGAAGGGGATAAATTACTAATAAATATAGCTCAAATTTTAAAGGAAGCATGTAATTCTGAGGATTATGTTTTTAGAATAGGTGGAGATGAGTTTATAATTTTAACTCCTAATTCTGATGAGAATAAATGTGAAAAGTTAATGAAAGATATTTTGGATAAATGTAAAAAGTATGAGGATATATTTATTAATCCTAGTATTTCATTAGGATTTTCTATTATTGATGATAATAATTTTGATATTAACAAGGCTTTAAAGGAAGCTGAAGACAAGGTATATCTTCAGAAATTACTTCAGAAAAACAGTTTGAGTAGTTCCATATTAAATTCATTGATGATAAGTATGGAAGAAAAAAGTTATGAGACAGAAGAACATTCTAATAGAGTAGTTAAATATTCAATTGAAATAGGAAAACGTGTTTCTTTATCCATGTCAGCAATGGATGAACTTATTTTGGTGGCCAAGCTACATGATATTGGGAAGATAGGTATTGATGAAGCTATATTACTTAAGTCTGGGAATCTTACAGATGAAGAGTATGAAATAGCTAAGAGTCATACAGAAAAGGGATATAGAATCGTGAAAGCTTCCAATCAGCTAGACAGTGTGGCAAAGGGAGTTTTAACTCATCATGAAAGATGGGATGGAAATGGATATCCTTTAAAGCTAAAAGGAGAATCAATTCCACTTGTAGCAAGAATAGTGGCTGTAGCTGATGCATATGATATTATGACTACTGATACAGTTTATAAGAAGGCAAGAACAAGGGATGAGGCAATAGGCGAGTTGAAGATAAATGCAGGTCATCAATTCGATCCCAAAATAGTAGAAGTATTTACAAATTATTTAGAAAAGAGTAAGGATGTACTGAAAATATGATAATATTTTTTAGTGCATCTTTATTTATGTACATGAATTTATAATGATAACATAATATGTAGATTCAGTGAATTAAACAGATTTTAATAGTTGAAAGTAATATATTTAGAATTAAAATAAAATTTTTGATAACAATATGTATGAAGATGATATTGAGTTACAGATATAATTCATGTTGAATTTACTAAGTAATTTAAAATATATAGTTGACAAAAGTAAAAAAAAAGATTAGGATAAATACAAATAAGACACCCCACGGGGGGGAGGAGTATAAAATGAGTGAAGAAAGAAAAAAAGCAGTTCAATCTTTAAAAACAGCTAAAGGACAAATTGAAGGAATAATAAAAATGATAGAAGATGATAGATACTGTATTGATGTTGCAAATCAGCTTTTAGCAGTACAGTCGCTTATAAAAAAAGCGGATTTAATGATACTTCAAGGACATCTTAGACATTGTGTAAAAGAGGCTTGCTTCAATAATAATCCTGAAGAAAAGATTGAAGAATTCAATAAAGTATTAGAAAAATTACTTTCAAAATAATAAGTTTTATTTTAAAAGTAATATTCATTAAATATAAGGAAGGTATAAATTAAAATGAAAAAATCATTAAAGATAGAAGGGATGACATGTTCAGCCTGTGCAAACAGGATCGAAAGATTTGTAAGAAAATTAGATGGAATAAATGAAGCTAATGTGAACTTTGCAGTAGAAACATTAAATGTGGATTTTGATGAAAATAAAGTTACTTGTGATGATATAGAAAATACTGTTGTTAAATGTGGGTATAAGGTAAAAAAGAATCTTAAAACTTATACATTTAAGATTGAAGGAATGACATGTTCAGCTTGTGCTAATAGAGTTGAGAGAGTAACAAAAAAACTTGATGGTGTTGAAAACTCATCTGTAAATTTTGCAACAGAAAATCTTACTGTAAATATTGATGAAGATATTATTGGTTATGCAAAGATTAAAGAAGCAGTTGATAAAGCAGGATATAAATTAATAAAAGAGGAAGAAAAGGATTCTGGAAAATCAAAAATAGATGAAAGTAAATTACTTCTTATAAGATTTATAGTTTCTGCATGTTTTTCAATTCCACTTCTAATAATAACTATGGGACACATGGTTGGAATGCCACTTCCAAATATAATTGATCCTATGAATAACTCGTTAAATTTTGCAATTATACAGATAATTTTAACATTGCCAGTAATGATTATAGGTTATAAATTCTATAAAGTAGGACTAAAAAACTTATTTAAATTAAGTCCTAATATGGATTCTTTAATAGCAATAAGTACTCTTGCAGCATTTATTTATGGGATATTCGGTATATATAAAATAAAAGCTGGTGATTCTCACTATGCTATGCATTTATACTTTGAATCAGTAGCTGTAATATTGACACTGATTACTTTAGGAAAATACCTTGAATCAGTCTCAAAAGGAAAGACATCTCAAGCTATAAAGGCACTTATGGGATTAGCACCTAAAACAGCAACTATTATAAGAGATAATAAAGAAATGACAATTCCTATAGAAGAAGTTATCTCTGGTGATATAGTCATAGTAAAGCCTGGTGAAAAAATTCCAGTTGATGGTGAAGTTATTGAAGGTAACACTTCAATAGATGAATCAATGCTTACGGGTGAAAGTATTCCCGTTGAAAAGACTATAGGAAGCAGTGTTGTTGGTGCAAGTATTAATAAAACAGGATTTATTAAGTATAGAGCTACAAAGGTAGGGAAAGACACAGCACTATCTCAAATAGTTAAGCTTGTAGAAGAAGCACAAGGATCGAAAGCACCTATAGCTAAAATGGCAGATGTAATATCATCATATTTTGTTCCAACAGTAATAATACTTGCTGTGATAGCATCTATAGGATGGCTTATTGCAGGTGAAACGCCATTATTTGCAATTACAATATTTATAGCGGTTTTAGTAATAGCGTGTCCATGTGCATTAGGTCTTGCAACACCTACAGCAATAATGGTTGGAACAGGTAAGGGCGCTGAAAACGGAGTATTAATTAAAGGTGGAGAAGCCTTAGAAACAGCTCATCTTATAAATACAATTGTATTTGATAAGACTGGAACTATAACAGAAGGAAAACCAATAGTAACAGATATAATAAGCTCAGGAATATCTGAAGATGAACTTTTAGTTATTGCTGCAAGTGCAGAAAAAGGATCAGAGCATCCATTAGGTGAAGCAATTGTAAAATGTGCAGAAGAAAAGAAGCTTAATTTTAAAAATATAGATAAATTCAATGCTATTCCTGGTCATGGGATAGAAGTAAAAATAGATGATAAAGAAGTTTTACTTGGAAATAGAAAATTAATGGATGATAAAAAGATTAAATTTGAAAATATATCAAAATCAAATAATAGTGATTTATTTGAACAGGGAAATAATCTTGCTGAGCAAGGTAAAACACCAATGTATATAGCTATTAATAATAATCTTGTAGGTATTATAGCTGTTGCAGATATCGTTAAGCCAAGCAGCAAAAAGGCAATAGAATCACTTCATAATATGGGAATAAAGGTTGCCATGATTACTGGAGATAATAAGAAAACAGCAGAAGCTATCGCAAAACAAGTTGGAATTGATCTTGTACTTTCAGAAGTACTTCCAGAAGATAAGGCAAATGAAGTAAAAAAACTTCAAAAGGATAATTTAAAAGTAGCAATGGTTGGTGATGGAATAAATGATGCGCCAGCATTAGCTCAAGCAGATGTAGGAATTGCCATTGGTTCTGGAACAGATGTTGCAATTGAAAGTGCTGATATAGTTCTAATGAAAAGTGATTTAATGGATGTTACTACTGCTATAAAATTAAGCAGAGCAACAATTAAAAATATAAAGCAGAATTTATTCTGGGCATTTGGATATAATGTTCTTGGTATACCTGTAGCAATGGGAATTCTTCATATATTTGGAGGACCTCTTTTAAATCCTATGATTGCAGCAGCAGCTATGAGTTTAAGTTCAGTTTCAGTTCTTACAAATGCATTAAGACTTAGAAAATTTAATCCAGAGGTATAGATAGTTTGTATTAACTATTAAGTATTAATTTAAAAAATAGGAGGAATGTAATATGGAAAAGAAAATTTTAATTGAAGGAATGTCATGTAATCATTGTGTATCACACGTAAAGGAAGCTTTAAGCGGAATTGATGGAGTGTTATCAGTAGTAGTAAACTTAGAAGGAAAGTATGCATTGGTAAATGCTAATAATGTTACTGATGATCAATTAAGAAATGCTATAGAAGATGAAGGTTATGATGTAGTTGAAATCAAATAACAGATCATTTAGGAAGTTGATAGTGGAAACTGTCAACTTTCCACTATTATTTATCAACTAAAAAGTGTGCGTAGCCACTTTTAATATATATGTTGTATTTTTGTTATCCAATCATTTCTTTGATTTTATTAAATGCATAGTCAAGTGCGCCATCAAGATTTGCATTGTTCTTACCAGCTCCTTGAGCCATAAAAGGACTTCCGCCACCTTTTCCATCAATAAGTGAAATAGCATCTTTTAGAACTTCATTGACTTTTATTTCTTTAATTCCTTTTGTACATGCAAAGATAAGATTAACTTTATCTTCTGACTTTACAGCCATTAATGTAACTGTATTTGGAGTTTCAACAAGCTTTGAAGTAAGATTATTTATATATTTTAAATTTTCATTATCAAATATACTTTTTATTATTTTAAATTCACCTACAGTTTCTGCATTATCAATAAGTTCTTTAACTTGATAATTTGCAAGTGTTATATTTAAAGATTTATTTATTTCATTAGCTTCTTTAAGATTGTTATTTAAATTTTTAATTCCATTTACAGCTTCATTTTCATTACAGTTAAGATACTTACATATTGAATTTTGGAATTCATCTTTTTTATAAGAATCTTCTATAGCACGATTTCCAGAAAGGAATTCAATTCTTGTTCCTTCTTTATGCTTTTCAAATTTTTTGATTTTTATAAGTCTAAGATCAAGTGTACTTTTTGGATGAAGACCACAACATGCATTAATGTCAAAATCATCACCAATTTTAACTATTCTTATGTCTTCCTTTGTATTAGGAAGAGCTCTTCTTAATGTTAATTTTTTTAATTCAGATTTAGTAGGAATAAAAGATTCTACTTTTAAAGCATCTCCAATAACCTTATTAGCAAGTCTTTCGGCAGCTCTTATTTGTTCTTCTGTAAGAACACCATAAATATCTACTGTACTTATATCGGCACCTA
This sequence comes from Clostridium butyricum, assembly GCF_006742065.1. Lineage (NCBI taxonomy): Bacteria > Bacillati > Bacillota > Clostridia > Eubacteriales > Clostridiaceae > Clostridium > Clostridium butyricum. The sequence continues at coordinate 3,581,582 of NZ_AP019716.1, read as the reverse complement.
AATGAATTGCAAATGTGTTTGCATTGAAAAGATTGAAGAAACATCCAGAAAGTACGTGCTGTCCTAGATGTTGGCACATACCATCAGTTCTTCTTTCAGAATCTATTTTACACTTAACATTATGTATTTTTATAGGCTTCTTTTCAACTATATGATAAACAATATCATTTTCTTCATAAACATCTATAACTTTGTGGTCACCAATCATACCAGTATCACAGCTTTGGCCACCCCCACCAGGAAAGAATGCTGTTTTATCTAATGTTACACGAAATTTTCCAAGGTGTTCCTCAATATTAACTATTTCAGCTGTAAAATCTCTTAAATAGGGATCATCGTAATATAATTTTTCCATAAATAATGCCTCCTGAATGTTTAGTAATTTATTAGCAATTATTAAATAATTATATCAGACTTTAATAAAAAAGTAGCATTTAATAAATAATTCAATTAATAATTCATGTGAAAATGCGGATATTTTTTTGATTAATTATGTAAAATAATTAACTTATTATAATCCTTTTTATTAGAATTATTATAATTTTGAAAAGTAGAAATATTAAATTAGCATATGCATAAAAGTGGCTTATATATTAAAAATTACATAATATGAAGTAAGGATAAATTGCTAATTATGTAGGGATAATAAAGTTATCTTAAGTGATTGGTGGTAATGTAATTATGTATTTATTTTTTACATTTATAATTTATTCTTTTGCTGGATGGATAATAGAAGAATTATATTCAAAGTATTCTACAGGCAGATTTAAAAAGGATGGATTTCTTAAAGAACCATTGAAACCTATGTATGGAATAGCTATTACCATATTAATAATATATTATGAATTTTTAGAAATAAGGGGAATACCTTTTATATTCTTTTGCTTGATAGTTCCAACTACTGTGGAATATATAAGTGGATATTTACTTAAGCATTTATTTAATAAAGTATACTGGGATTATTCAGATTTGAAACATAATATTAATGGATATATTAGTCTTATTTTCTCAATATATTGGTGTATTTTAAGCTATATTGGAGTAGTATATTTAAATCCATTAATTACTAGTACATATATGTTGTATGGAAATATAATAAATCCTATGCTGTTATTCTTAGGAATTATTTTTGTTTTAGATTTTATGGTTACAATAAATAAATACTATAACCATAAAAAATATATAGATAGATAATTAACATTGCAATAATATGCCCAAGTTGAAAAAAATATTTATTAATGTTATTCTTATAATGAAAAAGTTGTATAATTTTATAAAAAAATACAATTAATACTTTAAAATCATAAATAGGGATAAAAAATATATACAATACAGTAATAAATAGGGAGGCATATTCATGGAAGAAAATAAACAAATAAGCTTTTTTAAATCTGTTAAGGTAAGGTTATTTCTTATCTATATGATAATGATATTAAATGGAGTAATTATAGGAATAGGGTTTAAGACAAGTGTTACAGTAACAATAATATCAATTGCTATAGCGATTGTAATTGGTGGGGGATTAATATTCTCTACCATAAGCAGTATGTTAAAGCCTTTAGAAAAAATAAAGCAATTGGCAGATAGAATTAGCATATTAGATATTTCTCAAGATATAGACATAACTATGGATAATGAATATGGTGCTATTGCTAATTCTTTAAACAAGGCTCAGCATAATTTAAGAGAAATAATAAAGCTATGCTCAGATAATACTAAAAATGTACTTACATTAAACACAAACCTTTCAGAGACAATAAATCAATTATGTTCAACACTTGAAAGTGCAGAAGAATATATAGAGAAAATAGACAAAAATGCAGAAAATAATAGTGGAACAGTTGAAGAAATATATGCTTCAATTGAAGAAATAACTGCAAACATGCAAGAATTATCAGCTAGAGCTGAAACTGGCACTTCTAATTCTATGGAAATAAAAGAAAGAGCTGAATCAATACTTAAAAATAGTAAATTAGCTATTAATAATACAAGAGATGTATATCATGAAAGAGAAAGATATATAAATAAAGCAATTGAAGAATCAAAAGTAGTTGAAGAAATTAAGGTTATGGCAGAAGCAATAGCAGGTATAGCTGAACAGACTAATCTTCTAGCGTTAAATGCAGCTATTGAAGCAGCAAGAGCAGGAGAATCTGGAAAGGGATTTGCAGTTGTTGCAGAAGAAGTAAGACAACTTGCAGAAGAATCTTCAGAATCAGTTGGAACTATTCAAAGTACAATTGAAAGAGTTGAAGCAGCATTTAAAAATCTTTCCAATAACAGTAGTGAAATTTTAAAATTTATTAAAACTGATGTAAAAGAAGATTTGAATCAATATGGTAAGATTGGTGAAACGTATAATAATGATGGGGAATTTATAAGCAAAATGTCAGATGAGTTATCAAAGATGTCAGAGGCTGTAGCATCATCAATTGAGCAGGTAAGCATAGCCATTTCTGATACAGCTAAAAATTCAGAAGAAACAGTAAAGAATACACATAATATTAAGGATCGTGTAAATAATGCAACTTCAGCTATGAAACTTGCACTATACTCTGTGGACAAGGGTGTTAAAGACGCAGAGAAACTTAATAATATGATTGATAAGTTTGTTATAGAATAATTGTTTTAGTGGTTAATAAAAATATTAGTTTCCAATTAAAGAATAAAAATGCTGATGATTATATATTACTCATCAGCATTTTTATTAATTTTAATATATGGAGAAAAATTATAAATTTATATTGAGTGTAGAAAGGAAATTTTTATTTTACTTGAAGATCAAAATCGCCACTTGTAGTATTTACGTTAATTTTGCTAGATTTATCACCATTAGTCATATTGTTTTCAGAATTATTTAAAGAACCAGAAATTGTATTGAAATTTGCTTCATATCCACAGAAGGATGGAATATGCAAATTAACATCTCCAGACATACTACTTAAAAAAGTATTATTTAAATTATCTTTAAAAGTAAGTTTTATATCTCCTGATGATGTACTTCCAGTAAGCGCTCCAAAATTTCCATTTCCATTAATTGATCCTGATAATGAGGTTAAATTTGTTTCATTACTAGTAGTTGAAGAACTTATATTCATATCACCACTTGAACTTGATAGATATAGATAGTTTAAATTAGTGCTGCTTAAATTTATATCACCACTTGCACTTGATGCATTTAAAGTATTTGTGGATAAATTGTTTATAGTTATATCCCCGCTACTTGTAGTGATTTTTAATGTTACTTTTGATGATAAGTATGATGGCATACTTACTATGATATCAGCACTGTTAGGAATATCTACAGTTGGAGAAAATGTCATCTTATTATTACTGTTTACTAAATTTAGTTCAGCATTTGATGAAGAAAAACTTTTAATTTTTATATTTAACATACTATTGTTATTATTGATAACTTCAATGTTCTGAGAATTAAGATTAAAATCTAATTCAGATATACTATTATCTATATCATAGTCATGAGAAGAATATGAATTAGTGAAATTCAAAAAGTTATTAGTAAAATCTAGATTATATCTTAGTGAACTTGGGTGTATATTAAATTCATCTGAATAATCTGATAGATTGTAATTGCTCTGAATAAGAATAATACATCCTGAAGCGTAAAATATAATAGATAAAATAAACATAACTAAAAGAAAAATTTTCATTTTAGTAGAGATTAATTTCTTATTCATTAAAGATACCTCCTTTAGACTTTAAGAAGTCAAGCAGCTTTTTGCATAGTCTAAAGAAAAATTTGCATGAATAATAAAATGTGCAAATAAGAAATACAGATAAACATACAGATCCAATAGTAAACAATACTATTGCTGGATAGGGAAAATCAGTAATAAACTGAGGTATATGAGGAAATCCTATAAGATTTGTAAAAGTTCCTCCTATTAAAATACCAATACTACCAGCTAAAAGACTTAAGGCAACGCCTAGTATTCCAATAATTATTCCAGCTATACTTGTAAGAATAGGACAAAAAACTATAATACCAAGGATTATAATGCATAACTTTAAAAATTTATCAACTTTAGGTGAAGATTTAGTATGATATCTATTGGCATTTTGATCATTATTAAAATTATAATTACGATTTTGATCTTTATTTTTACGATTACTTTCATCATTACTTGCTACATTAACTGGGTTGATGTAATCAGTTCGTTTTATTTGAGAAAGTTCATCAATATGGTCATTATTTGATTGGTTTTTGTTAATATTAGTAGAAGATAAAGTTTTATGATCTTCTTCAAAAATTTCAGAATATGAAGAAGAGTTTATATATTTTTTACATATTAAATACGGATCACCAAAATCTTTTATTATTTCAGATTCATTTTTTCCTTTTGAAACTTCTATGGAAATTTTATTTTTATAAAATGAAACTATCTTTTGTAAATCTAATTCAGGCAATTCTTTAAGTTCATCCATTAGAATGTTAAAAAACTCATTTCGAGTCATTTTTTAAACCTCCATATCTTGATAGTGTTTATTGAAAGATATATAAGTAAATTAAAAAAATTACCATTATCTTCGTTTCTAGTATATTCTAAGAGATTCTATATAACAATAGAAGTTATATCATTTTCAGTATTTATTAAGGTCTTTAATAATAAAATTTAGGCTTTGTTAAGAAAAAATTAACAAGTGTACAAATCCACAAAAATATAATTGTGGATAAAAATGTTAATAACTTTTATGGGACATTTAAGGAATGTGATAAAACAAGGGGGTTAGGGGGTGTTATTAGTGTGTATATAATTAACTTATCTGTGGATAACTATGAAAAATAAGATGATTATTACTAAAAAAAGTATAAATTTTTTATGACATAGATATAGAGATTAAAAATATAATTGTAATTCGGTGAAAAAAATAATTGCAAATATTAAATGTATATTATATAAATAGAATTGTAAGTTTATTTTATAGCTAATATCTATAATTATCTGTAACATACAACGGTTACACACTATTGGACGAGTTATATTTTTATAGAATAAGTTTAGGTATAACATAAAAGTCTGAATTAAAAATTTGATTTTATGAATAAATTAACAAAAATGTGGATAAAACCTGTGGATAATGTGGATAAGTTGCACTAATAATTAGTGCAATTGTAAAATATAAAGTAGTATAATATTATTAGACTTTGTGTAAGAATATATTATTGTGGAATTGGAGGGAGCTTGCATGAGTAATCAAAAGCAAGGTAAAAATATACCTGAGATTAAAGGAACATTAAGAAAACATGTCGTAGAAGTTCCAAAAGTAATTAGAGAATGTAGTGGAATTAAGATTTTTGGTAAGAGAATAAAATCGTTACTATTTAGTACTGATGTTGCAATAATTAAGAATACAAATGCAGACGCTGTAATTGCAGTATATCCATTTACCCCTCAGCCATTAATAACTCAGGCATTAGTTATGGCAGCTGATATTCCTGTATTTTGTGGAGTCGGTGGGGGGATTACCCAAGGCAAGAGAGTCGTTAATTTAGCTCTTGATGCTGAATTTAAAGGAGCAATGGGTGTTGTAGTCAACGCACCAACAAGCAATGAAATAATAAAGCATATAAGAGAAACAATAGATATACCAGTTATAGTAACCGTAATTGCAGAAGATGAAGATATCTCAAAGAGGATAGAAAGTGGTGCAACTATAATAAATGTATCTGGTGGAAAAAATACAGCTAAAATTGTTAGAAACATAAAAAAAATGTATCCAGATTTTCCTGTAATAGCAACAGGTGGTCCATGTGAGGAAACTATAAAAGAAACTATAGAAGCAGGAGCAAATGCAATAACATTTACGCCACCTACTTCTGCAAGTATAATGGGCGAATTGATGGATGAATATAGAAAGAGGTAAAATTTATAATATTTTACAAATAAAAAGTATTGAATTAACTTTAAAATATGGTATCATAATTTTAATAGTTGAATAAAATGGTAATATAACATGACCTGAGGTAGAGGTGCTGTGATAAATAGTAAATATAATGAGTCTGGTAGACTATGACTTATATTGAAAGGTATTACGGCCGAAGGAATAAGTTAAACCAAAGCTTATTTCTGGGTATTCATAAAATATGTGGATAACTGTCACGAAAGTGTTGAGCTACAAGGCATATCTTTTAATTAGCAAAATATGCAGCTTATTATTAATAGGAATTGATGATGATTTACATACATTAAGACTTAATAAATAGTAGATGGATAGGATGCTGAAAAATTGTTGTGCATCAATGAACATAAATCAGCACTAGCGCTATCACTCGTCACAGAAATTATCTGTGACGTTTTTTTTCAGCTAGTATTGTACATTTTTTAATGTCAATTGTTAATTGGAACATATATAATATTTTAGTTTAAAAAGGTTTAATTATAATTATTCATAATCAAATTTAGGATAACTGAATTGTGTAATTATTAATTAACAAATATTAATAAGCAATAACAAGTTAACAAGTAGCAGTAAACAGTTGAAGATTATAACTGATAGCTGTTAATTAAATAAAGTTTTGGGGGTAACAAAAATGAAATTATTTGGTACGATGAAGGTTGAAGATAACCAATTAACAATTGGAGGGGCTAAGGCTAGAGATTTAGTAAAAGAATATGGAAGTCCTCTATATGTTTTTGATGAAGAATTAATAAGGGAATACTGTAGAGATTATAGAAATTATTTTAGATGTGAAGAAAATAATAACAGAGTTGCTTTTGCAGGAAAGGCTTTTCTTACAGTTCAAATGTGTAAGCTTTTAAAAGAAGAAAATATGTCACTAGATGTTGTTTCAGGAGGAGAGTTATATACTGCGTATAAAGCAGGATTTCCACTTGAAAGAGTAATGTTCCATGGAAATAATAAAACATTAGATGAAATCGAACTTGGAGTTAAGCTTGGAGTAGGAAATTTTGTTGTAGATAATCATTATGAAATGGAAGTCTTAAATGATATTGCAAAGTCATATGGAAAAACTCAAAATATATATTTAAGAATAACTCCAGGTATAGAAGCACATACACATGATTATATTAAAACTGGTCAAATTGATTCTAAGTTTGGTTTTGCACCAGTAGGAACTGTAATAGAGGATGCGGTTGAAAAGGCAATAAATCTTGAAAATATAAACCTTGCTGGTATCCATTGTCACATAGGTTCTCAGATCTTTGAATTACAGCCATATGAAGATGCCGTTGAAGTTATGCTTGACTTAGTAAAAAAAATACAAGAAAATCACGGATATTTTATAAAAGAAGTAGATTTTGGTGGTGGTTTTGGTATATACTATAATAAAGGGGACAAACCTAGAACAACTAGAGAATATTGTGAAACAATAATTAACAAAGTTGATGAAGTTTGTAGAAGAACTGGTCAGGAAAGACCTATTCTTACAATTGAACCAGGAAGAAGCATTGTAGCCAATGCTGGTAGTACCCTTTACACAGTAGGCAGTGTTAAAGAAATTCCAGGCGTAAGAACTTACGTAGCAGTTGATGGGGGAATGACTGATAACATAAGACCAGCCCTTTATAATGCAGCCTATGAATGTGTTATAGCAAATAGAGTTAATAGCGAATGTGGACAAACTGTTACGATAGCAGGAAAATGTTGTGAATCAGGTGATATTTTATTAGAAAATGTTGAACTTCCAGAAGTTACAAGTGGAGATATACTTGCAATTTTAACAACTGGAGCATATGGCTATTCAATGTCAAGCAACTATAATAGAATACCAAAACCAGCAGTTGTAATGATAAGAGATGGACAGGCTAGACTCGTTTGTAAAAGAGAATCCTACGAAGATATAATCAGAAATGATGTTTTATAAAAATTTAGAATTAAAATTTTAAATTTGAATATACTATTAATGAAAAGTAAATGCAATTAAATTTACTTATTTGATTATATTTTTTAACTAAGCTTTTTATTAATATTCTTTCCCAAGATTATAAATATATAAAGACTGATATGCACTAACTATTTTAGTTAGTGCATATCTTTTTCATATAGAAATTTATAATGACTAAGAGTTAAAAATTAATAAGTTATAAATATTTTATATTATAAATTATGGTATACTATTTAGTGTATTTTAAAGTGGGATATTATTCAATTTAATTGATATGTGATGCCCTTTGTGGGTACTCCCTGTGAATAATTTACAATTAATTTGGAAATCACTATGTAATTTCTAAATTACAATTGTAAAGTTCATAGTTCAATAAACATATTAAGATGTTTATGTATTGAAGAAAAATCTGATTTTTATAAAATATAAAATGGTAATATATGGGGAGGGATAGTTGTGAGTGAAATTAGAGCAAAAGAAATTATACAAGGTCAAAATCCCAACAGTAAAAAAAATAAAAGATCATTTTTAAAAGAATGTGTAATAGATATTTCAATTATTGCTGTTGTTGCATTAGTAGTATGGCGCTTTGTAGGATATGGAGTTTGGATTACAAGTGGTTCAATGGTTCCTACACTTGAAGTTAAAGACAGATTAATTGTTTCACGAGTATACAATGTAGATAATCTAAACTACGGTGATATTGTTCTTTTTAAAAATGATGAATATAAAAATAAGACACTTATAAAAAGACTAATAGGAAAACCTGGAGATAAAATTGAAATTGTTAAAGGTACTGTTTTTAGAAATGGAGAACAACTTCAAGAAGATTATGTTAAAAATAATGATAAATATGATGGTAATTTTGAAGTTCCTGAAAATGAGTATTTCTTTCTAGGAGACAACAGAGCAGAATCTGATGATGCTAGATATTGGAAGTATCCTTATATTAATAAGGATGAGATAGAGGCAAAGGCAGAGATTAGATACTATCCCGTAAAAGATTTTGGATTTGTAAAATAAGAAGTCTTGAAAATATTTAAATCATGATTGACAATAATAAATTAGAATATATATTTAAATTAACAATCCATGTTGAAAACAGTATTTGATTTCTAATTTATAATTATAACGTTAATAGTTCAACATATATATATCAATATTTTGAAAAAACATGAAAGGACGAAATTGTCTATGAAAGAAAATGATATAATTGAAAACAAGGAAATAGAAAATGATGGTGAATCAAAAGAAAAGAAAGGAAATTTCTTTAAGGATTGGATAATTCCTATATTTTGTGCAATCGCTATTGCTGTTGCAATCAATAAGTTTGTATTTATTAATGTTTATATACCAAGTGGATCAATGATTCCTACATTAAATATAAATGATAAACTTATAGTTACAAGAATATGGAATAAAGACAGCATAAAACGAGGAGATATAATTGTATTTAAATCAGAAGAACTTAATGAAACTGTAATAAAGAGAGTTATAGGACTTCCAGGTGATCATGTTGAAATAACAGATGGCTTAGTTAAAGTAAATGGTGAACAAATCGATGAAAGTTATGTTAAAAATAATGAAAGTTATAATGGGATATTTGATGTTCCAGAAGGAAAATTATTATTTTTAGGGGATAATAGAGCTGTTTCTTATGATGCAAGATATTGGGAAAATCCTTATATCGATGAAGATGATGTTCAAGGAAAAGCACAGTTGAGATATTACCCAATTAGTGATTTTGGACTTGTAAGATAGAGTTTATTATTATTTATTTTGGACAATATTATTTATATGAAGTTTAAAATAAAAATAACCTTATATAATATAGACTTAGATAAAGGGTATGTCTTTGGGAGAGTGTTATGAAAGATCAAATAAAAAATAAATCTAATAACAAAAATAAATATAAGTTTTTCACAGAGTGGATAATACCTGTTATTGCCGCTCTTGGAATTGCGTTATTAATAAACAGGTTTTTAATATTTAATGTTTATATACCTAGTACATCTATGGTACCTACTATAAATGTTGGTGATAGACTTATGGTAAATAGAGTATACACAAAGGATAATCTAAAAAGAGGAGATATACTTGTTTTTTATTCCAATGAACTTCAGGAAACACTTATAAAAAGGGTTATAGGACTTCCGGGAGATCATATTATAATAAAAGATGGAATTGTTAATGTAAATGGAGAAGATCTACAAGAGGATTATGTCAAAAATAATGATTTTAGTGACGATGAACTTATTTATGATGTTCCAGAAGGAAAATACTTCTTTTTAGGAGATAATAGACCAGTTTCTAAAGACTCTAGAAGATGGATAAATCCTTATGTAGATCAAGCTGACATAAAAGGAAAAGCTATTTTGAAGTATTATCCACTTAAAGACTTTGGAAGTATGGATTAAATTTAGATTTTGCTTGCATATACAGCAAAGATAGATGATAATTATAATATTAATAAATTTAATCATTTAGGCGCATAAAAGAAAATAGTCAGACAGATTGACTTGTTATTTTTTTATAATGCCTTAAATGGATATAGAGTAAATTTATTAATTAAAAAAGGGGTTAAATTAAAGTATGAGTGAAAGTTTTATTATTGACAGAATTGAAAGCGGTTTTGTTGTAGCTGAAACTGAGGATGAAACAATGGTTAATATACCAGAAAACTTAATTAAAGGGGATTTTAAAGAAGGAGATATTCTTATAAAGGAAGATGAATTCTTTAAGGTTGATAGTGATTTAACTAAAAAGCGAAAAGAAGAAATAGATCACATGCTTAAAAATATGTGGCAGTAACTTACAGTGGAAGGGAATGGTGATTAAATGCAGGATAATAATCATAAAAATAATGGCAAGAAAAATAAAAATAAGTCATATACCGTAGTTATCACTTACTTTATCATTGCATTTGCATTTGTAATGGCGTTTAATGTTGCTAAAGATAAGAGCACGACGAAAGAAATTACATATAATAAATTCATAGAAATGCTTGATAATAAGGAAATTTCTAAAGTCGTTATAACTAGTGATAATTTATTAATAACACCAAGTGAAGATAATGAAGAATATAAAGGAAAAACTTTATATACAGCTCATATTACCGATGATACACTAATTGATAAACTTCAAGCAGCACAGGTAGATTTCACAGGTAAGAATCCTACTGAAAGTCCATTTTTAAATATTCTTATGAGTTGGATACTTCCTATTGGATTTTTCTTCTTTATGTGGAAATTCCTTTTTTCTAAAATAGGTGGCGGCGGTGGCGGCGTCATGAGTATTGGTAAAAATAATGCTAAAGTTTATATGGAAAGTGAAATAAAAGTCACTTTTGATGATGTTGCAGGTCAGGAAGAAGCTAAAGAATCTTTAAAAGAAGTAATAGATTTCTTAAACTGTCCAGCAAAGTATACAGAAATAGGTGCTAAGCTTCCTAAAGGTGTTCTTCTTGTAGGACCTCCAGGAACAGGTAAAACTCTTATTGCAAAAGCTGTTGCTGGTGAAGCAAAAGTTCCGTTCTTCTCTTTATCAGGTTCAAGTTTTGTTGAAATGTTTGTAGGTGTTGGTGCATCAAGAGTAAGAGAATTATTTAAAGATGCAGTTGCAAAAGCTCCTTGTATAGTATTTATTGATGAAATTGATGCTATTGGTAAGAGCAGAGACAATCAAATGCAGAGTAATGATGAAAGAGAACAAACATTAAATCAGTTATTATCTGAAATGGATGGATTCGATTCATCTAAGGGTGTTGTTTTACTTGGTGCAACTAATAGACCAGAAGTACTTGATAAAGCACTTCTTAGACCAGGTAGATTTGATAGAAGAGTTATAGTAGATAGACCTGAATTCAAAGGTAGAGAAGCTATACTTAAAGTTCATGCAAAGAACATTATCTTAGGTGATGATGTAGATTTAGAAGAAATAGCTAGAAGTACTGCAGGTGCAGTTGGTGCTGATCTTGCAAATGTAATTAATGAAGCAGCTCTTAGAGCAGTAAGAAGAAGAAGAAAAGTTGTTCTTCAGGAAGATTTAAGAGAAGCTGTTGAGGTTATAATAGCAGGTAAAGAAAAGAAAGATGCTATTCTTTCAGAAAAAGAAAGAGAAATAGTATCATATCATGAAGTAGGTCATGCGCTTGTTTCAGCTATGCTGAAAAACACAAAGCCAGTCCATAAGATTACAATAGTTCCAAGAATGACAGGTTCACTTGGATATACAATGCAGATAGAAGATGAAGAAGAAAAATTCTTAAAGACTAAAGATGAAATGATGAATGAAATAAAAATTCTTCTTGGTGGAAGATCAGCAGAAGAAGAAAAGTTTGATTTAGTAACAAGTGGTGCTTCAAACGATATTGAAAGAGCAACTCAACTAGCAAGAGCTATGATTTCTATGTATGGTATGAGTGAGCAATTTGATATGATGGCATTAGAGTCAGTTCAAAATAGATATCTTGATGGAAGAGCTGTTAGAAACTGTAGTGAGCAGACATCTACAGTTTTAGATAATGAAGTATTAAAAATAATAAAAGAAGCTCATGCTGAGTCAAGAAAGATTTTAAGAGAAAACAGAGAACTGTTAGATAAAATTTCAGCTGTTCTTATAGAAAAAGAAAATATTTTTGGTGATGAATTCATGGATTTAATTTATGAAGTATATCCTGAAAAGAAAGAAGAAGCTGAAAAAGAAAAGATAGAAAAGGAAAAAAGACTTAAAGAAGTTGAAGAAAGAAGAGCTAGAAGGCATGCTTTAGATAAACCAATTGAAGAAGAAGTTAATAAAACTATTAATTTATCTGCAGGTTTTGAAAATCAGGAAGTAAAGCCAATAATAGAGAATACTGACTCAGTAATATCAGAATCAGAAGAATCAGCTTCAAGTCATGAAGATAATAAAGTAATAGAAGATAATAAAGTAATAGAAGATGTTAAAGATGATGATACTAAACAATAGTATTAGTTGATTTACGTTGATAATTTACAATGAAGGTGAAAATCCTTATAGGATTTTTTGAATTTTAAGTCTGAGCCTAAGTCTAAGTATATATACTTAGACTTAGAGTATTTAGAGAGTTTAATACATTAAAATATTGAGATAAGAAATGGCTTAATCGAAAGATTAAGTCATTCTTGCCTTAATAAATATGGATTTTTAGGCTTGATTACAGCAGCAAGACATTAAACAAAACAAAAAGGAGTTGTAAGCATGAGCAGACAGATAGATTTTTTAATGGAAGAAAACAAGTTAAATGAAATAAAGGAAATATTAAATGAAGAAGTTTTAAAATATTTAGAACGAAGAAAATTAGTGACAAATCAAATGCTTGAAGCGAGAAAGAAGTATATTGAGGAGTATAAGGATGATGAAGATCAGGTTATAGATTACTTTGACCATGAAAATTATGTTACAGAAGAATCTTATAAGACTATAGATAAAAGACTTATGGAATTTACTAAACTTAAAGAATCACCTTACTTTGGAAAAGTTACTTTTAAAGAAGAAGACAGCCTTCCTGAGGATATTTATGTTGGAAGATATGGATTAACTCTAGAAGATGCATATGAGCCTTTAATAGTTGACTGGAGAGCGCCTATTGCTTCACTATTCTATAAGGGATCAGTTGGACCATCAAGCTATAATCCACCTTCAGGAGAAATTAAAGCTGATATTTTATCAAGAAAGCAGCTTATAATAAAAAAAGGTGAGTTAAAAGGTGTATTTGATTCAGCCCTTGATGTTAAGGATGAAATACTTCAAATGGTTTTAACAAGTAATTCATCAGAAAAGCTTAAAGATATTGTTATGACAATTCAAAAGGAACAAGATGAAATAATAAGAGAAGAAAGAAATAAAATTGTAGTAGTAAATGGTGTAGCTGGTTCTGGTAAAACAACAATTGCATTACATAGAGTATCGTATCTTCTTTATAATTTTAGAAAACAATTTGGTGATAAGGTTCTTATCTTTGGACCAAATGATATATTTATGGATTATATAGCTCAAGTACTTCCAACACTAGGTGAAAGTGGAGGCATTAAGCAGACTACTTTTGAAAACTTTGCAAAAAGAGAACTTAATTTAGAAAATGAAAACATAAAGAGTTTTGGAAAATATATTGAAGATGCAATGAATAATAATCATGAGGCTTTAGAAGAATATAAATATAAGAGTTCTAAGAAGTTTGTAGAAGTACTTGATTCTAAAATTAAAGAATTAAATGAAGATTATTTTAAAATTCAGCCTGTCATCTTCAACAATGAGGAAATAGTTTCTGTTAGTGAAGTAGAAGATTTATTTAATAATTATTATAAGGATATGCCTTTATTTAGAAGAAGTGAAAAGGTAAGAAGAATCCTTACATCTAAGATTAAGGATAAAAGAGATGAAGCTGTTTATAAACTTAATGAAGAAATAAAAGAGAAAGCTAAGAATCTTTCACAAGATGAAGCTGATATAGAAAAGAACAACTTAGAGTTTCTAAGAAGAATAAAAATAAGAGAAATTGTAAGAGAAGTTATTAATTCTAGAAAAACTCTTGATAACTGGCTTAAGATTGAACCTATAATAGATATTTACAAGAGAATAATAAGTGGAGAAAGTATAAACAAACCTGACTCTGCTTTTGATGCTGAAGCTATAATAGAATCCTCAAACAAGAACCATATTGAGCTTGGATACATGGATTTAAGCGGTATACTTTATTTAATGGTTAAACTTGAAGGATTAAAGATTAAGGATGACATTAAGCATATAGTAATTGATGAAGCACAGGATTATAGTTATATGCAGTTTGAAATAATAAAGGAAGTAACAAAGTGTAGCAGCTATACAATAGTAGGAGATTCAAATCAAAGGCTTATAACAACTGATGATGAACCTGCAATGCTTCATTTAGATGAAGTTTTTGGTGATATGAAGACTGAAATAAAGAAGTATGATTTAAATAAGAGCTATAGATCTACACAGGAAATAATGGAGTATGCAAATAGATTCTTAAAGGAAGACCGTATTGTACCTTTAGTTAGAAAAGGTGAAGCTGTCTTTGAAGAAGAAACAGAAAATGCAGAAGATTGTATAGAAACTATGCTTTCGATTATTGAGGATTACGAAGAAGATGGATATGAAAATATTGCAGTAATATTTAGCAATACACATGACTTAGAAGAATATGCACCAATTTTAAAACAAAGAATAGGAATACAAAACCTTGATAATGAAGATATTCTTTATAAAGGTGGAAAAGTAATCATACCTGCATATCTTGCAAAAGGATTGGAATTTGATGCTGTAATAATAGTTGAAAATAATAATGTTCAGCCATTAGTGAAATATATAATGTGCACAAGAGCACTTCACAGACTTTCAGTAATTAAAAATATATAAATATAGTTTTAATTAAGAATATGAAAGAAATAATAAATTAAAGTATGAGGAAAATATTTTTCATTATACAAGTAACTAGAATTCATAATATTCATTTATTAGAAATTATTATGACTAAGTATAATGGAAAATAGCAAGGTGGATTGATTTATTATTTTTTGATAATGATTTAATATGCATAAAATATGGATTTTCATATTTTATGCATATTTTTTGTTGTAAATATGCATAAATCTGATTTTATTACAGTTAGGTATAATAATTGATAAATTACATATAAATATATATAAGTTTTAAAATATAGAGAAAAATAACATGAAAAAGGGGATTTAAAACTATTTTGATCATTACTTTTTCATTTTTTTGTTAAAAAATATTAATTGTAGCATAGTATTACAAAATAAATCCGAAGATTAAGAATAGTTATAACCATAATTTTAATATTTATTTATAAAAAATTAAAATATATATTGAATAATTATAAAAATGTATGTATAATTATACTAAAGAAAAGAGAAAACAATTATCTTAAGGGGGTACAATATATGAAAAGTGCATTAGTAAAAAAAATAGCAGCTGTAGCTGCAGTAGCAGTATTAGCAATAAGTATGGTGGGATGTGGATCATCAAGTGATGAAAATAAAACAGCGTTAGATAAGATTAAGGAAAGTGGTAAACTTGTAGTTGGAACAAGTGCAGATTATCCACCTTATGAATTCCATGCAACAGTTGATGGAAAAGATGAAATCAAAGGTTTTGATATTGATATTGCACAGGCAGTAGCAGATGATTTAGGGGTAAAACTTGAAATTAAAGATATGGATTTTGATGGGCTTCTAGTAGCACTTCAAGGTGATAAAGTTGATATGGTATTTGCAGGAATGACTCCTACAGAAGAAAGAAAGCAAAATGCTGACTTCTCAGATATATACTATACAGCAACTCATCGTTTTATTTTAAGAAGTGGTGAAGAAGGTTCAGTTAAATCATTTGATGATTTAAAAGATAAAAAGATTGGTGTTCAAAAGGGATCTATTCAAGAAGGTATTGCAAAAGATAACTTTGATGCAGCAAATATTAAATCTTTAGCTAAAGTTACTGATTTAGTGTTAGACTTAAAAAACAACAAAGTAGATGCTATTTTAATTGAAGATGGAGTTGCAAAAATTAACTGTGACAAGAATGAAGGAATTGCTATGTCTGACTTTGTAGTAACAGATGAAGATGGTGGATCAGCAATAGCTTTAAAGAAAGGATCTACTGAATTACAAACAGAAGTTAACAATACTATAAATAAATTAAAATCTGAAGATAAAATAACAAAATTTGTTTCTGATGCAAATGATTTAGCAGCTGAACAATAAAAATCAATAGTTGATTGTTGATATAAGGAAAGTTGATGATTTAATAACGACTGAGATGAGTTAATTAAAAATTGGAATTCCAATGAATTTTAATCTTATCAAGTTGACAGTTAATGTGGAAAGCTGATGGTGGGGATGAAGCAGAATAAGCTGTTTCTAAGAATCACTTTTTAGAAAATTAGTCTTTTTATCCACTGCTATCAACTTTCAATTACTCTAAAAGAGTACAGACAGAAAAGAGTGGCATCAACTATCAACTTATAAGAAAGGATGTAGGGATTTTGAATTTTACGTTTTTAGAAAAGTATTTTGGATATTTTGTTAAAGGTGCAGAAATAACTATAGTGCTAGCTTTATTTGCAGTGCTATTTGGTACAATCTTAGGCCTTGGAATTACATTAATAAGAAGATCAAAGTTTAAAGCAATAAGCTTTATAGGAACAGCGTATGTTGAATTTATGAGGGGTACACCACTATTAGTTCAAATATACATAATATACATAGGATTACCTAAATTAATAGGAATTGATTTACCTGATATGGCAACAGGGATAATTGCATTATCATTAAATTCATCAGCATATGTATCAGAAATAATAAGAGCAGGTATTGAAGCAGTGGACAAGGGGCAGATGGAAGCTGCAAGAAGTCTTGGTATGAATCAAAAGCAGGCTATGTTTGAAGTAGTAATACCACAAGCGTTTAAAAACATATTACCAGCATTAGGAAATGAATTTATTTCAGTAATAAAGGAATCTTCAATGGTATCAGTTATAGGTGTAGCAGAGCTTATGTACAATGCAGGAATTGTAAGAGGAAATACAGCGTTAGGACTTGAACCAGTAGTGGTTGCAGCTATAATTTACTTTATAATTACATTTACATTAACAAGAGTACTGGGCTATGTTGAAAGGAGGATGAAGGCAAGTGATATACGTTAATAATCTTTATAAGAGTTTTGGAAAAAATGAAGTTTTAAAGGGAATAGATGAGCATATTGCAAAAGGTGAAGTTGTAGTTGTAATAGGACCATCAGGTTCTGGAAAGAGTACATTTTTAAGATGCCTTAATCTTCTTGAAACACCTACAGATGGGAAAATCACATTTGAAGGAAAAGATATAACTTCAAAGGAAACAAATATTGATAAGATGAGAGAAAAAATGGGGATGGTATTTCAGCAGTTCAATTTGTTTCCACACAAAACAGTATGTGAAAATATCTGTTTAGCACCAATGAAGGTTAGAAAATTATCTAAAGATGAAGCAAAGAAAAAAGCAATAGAATTATTAAAAAAGGTTGGGCTTGAAGATAAGATAGATGCTTACCCTGCATCACTTTCAGGAGGACAGAAACAGAGAATAGCCATAGCAAGAGCACTTGCTATGGAGCCAGATGTTATGCTTTTTGATGAACCGACTTCAGCATTAGATCCTGAAATGGTTGGAGAAGTTCTAAATGTTATGAAGGACTTAGCAAAAGAAGGAATGACAATGGTTGTTGTAACTCATGAAATGGGATTTGCAAGGGAAGTTGGAGATAGAATAATATTTATGGATGGAGGAAAAGTTTTAGAGTCAGGAACTCCAGAAGAAATTTTCCAAAATCCTAAGAATCCTCGTACAATAGATTTTTTATCTAAAGTACTTTAAAATTACACTATAAAAAGTATCCAGAATTAATATTTTGGGTACTTTTTTTGCTTTAAAATCAAAATTTGTTCCTAATATACTATTAATCATTAAACCAATCAAACTTTGGGATTATTCAAGGTTTCAAGAAGTATATTTGTATGGTGAAGTTTTTAGTATTGAGCCATTTTGGAAATTTAATTAATTGTTTAGGAAAGGTGAAGAATAATAAACTTTAGAGTAAATATCCCTATTTATACATATTTTAGGTATAATTATATATGAGTATAAATAAAGCTAGATATATTCTAAGAATAAAACTTTATAGAATGTAAAAAATTTAGCACAATTGTCTATTGTAAAATATCAGTTGTTATATATACTAAATAAAAAGCAAGTGAGGTAAAATATGAAGAAGAATAGACGGATTGTTAGCCTGTTAGCAGGAGCAGCAGTTATAATCTCAATGATTACGCCACTATCAAAAGGATATGCAGCAGAAAGAACTGGAACTTATGATTTAAAGACTGTTAACATAAGTAATGTAAGAGCACAGGATGATTTTTATGAAGCTGTTAATGGAGAGTGGAAGAAAAATGAGGAAAACAATATTAATGATCTTTATGGTGAAAAGAGTACTTATAGTGATATAAAAGAAAATAACGACAAGATAGTAAAGTCAGAATTTGAGAGTTTTCTCCATAATAAAAATAAATATGGAGAAAACAGTGATGAAAGAAAGATGGCAGATGTATATGAAAATTATATTAATAGAGAGGCAAGAAATTCACAAGGAATAGAACCTATGGAAAAGTACCTTTCGAAAATTGATTCTGTTAATACAATGGATGACTTAGCTAAATTATTAGGTGACAGTGAGATTGATATACTAACTAATCTTATAGATTTTAATATAAAAGAGAATTACAATGGTTCAGCATATGAAATAGCTATAGATCCCACTGAATTAAGTTTAGTTGATTCCGGAAAGTATGGATCAAATGGAGATTATGAATATTATTCAAAAGTCAGGGATTTTTATATGAGTCTTTTGAGTAAATGTGGATATAGTGAAGTAGATTCAAAAAAGATGATTGATGATTTGTTTAAATTTGAAAATTCTATTGCAGGGTCAATTTTAAGTTATGATACTGATGAAAGTCAGATTGATAAAAGTCAGTATAATATTTTAATGAAGATAGATGATCTTGATAGAGAAGCACCAAATATAAAATTATCAAGTATGATGAAATCGCTAAAAATTGATAAAGCAAATTATATTGAAGTAAGTGAAGTTAACTGGTTAAAAAAACTAAATGAATTATGGACACAGGAAAATCTACCATTGATTAAAAATTATATAGAGTTGAATGTAATAAGATCATCAGGAAGATATCTTTCAGAAGACATGGACAAACTGTATTATAATTTTATAGAAAATATTTTAGGTGTGAAATTTTCAGATGTATCAATACAAAGTGAGGCATACAGTAAGATAAGCAGCGTTTTTCCAATATCACTTGGAAAATTATACACAGAAAAGACTTTTAATGAAGCTGAGAAGGCTGATGTTCAGAACATAGCTGATCAGGTTATGAATGTATATAAGGAGAAGATAAAGAGCTGTAGCTGGATAAGTGATGTTACTAGAGAAAACTTGATGGACAAGTTAAATAAGATGAAAATAAATATAGGATATTCAAACAGTAATCAGGATTATTCAAATGCAGAAATAAAATTGTATTCACACGGTGGAAGCTTATTAGAAAATATGATAAATATTGCATTAACAGCAAGAGATAATCAGATAAAGACTTTAAATACTCCAATAAATAAAAATGAAATTATTGATCAGATAATACCACAGGATGTAGTGGCAGAATATCATACATTAAATAATACAGTTGTTATAACTCCGGGAATTATTCAGCCTGAATTATATGATATCAATGATTCAATAGAGGAAAAACTTGCTGGAATAGGCATAGTTATTGCTCATGAAATAGGTCATTCATTAGATATTTTAGGAGCATTTTTTGATGGAGAAGGAAATGTTAAAGATATATGGACGAAAGAGGATTTTAATAAATATAAAGAAAAAGCATTGTATATAATGAATTATTATAGCGAAATTGAAGCATTACCTGGGAAATATATCGATGGTGAACTTACTTTGTGTGAAAATATGGCGGATATACAAGGAATGTCATGTATTTTAGAATTATTAAAAAATACAAAAGATGCTGACTATAAATTATTTTTTGAATCATATGCAAAGGCTTATAAGAGCATAAAGACCAAAGAATCATACGAACAAGCGTTAGTAGATGATGAACATTCACCAGATAAGGAAAGGGTTAATGTTGTTTTATCTCAATTTCAAAAGTTCTATGATACTTATGGAATAAGTTCAGATGATAAGATGTATGTAAATCCAGAGAATAGAATGTCTCCTTTATGGTAGAAAATATTAAAAATATATATTAAAAAGTCGGCTAATCAGCCGACTTTTTTGTTACTAATACTATTAAGTATAATGTTTATCAACAGTAATCAATGTTCTATAATCAGGATGTACTTTTTGGACATGATCATTTATATTACTCTTGATTTCACCATCACTTAGTGAGATTTTCTTTGATGTATCTATAACCACATCAAAAATTATATTTTTATATTCACCTTCACCAATAACTCTGAAATCATGAATAGAATCAACATATTCAAAATTGTTTAAATAATCTTTAATATAATCATAAATTTCTTTAACTTCACCTTCGATTATACAGATAGGATCTATATGTATAACAAGATAAATATTAAGTTCATTTGAAATGTCTCTTTCAGCTTTATCTATAATCTCATGTATTTTTACAAGACTTATATCACTTGGTATTTCAGCATGAATTGAGCACATACATCTTCCAGGACCATAATTATGAATTATAAGATCATGAGTTCCTAAGATGTTGTCATAAGACATTACCTTTTCATTTATAGCATTTACAAGTTCAGGGTCAGGTGCTTCTCCAAGAAGTGGATTTAAGGTTTCTTTTACAAGATTAAATCCAGAATAAACTATAAATAATGCAACTCCCATACCCATGTATCCATCAATTGGAATTGATGTGAACTTTGCAGCTAAAAAGGATATAGCAACGCAGCTTGAAGTAAATACATCTCCTAAAGCATCAACAGAAGCTGCCTTTAATGCAGAGGAATTAATCGTATTTCCTATGTGTTTATTGAATCTTGAAAGCCATACTTTAAGAAGAATGGAAACTAAAAGTAAGATAAAAGGTATTAATTCAAATACAACAATATCAGGATTTATTATTTTCTGAAATGAGGATTTGATAAATTGAACACCTACAAGCATAACCATGAATGCTACTATTAATGCAGAAATATATTCGATTCTGCCATGACCAAATGGATGCTCTTTATCTGCAGGCATGCTTGAAAGTTTAAATCCAAGTATTGTTATAATTGAAGATGCTGCATCAGATAAATTGTTAAATGCATCAGCAGTTATAGATATACTTGAAGTTATTAATCCAACAGAAAGTTTGATTGTGAATAAAACAACATTTACTAAGATACCAATAATTCCGCCTAAAAATCCATAAGAATTACGGACTTTTATATCATGAGTATTATCATGATCTTTTATAAATTTATTTACTAAAAATTGGGACAACATAATATACCTCTCCTTTGTAAAGTTTAAATAAATATATATGCTCTAATTATCAATTAACATTTGAGGTTCCTTACGGATACTCATTATGAGTAATTGACAATGAAAGTAAAAATCTTATAAAATTTATTTAATTTATAAGATTAATTGTCCATCTTAAATTGTCTATTGTCAATTGAAACATATATTATAAATTTTTTAAAATTAACTTATTTCAATTATTTCCTTAATAGTATTATTTATTTGATAAAAATATATTCTAATTCATAGTATTCATTTAATGTGATATAATTATAATCAAAGAAATAATGAATTAGCACTCATATAAGGAATAATAGAAATATGTTATATAACACTATTTATTGTAAAATTAATAGGAATATGATGTCAATTCAAAGTATAATATTTTGGACAAAAATATTGGGGCTGAATGCAAAATATTAAGGAGGATTATATTGATGAAGAAAGTGATTTTTAAAGGGGCAGCAGTAGCTATTGTTACACCATTTAATGAAGAAGGAATTAATTTTGAGGAACTTAAAAGACTTATAGACTTTAATATAGAAAATGGAACAGATGCTATTGTAATCGCTGGAACAACAGGGGAATCATCTACAATGAGTGATGAAGAACATAAAGAAGTTATTAAGTTTACAGTAGATTATGTAAATAAAAGAATTCCGGTAATTGCAGGGACAGGATCAAATGATACTTTATATGCCTTGGAATTATCTCAATATGCTGAAAAAGTAGGAGTTGATGGATTATTAATTGTCACTCCATATTATAATAAAACAACTCAATTAGGATTAGTTAAACATTATAATTACATAGCAGACAGAGTTAATATACCTATAATTTTATATAACGTGCCATCAAGAACAGGTGTAAATATAACTCCAAAGACTTGTTTAGAATTATCAAAGCACAAAAATATTGTAGCAGTAAAAGAAGCAAGTGGAAATTTATCACAGGTGGCAGAGATAAGAGCATTATGTGGTGATGAACTTAATATTTACTCTGGAAATGATGATCAGATTTCACCAATATTATCACTTGGTGGAAAGGGCGTAATTTCAGTTCTTTCAAATGTGGCACCAAAAGAAACCCATGAGATATGTCAGTTATTTTTTGACGGTAAGGCAGAAGAAAGTGCAAAGATTCAGTTAGAATACTTAAATCTTATAAATGCTTTATTTATAGAAGTAAATCCTATTCCAGTAAAAACAGCATTAGGTCTTATGGGATATAATGTAGGACAACTTAGAATGCCATTATTTCCAATGGAAGAATGTAATCTTGAAGTTTTAAAGAAAGAATTAAAAGCTAGAAATTTAATATAGATTCAGAGAACATGACATAATTTAATATATTATAATTTTAATGCTACAGAATGGAACTTTTACATTCTGTAGCATTTTTAATATATAAATGTATTTAGTAAATAATATACGTTATAAAATTAAAAGGCTTATAGATACATACATTAAAGCTATAAGATGACTCAAGAATAAGATTATAAAATTAAAAGAGTATTAATGCAGTATGTATTTAACTTGTTTTTTATTGTAAATATTATATAATGTATAATTAAAATTCTAATTGTTTAGACATTTATTAAAGCAATATGTAGATTCATTATGAGAACTTATATATAATAATTCATAAGAAAAAAATTGGGGGTATAGTCGTTGAAGAAAGTTAATGAGATACTAAATAATACAATATATAAGAAATGTATTAAAGAGATAGAAGTTATGGAACAAGATAGAGTGTTCTGTAGGCATAATATAAATCATTTTTTAGATATGGGAAGAATAGCATACATACTTGTATTAGAAGAAGGGCTTCAATATTCCAAAGAAGTTGTTTATGCAATAGGTCTGCTTCATGATATAGGAAGAGCGCAAGAGTATAAAAATAACATAAATCATGATGAGGCAGGTGTGATCATATCAGAAAAAATATTAAAAGAAACATCATATAGCACTGATGAGATAAATTTGATTTTGAAAGCTATTGCAAATCATGGTAACAAAGATGTGGAAGATAAATTTTTAAACATAATATACAAAAGTGATAAATTATCAAGGAATTGTTTTGATTGCAAGGCAGAGAAGGAATGTTACTGGAGTATAGAGAAAAAGAATATAGAAATAAAGTATTAATAGACATGATATAAAATAGTGTTAAAATAGTATTATTAAATAGACAAGTAAATGTTAAAAGGTTATACAAAGGAATGGTGATTATTCATGAAAATAGGTAATAAGGAATTTAAACTAGGGGAAAGAACTTATGTTATGGGAATATTAAATGCTACACCTGATTCATTTTCAGATGGAGGCAAGTTTAATGAAGTTGAAATAGCATTAAAAAGAGTTGAGGAAATGATAAGCCAGGGAGCAGATATAATAGATGTTGGAGGAGAATCAACAAGACCTAACTTTACAGTAGTAGAAGTTGATGATGAAATAAATAGAGTAGTGCCAGTAATTAAAGCTATAAAAGAGAAGTTTGATATTACTGTTTCAATTGATACATATAAGGCAAAGACTGCAGAAGCAGCAATTAAAGCAGGTGCTGATATTATAAATGATGTATGGGGATTTAAAAAGGACAAGAATATGGCTTCTGTTGCAGCTAAATATGATGTACCATGTATTCTTATGCATAATAGAGAAGATAAGCCATATGAAAATTTAATGGAAGATGTTAAAAATGATTTAATGGAATCTATAAAAATTGCTATGGATGCAGGTGTTAAAAAAGAAAATATAATATTAGATCCAGGTATAGGATTTGCAAAAACATATGAAGAAAACTTAATTGTAATGAAAAATGTAAAAGAGATAAGAGATATGGGTTATCCTGTTTTACTTGGAACATCAAGAAAATCAATGATAGGAAATACTTTAAATCTACCTGTAGATCAAAGAGTAGAAGGTACACTTGTTACTACAGTAATGGGAATAATGTCAGGTTGTGAATTTATTAGAGTTCATGATGTACTTGAAAACAAAAGAGCATGCATTATGACAGATAAGATTTTAAGTGTTTAGGAAAAGTATTATAAACTAATAAACAAAATGAGTAAATTATATAAAAAGGAGTATCTCATGGATAAAATATTTTTGAAGAATGTTGAGATTTTTGCAAAACATGGAGTTTTTCAGGAAGAAAAGACTCTTGGGCAAAAGTTCATATTAGATATAGAACTGTCTCTTGATACAAAAGAAGCAGGAGTAACAGGGGATTTAACTAAATCAGTTCATTATGGGGAACTATGTCATAGAATTGAAGAGATTTTCACGAAGGAATCATATGATTTAATAGAAACAGCAGCTCAAAAGGTAGCAGATTACATATTATATAATTATGATATGGTACATAGTACAAAAGTAACATTAAAGAAACCTTGGGCGCCGATTGGAAGACATCTTGACTATGCAGGTATTGAAATTGAAAGAGGATGGCATGAAGCTTATTTATCAATAGGAAGTAATATTGGAGATAAGCAAAGCAACTTAAAAGATGCAATTGAAAGATTATCATTATTAAATGAAATAAAAGTTGAAAAAGTTTCTGAATTTTTAGTTACAGAACCTTGGGGATATACTGATCAAGAAGAATTTTTAAATGGAGCAGTTAAAATAAAAACAACATTTTCACCTAAGGAACTTGTAAGAGCATTATTAAAAATTGAAAGTGAAATGAAGAGAGAAAGAATTATAAAATGGGGACCAAGAATAATAGATCTTGATGTTGTATTTTACGATGATTTAATAAGTGATGATGAAGAAATAATACTTCCACATCCAAGAATGGAAGAAAGGGAATTTGTACTTAAGCCTCTTTCGGAAATATGTCCATATAAAATTCATCCAGTTTTAAGAAAATCTATAGTTAAACTGCTTGATGAATTAAATTAATTTGGATTAATGAATGTGTGACATGTTTTATATTAATAGTAGTACAACTTTTTATTTTGTATGAATTTTAGATGTGTTATATAAAATAAGAACTGATTTTAGGAATTATTTTATATATAGACTATAAATAGGGTATATGTAAATAAGAGGTTGGGGTTGTTATGTTAAATAATAGGTAAAACCTTTTTAAAAATAAATGTTGGTAAGACTATAAATATAAGAAAGTGTCAATAATCATAGATAAGTGATTTTAGCTAATATAATTTATATTAGCTAATTCAATTGTTAAGCCTATTTAATGGATTGACATTTATTTAAACAAACTTAAGTTTAGGTGAATTTAAATAAATGTGTATTAAAGGAGTTGTTATCTATGATAGAAAGAGATTGGGAGTTTGAGAAGATAAAAAAATATAAAGAAAATGCACTTAGAGAAAATATTTATAATAAGGGAAATGTTAAAAAATATAAAGAATGTCCTTACTGTGGAAGCAAAAGTTTTATAAAATATGGAAATTATAATAGAATTCAGCGTTATAAATGTAAAAATGAAGAGTGCAAAAAAACATTTTCAAATACAACAAATTCTGTATGGAAGTACTTAAAACATAAACCTGAGAAATGGTTTGAGTTTATTGAGCTTATGGGTGAACACACAACATTAAATGAGTGTTCATATAAATTGGGAATATCTATAGTAACGGCGTTTAACTGGAGACATAAAATATTTCATGCTATTGAAAATAACTATAAACCAGAAAAATTTGATGAGGTTGTTGATGTAGATACTTACTATACAGAAAAATGTTATAAAGGAAGCAGAAATAAAAATTATACATATGCTGATAAAGTAAAAAATAAATTTGATAAAATGTATGGACTTGTACCTAGAAGCGTAAGTGTGCTGATAGCAGAAGAAAGTGGGAAAATGCCATTAATAAGAAGAACAGAAAATGGTGAAACAATAGTAAATAATTTTAATAATAATGTGTTGAAAATTGCAGTTAAAGATTGTTATATGCGTACGGATTATTTCACAAACAAAAAATTAAAGAATAATTTGCTACAATATAATAAAAAACTTTCAAATGAGACAAAAAAGAAATATGGATTAAAAATTATAGGAAATAGAATAGAAGATAAAATAAAAGAAGATAAAAAGAAAAATATCATAGCTTATTTAACTGCATGGTTGAGTAGATATAAGGGAATTGCTACAAAATATATAAACCATTATTATAATTTTTATTCATTAATTGATTCAGAAAAAGTTTTTGATTATATGAGTATCTTTTTTGAGCTTTTAAAAAATGGATCTTATACATCTGTTGAAGTTTTAAGGACAAATCATGTTGAAGATTATTAAAATATTTAAAAGAGCGTTGTTTACCAACAATTATCTTTAAAAAGGTTATCAGTATAAATTAATAATATATAGATGTGTACCAAACTATTTTTCATATAATTTATTGAGTGGATTTTTAGTATAAATTAAGCATATATAGGTGCATACTTTTAATTTTAATTTTGAACTTAATGTACAAAAGAACAATATATGTTAAACATAAATTGTTTGAATCTATTTCATATAATTTAATAAATTTATTGCAAAATAGACTAAATATGGATTAGTATTAATAGTGAAGTATATATTACCATATTAAACGTAAACATAAAAAGCATAAGCATATTTAGGGGAGCTAGGGCACTTTTATTTAAATCTTGTATATTACAAATATATTTTAAGATTTTTATGGACAGTTTTTATTAATATGATAACTGTCTTATTAAATAAAATAAGCTAATAGCAAGAAGGAGAAAAATATGAGTAATACAAAACAATTATTAGATTTTATCAATAAAAGTAAAACGGCATTTCAAGGTGCATATGAAGTAAAAGATATATTAGACAAGAATGGTTTTACAGAATTAAAAGAAAGTGACTGCTGGAATTTAAAGCATGGTGATAAGCATTATATAATGAAAAATGATTCAGCTATAATTGCTTTTGAAATTGGATGTGGAGAAATTGAGGAAGATGGATTTAGATTAATAGGGGCCCACACTGATTCTCCAGGATTTAGAATTAAGCCAAGTGCTGAAATGACAGTTGAAAATAATTATGTAAAGTTAAATACTGAAGTTTATGGTGGTCCTATATTAAGCACATGGTTTGATAGACCATTATCTATTGCTGGTAGAGTTACTTTAAAGAGTGATAATGTATTTAAGCCAGAAACTAGACTTGTAGATATAAATAAACCAGTTTTAATAATACCTAATTTAGCAATACACATGAATAGAAGTGTTAACGAAGGTTATGAGTTTAATAAACAAAAAGACGTTTTACCTTTATTAGCATTATGTAATGAAAAATTAGAAAAAGATAATTACTTAATGAATCTTTTAGCAGAAACTTTAAATGTTGAAAAAGAAAATATTCTTGATTTTGATTTATTCTTATATGATGTTTCAGAAGGCTCTTTAGTTGGTTTAAATGAAGAATTAATTTCAGTTGGAAGATTGGATGATCTTTGGATGGTATTTGCAGGATTAAAAGCATTAACTGAAAGTAATAAAATAAAGGCAACTAAAGTTTTAGTAGCTTTAGACAATGAGGAAATAGGAAGTTTAACTTCTCAAGGAGCTAACTCTTCAATATTAGAAAATATATTAGAAAGAATAGTTTTAGGATTAAACAAGGATAGAGAAGGATTTAGAAGAGCATTATCGAATTCAGTTATGATTTCAGCTGACTTAGCTCATGCTATTCATCCAAATTATACTGAAAAATGTGATCCAACTAATAAACCATTATTAGGAGGAGGTCCTGTAATTAAAATAGCGGCAAGTGGAAGTTATTCAACTGACAGTTATGCTGCAGGAGTATTTAAAGGAGTATGCGAAAAGGCAGGAGTTCCATGTCAGGTATTTGTTAATCGTTCAGACATGAGAGGTGGAACTACAATAGGTCCCATAACAGCTGCAAAACTTAATATTCCAGTTATTGATATGGGTGCACCACTTTTAAGTATGCATTCAATAAGAGAATTAGCATCTGTTAAGGATAATGAATATACAATAAAAGCATTTACAGAATTCTTTAATTAATAATTTTCTATTTTATTTGCAATTATGTAATGAAAATTTAAAGTAAAATATGTGACTAGTAAAACTATAAATATGTGATTTTTTATATTGAAGTATAATTAAACATGTATTAAAAATGAATAAAATAAGATTAAGTTCTTTTAATCAAAAAAGATCAGCTATTTGCTGGTCTTTTTTTGTGGGAAATATTGAAGTAAAGAATTTGAGGTTATAAAAGGAAAGTGTTTAGTGCTTAGGGAACAATAAAGATACATTAGAGTACTTCTAGTAACTAAAAAGTAACTAGTTGTAATATTCCTAATATCAAATTATTATGGGTTTATTGATATTTAAAGGAAGAAAATGAAAAAATTAAGATAAGTAGAATTTTTGAGTGATAAATATAAAAATGTAATTTATATAATCAAAAAATGGAGGGAATATAATGAAATTAGCAATAAAAATAAGGATAGTATTTTTTATTATTCTAACTTTTACAATAGTTATTTCTGCTTTATCATATTATGAAATAAAGCAAGCTAAAAATAGCATTGAAAAACTTGCTGTTGAAGAACAGTATTTAACTAAAACTATTAACAATATGAATTTTAATTTTGTATCAAAAGCAGCTAATATAAGAGGATTCGCACTAACAGGAGATGAAAAGTTAAAGGATGAATATTTCAACTTATCAAAAAAGAATGATTCATTAGAAGAAGAACTTATGAGTATGTTAAAATCATCCGAAAGTAAAAAATATTTAGAGCAATTTAAGGAACAAGATAAGGCTTATTCTAGTACTGTTGAAAATAACTTTTTACCATTTATTTATGAAGGAAAACTAAAAGAAGCAGGTGATAACCTTAAATATAATGCTTTACCAATTGGTGAAAAGGCTAAAGACGCAATGGCTAACCTACTAAATGTATTGGATAAAGAACGCCAAGATCGTACTGATAAATTTCAAAGGGATATAGAAGTTTCAAAAAATGTAATTACAATAATGTCATTAATAGCAATATTGTTAAGCTTTTTAGGCGCAATTTGGATTATACGATTAATTATAGAACCTATAAATAAGCTGTCTATTGGTGCAAATTTAATTTCAAAAGGAGATTTGACTCAAGAAATTAAATTAAAATCTAATGATGAACTAGGTCAATTAGGAAAGGCTTTTAACAAGATGTCTAATGATTTAAGAGACATAATTTATAGAATTATAGATTCAGCAAGTACTTTAGGAGCAGCAAGTGAGGAGTTATTGGCTTCAGCTCAAGAAACAGCTTCATCTACACATCAGATAAATATTTCAGTAAGTAATATATCAGATGGAGCAGCTCATCAATCTAAATCTATTGAAGGTGCTACAGATGTAGTTCAAAAGTTATTAAATAAAATTAATAATGTTTCAAAGTATATTCAAGATACAGATGAACGTACTATTAAAGCAGCAGAAGATTCGAATTCAGGATTAAATAAAGTTGAAGAAGCTGTTATTAAAATTGAAAATATACAACATTCAGCTACAGAAATGAGTTACGCAATTGTTAATCTTGATAATTATTCTAAAGAAATTGGAAAAATAACTGAAGTTATTCAAAATATTTCAGATCAGACAAATTTATTAGCACTTAACGCATCTATAGAAGCAGCACGTGTAGGAGAACATGGAAAAGGATTTTCTGTTGTTGCAGAAGAAATTCGCAAATTGGCAGAACAATCAAATGATTCAGCTGGAAGTATCGCCATACTTATAGAAAATATTAAAAATGAATCTGAAAATGTTATGAAATCTATGAAGAAAAGTAGAGAAGATATAGAAAATGGAGTTAATGCTGTTATAGTAGCTGGTGATTCTTTTAGTAATATAAATAGAGAAATTGATCATGTTGTAAAAGGAACTAATTCTATTACTAAAATGTCTGAAGAAATTCAAAATGATGCTAAAGAAATAACATATATTATGGAAAATATTAATGAAATTTCTCAAGAATCAGTATCTGGAATGGAAGAAATATCATCAGCAACTGCTGAACAAACAAGTGTTATGGAATCTGTAACAGAAGCTTTGAAAAATTTAACTGATTTAGCAGAGGAGCTACAGGTTACTGTAAATAACTTTAAGGTTTAAATTAAATATTATTCAATAGTAATTTACATGATTTTAAAATGTATATAAACATGGTGAAGTGATGCATTATTTATAGTCCCTAATAAGGGACTTTTTTTATGGATAGGAAAGTATAAAAATTTTGGAAGCCAAGCCTAGTCATATCAATAGATTGAAAGGTACAAAAAGTGTAAAGTATTATTCACGAAGTGAGCGTGGCGTAGCCACTTTTTATTATCTTATAAAATTATATTCGCAAAGAATCTTTGGATAACTTTTGAAGTTAGCAGAAACACATAGTCTGAAAAGCAGATTTTTTCATTAGGCAGAAAATTGTAGTGCATTGAAAGTTAAGAATTAATATTTACCGAAACTTTCAACCTTACATCATCAATTATCAACTTTTTATATTTAATAATTATTTGAGTATAATATGCAAAATATGAATAATTTATCTAGCAACATAGGAAAATATGAATAATGATATAAGATTTTATAATGTCATGCTTTTTATTATTTCAGGCGGTGGAAGAATAGATTTTAAAGTATTAAAAAATATAGAATTATGAACATTGAAGAAAGTATAGTTGTAGAATAAAAAAATATAGAACCGATAAACTTTAAAAAATATAGAAATTTATGAATTTTAGAAAGTATAGAATTATGTGCTGGGATGTGTTTTTAGTGATAAATAATATGCATGAAAATTTAAAGCAGAAGATAATAAAGAGATTTTTATTATTAACCATACTTTTTATGGTCTTTAGTAAACCTATATATGCGGTTGAGGAAATAGAACTTACTGAAATTAAAGTTAATGGAATAAAAATTACAATGGAAAGTGGGGTTTCTAAAGTTATCAATAATTTAAATGATAATGGTGAGCATGAAGTACATGGACATATAAATACAGAAAATCTTGAGGAAGGATATTATACAGCATTTATATTTGATACATTAAATTCAGACTGGAGCAGTTATGATGGATTTGCATTTCATATTGATAATAAAGATGATGAAATAATTAAGATTAATATTAATCTTCAAAGCAAGAATGGAGTTAATCTTATAGCTGAGGATGGAAGGATAATACTAATTAAAAGTGACAGTAGCAGTATGATAGAAAAAGTTACTGTGTGTGATGGAGGTATTAATATATACCCTGGCTTTGATGGTAATATTTATATACCCTTTGTAAGTTTGATAGCAGAACAGGGTGATAATCCTGTCTATAAAGATGATTATAAAAGTGCTTTGACAGAAATAAATTTATGGGGAATACATATGACCTGTGAAGAAGATATTGAGGCTAACTTTAAGTTAAGCAGATTTTCAGTAATAAATTCAGGAGAAATAAAAGGAGAATATTTAACTAATGATTTTGAAATAACAGGAAGCAGCAGAGTGATGATTCCTAAAAATGGTGAAGCTATAAGTAAGTATGAAGTTAATGGAAAAGATAATATGTTTTTTGAAATACCAGAACATATAAACAATGTTTCTATTACAAAAGATGGAGTTCTTAGTATTAAGGATTCTGTTAATTTAAAGAGAATAAGGATTTGTGCTGGTGATGGAAACATAAGTGAAACTAAGGAAATAGAACTTTATGACTCATATCAAGATAATAAGTTTTTAAATAATAAATTTATCTTATCTTTCATAATAATTGTTGCCTCAGCTTTTGTATTATTATGGATATTGTTTTTATATTGGAGGAGCAGATTTAAGACTAGAAAAGATTAAATCAAATTTATGAAAGTATATTTTGAAGGGATGAAGATATATGAAGAAAGGAAAAGTATTAATGGGTACTGTAGCAGCTATTATCCTTATTGTAGGTATGGTAATTTCATATAAAGCTGTTGAAAAAAACATTGAGGCTAATAGAAAAACATCTTTTCATAAATGCATGAATATAGGAAATGCAATTGAATCACCAAGAAATATTCCAGGGGATTTACAAATGAAAGCTGAATATTTCGACATAATAAGAGATGCTGGTTTTGATAGCGTAAGACTTCCAGTAAGATTTTCAGACTATGTAGATAAAACTACATATATTCTTGATGAGCAGTTTATGAACACAATAGATAACTATATAAATTATGCTTTAAATGATAATCTAACTTTAATTCTTGATATGCATCATTTTGAAGAAATAATGGAAAAACCAGAGGATTATAAGGATATGTTTTTAAGCATTTGGGATCAGTTAAGTAGTAGATATGCTGGATCTTCAGATAAGCTTGTTTTTGAACTTTTAAATGAACCAAAAGAGAATTTAGAAGGAGAATTATGGAATGAGTATTTAAAAAATGCTGTTGAAGTTATAAGAAGTCATGATAAAAAGAGAAAGATAATAGTAGGTCCTGACAGTTGTTATTCTGTTGAAAGATTATACGACCTTATTATTCCAGAGGATAAAAATCTTATACTGACATTTCATTATTATGAGCCAGAAACTTTTACTTTTCAGGGAGATTCATATCATAAGGAATATGAAAATTTAAGAAATATAAAATGGAATGGAACAGATGCTGAACTTAATGTTATGGATAATAAGTTTGATATTGCAAAAAAGTATTCAAAAGAAAATAAAATCCCAGTTTTTTTAGGTGAGTTTGGTGTAAATAAAAAGGTAAAGGAACAATATAGATATAAATGGATAGAATCAGTAAGAACAGAAGCTGATAGCTATAATTTTTCATGGGCATACTGGGAGTTTGCTTCTAACTTTGGAATATATAATCTTAAAAATCAAACATGGGGAGATGAACTTCAAGCCCTAATACCTTAGAAAGATATTTTTTTATCATTGATATATTGTAATTGTCTGCTTTCAATTGGGAGGATATAAGGGATAGTTAATCAACTGAACTTTTTATGGATAATTTTTTCTTTTAAGAGAATTATTTTTGAATTTTTGGTAAAAATAACTTTAGCGTTAACTGAACTAGGTGATGAAGGGAAGTGTTTTTACTTGAGTAAGAATAATTATTATGAACTTAGAAAAAATGTTCTAAGGGAGTTAGCTGATGGATTTTCCTGCATTCATGATAATTTTAAATATTTCAAAACATTAAATAAGAATAAAGTTAAGATTATTGGAGCAGCAGAATGGCTCCTTGATAATATTTATCTTATTGAAAAAGAATATAAATGTGTAAAAAAGTGTATGCCTTTAGAATACTTTAAAAGTCTTCCTTATGGAGAAGAGTATCTAAAGTATATAAATGTTAATTATGATGATATTGTAACTGCTTGTGATAATATAAATGCTAAAAATGCTAAATCAGAAATAAATAGAAAGAGCAGTTTAAACAAATATTCAGACATGGAAAATAATATTCCTCGTATTTTAATAGTTGCTAAAAGGTATATAAATGAAAAAAGGAACCTTGAAATTAATGATTTGATAGATTACATAAAATATTATGAGGATTTTGAAGAAAACAAAAATAATAGTGATTATTGCTTTACAATGGGGGAGTTATGGGCATTCCCTCTTATGCTTAGAATAGGAATAATACTAAATTTAGCACACTATACTGATGAACTTGTTAACGTTCAAAAGGATGTCCTTAGGGGGAAGGTGTATGCTGAAAAGATTATTGATTATAAAAATAATGAAAAGATTAAAGAACAAATTGATTTTAGTAAAGAGTTTTCAGACGTTAATATTGATTTGTCACCATTATTTTTACGAGAGTTTATAAGAATATTAAGAGAAAATTCCATTGAAGATAAGGATATTTCTAATTATTCAAAATTAAAATTGAATCTAGATATGGATTATAATAAGCTTTCAATAAGAGCAAACCTTAAAGAAGAAGATCTTGAACATAACATAAGTCAGTATATAACAGCGATTAGAACTGTTGAAGGAATAAACTGGAGGT
Source organism: Clostridium butyricum (assembly GCF_006742065.1). NCBI lineage: Bacteria > Bacillati > Bacillota > Clostridia > Eubacteriales > Clostridiaceae > Clostridium > Clostridium butyricum. The sequence continues at coordinate 3,546,587 of NZ_AP019716.1, read as the reverse complement.
ACTTTTTTGAAAAGACTTCAGTTGTTGAATCCATACTTGAAAATGATCCAGCTCAAGTTTATAAAAATATGGATTTTGAAACAAAGGATTATTACAGACATAAGCTTGAAGAAATAGCACGATTAATAAAAACAAGTGAAATAAAAGTAGCTATGAATATACTTGATCTTGCAAAAGCTAGTAGGGAAAAAAATGAAGAAGAATATAAGTGTCATGTTGGATATTATATTATTGAACATGGAAGCCGTATGCTTGATGGATATTATCATGATGTGACGGAAGTAATTTCACATGGAACATACATAGCAATAAACATTGTTACAACGGTAGTGTTGAGTTATATATTTTTAGTTATAGGGGCAGCTACTGGAGTTAGATATACATTAAGAGAGCTTATAATTGGATTTTTATTACTTTTCATTCCTATAAATGAGATAGTACTTGGAATTGTAAATTATATTGTAGGAAGAACGGTAAAAGTAAGGCTTGTTCCAAAGCTAGATTTAAGCAGTGGAATTCCACAAGAATACAAAACAGTTGTAGTTATACCTGCCATTGTTAATAGTGCTGAAAAAGTTAAAGAACTTATGAGTAAACTGGAAGTTTATCATTGTGGTAATGATGATCCTAATGTATATTTTGCCTTGTTAAGTGATTTTTGTGATAGTGAAGATGAATATAATGATATTGATAAAAAAATAGTAGATTGCGGATTAAGATGTGCATCCCAGTTGAACAAAAAATATGGTAATAAATTTTTCTTTTTAAGCAGAAAACGAACTTATAATGAAAAAATGGGCGTTTATATGGGGAGAGAGAGAAAGCGTGGTAAACTTTTAGAATTTATGTCTCTTATAAGAGGATACTCAGATAATACTTTTGATGTAATAAGTTCACCTATTGATGATATAAGAGATGCAAAATACATAATAACACTGGATGAAGATACTTTTATGCCAAGAGAAACTGTATATAAGCTTGTTGGAGCTATGAGTCACGTACTTAATGTGCCTTACGTTAATAAAAAGAATGTGGTTATAAGAGGATACAATATTATGCAACCTAAGGTAAGCATAAGCATGGAAGCAAAAAATGCAACGAGATTTTCCCAGATATTTGGTGGTGATAGTGGCGTTGATGGTTACTCAACAGCTTATTCTGATACTTATGAGGATCTTTTTGGTGAAGGATCTTTTGTTGGAAAAGGAATAATAAACATAGATCAGTTTTATGACATAACAAAACAATCAATAAAAGATAACAGAGTACTAAGTCATGATCTTCTTGAAGGAGCATTAACAAGATGTGCACTTGTAACAGATGTTGAACTTGTTGATGGATATCCACCATATTATGAAGGAAGTTGTAGAAGACTTTATAGATGGGTTAGAGGAGACTGGCAACTTATCGGATGGTTATTTTCTAAAAAGATAAGTTTTTTAAATAAGTGGAAGATCTTTGACAACTTAAGAAGGAGTTTATTAGCACCAGATTTACTTTTGCTTCTAATAATATCACTGAGTGATTCAATGAAAAATCGTCAGATTGCACTATTATGTTTTTTAGTGTTTATTATGCCTCTTGTTTTTACTGTAACAGATTTTGTTGTTACACCTAAGAATAGGCTTATGGGAGCTTTTAAGACTTTTAAACAGATAATCTTAATAATAAGTTTTATACCATATGAGGCGTTTCTTATGGTTAAAGCTATAGGAACTACGTTATTTAGACTTATTTTTTCAAAACGTAATCTTCTTGAATGGCAGTCATCACATTTTGCAGATAAGTCTGTAAAAAATGATTTAAAGTCATATGTATTAAGAATGTGGTTTGCACCAGTAATGGGAATTTTCATTTTTCTTATTGCTTTAAATGATTCTGTGGGAGTATGGATTTATAGTTTGATACCAGCAGTATTATGGATATGCAGTCCTTATACAGCTTTTTATATAAGTAAAGATATAAAAGATGAAAAACAAACTATTGATGAAAATGAACGTGAATATTTGAGAAAGCTTTCAAGACGTATATATGCATATTATGATGATTTTGTAAATGAGGAAAACAATTATCTTGCACCAGATAATTATCAAGAAAAACCATTTAAGGGGGTTGCTCATAGGACTTCACCTACTAATATAGGAATGGGACTTATTGCAAATGTTACAGCATATGATCTTGGATATATAACATTTCAGGATCTTATAAATAAAACAAAGTCCATTTTAAATAGTATGAGAACCTTAGAAAAATTTAATGGCCATTATCTAAACTGGTACGATACAAGAACTAGAGCACCTCTATATCCAAGGTATGTTTCAACAGTTGATAATGGTAATCTCCTTGCAAATCTGTGGATACTTAGAGAAGCAATGGAGGAACTTAAAACAGCGCCTATAATAAGAATAGAAGAAGTTACAGCAATTAATGATATATATAGAATAATTGAAGAAGAAAATCCAGAAATAAGAATAAGATTTTCAGAAGATATATATACTGGAGAATATTGTAGCACTCTTGAAGAAATACTTATAAAAATTGACTCACTTGATGAAAAATTTGATAGTGAAGTTGAATACTGGCTTAATAAGCTATTTTGTGAAGTAAGCAGGAAAATAGAAAACTATCATAATATTTTTGATAATATAAGCAATCTTTACAGTAAGGAGTTTTTTGAAGGAGTTCCTAATGTATATGAGATTATCAAGAAGTGCAAAAAGACAAAAGAAATTTCTGGAGATAACTTTAATTGCAATCTAGGTGTAAAAATTGAGTATTTTGAAAAATGCCTAAACAGTATAAATGACATAATAGATGAAATTGATGAAATAAGTAATGAAATGAACTTTAATTTCTTATATGACACAAGTAGAGGGTTATTTTCAATAGGATATAATGTTGAAGAAAATTCTCTTGGAAATTCATATTATGATCTTTTAGCATCAGAATGCAGAATTGCATCTTTTGCAGCTGTTTCAAAAAATGATGTTCCAAAAAGTCATTGGTTTAATTTAAGTAGAGCAATGACTAATGCATTTCACACTCATTCATTGGTTTCATGGAGTGGAACAATGTTTGAATACTTTATGCCTTCTCTTGTAATGAAGAATTATCCTAAAACATTGCTTGATCAGACATATAAGAGTGTAATAAAAGCACAGATGTCTTTTGCAAAGCAAAAGAAAATACCGTGGGGTATATCAGAATCTGCATTTTATGAGTTTGATAATGACGATAACTATCAGTATAAGGCATTTGGGGTTCCTGGTCTTGGATTAAAGAGGGGACTTGAGGATGAAGTAGTAGTTTCTCCTTATTCTACAATAATAGCACTTCCATTTTGTGTTAAAAAATCCATCGAAAATTTGAAGAAAATTCAAGGGGGCGGAGCGTTAGGCAGATATGGATTTATTGAATCTATTGACTATACAAAAGCACGTGAGGATAAATTTATTTCTGCATATGATGTGAATAATAATAGTGGAAATGTGGATAACTCTGTGATTAATGTGGATAAGTGTGGATATATAGTGGATAATGCTGTTGTTAACAATGACGAATTATGCCCTGTGGATAATGTAGATAATGTGAATAACTTTGTAGAAAAAACAAGAAAAGAAGATATAGCAATAGAATTAGAAGGCGATAAAGAACAAAATAATCCACAAAATGATAAGAAAAATGAAAAAAACTTTACTGTGGAAAGTTATCCACAGAATTATGATGATATTTACAATGATGGTGTAAAACCTAATAAAGTAATCACATATATGGTTCATCATTTGGGAATGTCAATCATGGCTCTAGATAACGTTTTAAAGGATAATATTTTAATAAATAGGTTCCACAAACAGCCACAGGTAAAGGCTTCAGAACTTTTATTAAAGGAAAAGATACCATATCATGTTACATTTGAAAGAAACGAAGATTTTTCAGTAAAAAATAGATACTTTCAAGGAGAGGTTATTGAACCAAGGGTATTTAAAGCTATTGATGAAACTTCATTTGATGAACAGCAGGTTCTTCTTTTATCAAATGGAGATTATTCTTCAATGATAAATATATGTGGAAGCGGATATTCTAAGAAAAATGACATGATGCTTTATAGATGGAAAGGAAACAGCACTAGTGATGATAGTGGGCTATTCTTTTATATAAAAAATTTAAACTCAAATGATTATTGGAGTTCTACATTTGAGCCATGTAAATCATTTGGAAAAGAATATGAAGCACAGTTCAGCCTTGATAAAGCAAGATTTTCAAGGTGTGATGGAAATATTGAGAGTATAACTGAAGTTGCTCTCTCTACAGAGGAAGACTTTGAAGTAAGAAAAATAACATTAAATAATACTGGAGAAAATGGAAGAAGTATTGAAGTAACAAGTTATTGTGAAATTACTCTTGCATCTTTTGGTGCGGATTCTGTTCATCCTGCATTTTCAAATTTGTTTATTCAAACTGAATATGATGAAAATGAAAAAATACTTCTTGGAAGCAGGCGTGGACGGGTAAAAGGTGCAAAAGTTCCATATATTTTTCAAAAAATAATTGTAGATGGTGAGAGTGAAGGTGAAATAACCTATGAAACTTCAAGGGTAAACTTTATAGGAAGAAATAGAGATCTTAAGAATCCTAGATCTATGGACAATGATAAAGCCCTAGATAACACAATAGGAACTGTACTCGATCCAATACTAAGCATGAGAGTGCGTGTACGTATTGAAGCTAATGAAAAAAGGGAGATATTTTTTATTACAGGAACATGTGATTCTAAGGAGGAAGCACTTGAAATAGGAAAGAAATATAATGATCCTTCAAAAGCTGAAAAAATCTTTGAAAGATATAGTGTGGGAGTTCAACTTGAACTTAAAAACCTTGAAATGAGAAGCATTCAAGCAGATTTATTTCAAAATTTAAGTAGTTATATTTTTTATCTTCAAAGAGGACGAAAAGACAGAGAAGATTATATAAAGAATATAACAAAACACCAAAAGGATTTATGGGCATACGGAATTTCTGGAGATCTTCCTATAATTCTTCTTGCAATCGAAGATGAAGAAGATATAAATCTTGTAATAAGCATGATAAAGTTTTATTCGTACTTAAAATTGAAGGGTGTAAAGACTGATCTTGTTATATATAACAATGAAGAAGTATCTTATGATGAACCACTTCAAAAAAGTATAATGCAGGCTGTTAATATGGTTAATGCGGGAAATAGTCTTAATAAGTCTGCAGGAATTTATATTCACAATAAATCAACTATGAATGAAGAAATAAAAGATTTCTTAGTGGGAATAAGTAGGATTTATATTGATTCTAAGAATGGGACTTTATTAGACCAGTTTAAAAAGTATGCTGAAATAAAAGAAGACAATGATATTTCAGCAAGATCACTTATGTATTCAAGATATAATGTGTTAAGTGAAACACAAAATGCTGATGTAAGTGAATTGGAGAGAGCAGAATATGGAGCGAAAGCAATAGAGAGTAGTCATATTTTGGATAATTCACATAATCCATATGAAGGAAAAGCATTCAAGAAGAAGAATAATGTATCGCCTAAAAAAGAAGTATCAAAAAAATTATCCAAAGAGCATAGCAAGTTATCTGGAAATGATAATGAAGAATTATTCAAAGAGGATAATGAATTATCTAGAAAAGATAATTTAGATTTAGGTATTAAAGAAATTGATTCTTTAAATCTTGAATTTGATGATTATAATGGAGAAAAAGTCAGCAACAATAATTCTGATGTAAATTATAGTGAATATGATCATGATGTGGACTTTATTGAAAAAACTGATTTAATAAATGGCATTGATAAATCAGAAGATGATAATAAAGAAGATAAAAACATAAATAGTAATAGTGTTGCACAGCATGATGATAGTAAAAAATATATAAGTGATAGTGAATTTAATAAAGGAAATGAAAAAATAGTAAATGATAGTGAAGCGGAAAATGATTATGAATGTGATAGTGAAGAATATTATTCTAAGGCAGATTTAGATTTCTTTAATGGTTATGGAGGTTTTGATAAGAGAGACGGTACGTACATAATAAAGCTTTCAAATTATAAGAATACTCCTGCACCTTGGATTAATGTAATGTCTAATAGTGATTTTGGTTTCCACATTTCAGAGAGTGGATCATCTTATACATGGTGTGGAAATTCAAGAGAAAATAAAATTACTCCATGGAGTAATGATTATATAAGAGATCCTGTTGGAGAAGCTTTTTATATAAGAGATGATAAGGATGGCAGATATTTTTCAATATGCCCTAAGCCAGTTAGAGATAAGAATGAATATATAATAAAACATGGTTTTGGATATTCACAATTTATGCATACTTCGTGTGACATAAAGGGAACAATGAAGGTGTTTACTCCAAAAGATGAAAAGGTAAAGCTTCAGATAATAAAGCTTGAAAATTTATTAAATGAAGAAAGGGAACTTTCATTATTCTATTATGCAAAGCTAGTTTTAGGAGTTTACGGGTATGAAAGTGAAAGATATATAACAACTTATACTTTTAAAGACAATAATGCTATTGAATATATTGGTGGTAATAATCCTTACAGTGAATATTTCGGAAATCTTCATGCATATCTAACAATACTTGGTGGAGAGAATATTACTGTTTCAGGAGATACTAAGGAGTTTATTGGGTTTGGCGGTGAAGCTGAAAAACCTAAGGCTATGGAATTCAGCAATTTAAGCAATAAAACAGGAAGTATATATGATCCATGTTTAAGTGCGTGTAGCAGAATTAAATTAAAGCCTCACGAAGTTAAAGAAGTTGTAATAGTGCTTGGTCAGGATGAACAAGAAAATATCATTAAAGTTATTGATAAATATAAAGATATTAATAATGCTCATACTGCCCTTGAAAATGTAAAGAAATACTGGAATGACTTACTTGGAGGTATTCGTGTATCAACTCCAGATAGATCTATGGACTATATGCTTAATGGATGGCTTTTATATCAAACATTTAGTTGTAGATATTTAAGCAGAAGTGCTTTTTATCAAAGTGGAGGAGCATATGGATTCAGAGATCAGCTTCAGGATTCAATGGCACTTGGAGTTGTTGATTCAGAAATAACAAAGTCTCAGATTATAAGAAGTGCATCTAGACAGTATGTTGAAGGAGATGTTCAACACTGGTGGCATCCAGTTGTTAACAGCGGTATAAGAACAAGGTTCAGTGATGACCTTTTATGGATGCCTTATGTTACAGCAGAATATATAAATTCAACAGGAGATTATGAAATTCTTGATATAAAAGCACCATATCTTGAAGATGAGCCTTTGAGGGAAGGTGAAGATGAAAGATATACAATAGTAAATATGTCATCTAAGAAAGGAACTATATATGAACACTGCCAGAAAGCAATCCAGAAGGCTTTAAAATATGGCCAGCATAACATACCTCTTATGGGAAGCGGAGATTGGAATGATGGAATGAGTACTGTTGGAAATGAGGGAAAAGGTGAAAGTGTATGGCTTGGATGGTTCTTATATGATATATTAAACAGCTTTATTAAAATTGCAGAATATAAAAATGATTCAAGTAGCGTAGTTTATTATAGACAACAGAAAAAGTTCATAAAGGATAATCTTGAAAAGAATGCTTGGGATGGAGGCTGGTATAGAAGAGCCTATTTTGATGATGGAACTCCTCTTGGAAGTCGTGAAAATCCAGAGTGTCAGATTGATTCTTTAGCTCAAAGCTGGGCTGTAATTTCTGGTGCTTCAAGAATTGATAATTCTGAAGATGATAGCATGATAAATAATAGTGTGATAGATAATGATTCAAATTTAGAAGTTCATTATGATTTAGATAATAATAAAGAAACAACACAACCAAAAATGAAATTTATTAATAAAAAAGAAGAAAACTCTGAAATTAGTGCAAATAATATTGATAATTTAAAAGCTGAAAATAAAAGCGAAAGTGCAAAATACAGTGAAAGAGCACTTGAAGCTATGGAAGCTGTGGATAGAAATCTTGTTAAAAAAGATAAGGGGATGATTTTACTTTTAGCACCACCATTTAATAATTCATATCTAGAACCTGGATATATAAAAGGATATGTACCTGGAGTTCGTGAAAATGGAGGTCAATATACTCATGCAGCAGTATGGGTTATACTAGCAATCACTAAGCTTGGCTTTGGCAATAAGGCTGTAGAATATTATAATATGATAAATCCTATAAATCATTCAAAAACTGAGCTTGAATGTATGTTATATAAAACAGAACCTTATGTTATGAGTGCAGATGTATACATAAGAGAGCCACACGGTGGAAGAGGTGGCTGGAGCTGGTATACTGGAGCCTCAGGATGGATGTATAGGGTTGGAATTGAAAATATTCTTGGACTTAGAAGAGTTGAAGATAAAGGATATGAGATTAATCCTTGTATTCCAGAAAGCTGGAATGAGTATGAAATTAAAATAAAAAATGAAACTGAGGATTATACTATACAGATTAGAAGAATAAATGATGGTTTAAGATTCAGTAAAAGTACTTCAGAAAGAATAACAAAATATACTATGATTATAAATGGAAAAGTGTGTGATGAAAAAATAATTCCAAGACATAAGGGAACTATGAAAATAGAAGTATTTTTTTAGGTAAAAGATGATGAGATCTAGTCTCATCATCTTTTATTATGTATAAGTATATAAAAATAATTTTAATATAAAGTTTTCCTTTATCAGTCAAAAGGGGTATTTTTCCAGTTTACATATTATACTTATATATCTACAATTTATTGTAGTAAATTAAAATAAATTGTAGGAGTTTTTAGATGAATGAAAATAATAATAGATTGAGATATCTAACACAAGATGAATTAAGAAATTTATTTTATGCCATTGAAACATATAGTGGACATAATTCCTTGAGAGATTTAGCTATATTTAGAGTTGCATACAGATGTGGGTTAAGAGCTACAGAAATTTCATTGATAAAATTTGATGACTATAGTATTAGAAAAAGTGAACTTTACTGTAAAAGACTGAAAGGGAGTAGAAATAATACTATAAGATTAGATTTACAGACAAAAAATGTTTTAGAAGAATATATAAGTCAAAAAGGTATATATAATAGTGATGAAATAATATTTAAAAGTCAAAAAAATAATCCCATATCTAGAAAAACTCTAGATTATCTTATGAAAAAATATTGTAAACTTGCGAAGATAGATGATGTTCGTAAACATCATTTCCATACTATTAAGCATACAACAGCTGTTCATTTAGCTGATTCAGAAATGGATATTAAGGAGATACAATGGTGGCTTGGTCACAAATCGGTAAATAATACAGAGATATACTTTCAATTTACAAGTAAACAGCAAGAAAGAATGTATACTAAGCTTGAAGAAATTGGGGAAATGATATAAATTAAAAACTGGACATTATGAATATTATGTCCAGTTTTTTTGCTTTTTACAAAATAATATTAACAAAATATTATTTTTTTATATAATTTTTTAATATTTTGTAACTAAATTTTTTTATAATAGCTAATTTATTGTTCATTTTGTATAAAACAAATAAAAAAATAAGACATAATATTCATTTTGTCTTATTATTTATATAAATAGTATAAAAATTCCTATAAATAGAAAAATTTAAACATATTTTCTGATCTACTATACTATAAAATTTGTAAAAAAATAAAATAATATGTAATTCGTATTATAATATGGAGAGGGACATGTGAAGTTTATGAATATAAAAAGTAGCATACAGAAAAATGATATATTAGAAGCATTAAAAAGAAATGAATTTTTTACTTTATATCAGCCAAAAGTATATTCTGAAAGTGGAAAATTAGCTTCTATAGAAGCTTTAATAAGATGGAAAAGAAATAATTCTATTATCTATCCATTAGAATTTATTCCTATGTGTGAAGAAAATGGACTAGTATATGATATTGATATGTACATGATAAGACAAGTAATAACTCAAATCAATGAGTTAAAAAAAAACAATAAGAAAATAATACCTATTTCAGTAAATATATATAAAGGTACCTTAATGGAAGAGAATTTTATTGATACAATTGATGAGTTATTTGGAAATATGAATATAAATAATTATGTGGAATTTGAAATAACCGAAAGAGGAATATTAACTGAGGATATTGATAAGATAGCAGAAGTATTCAAAAAGCTTAAGGAAAGAAATTTTAGAATTGCTGTAGATGATTATGGAACAGGTAGTTCAAATTTATTATTTCTTGCAAAAACTAATGTAGACATAATTAAATTGGATAAATCCATTATAAGTAATATTCATGAAAATACTAAGGCTCAATATATAATAGAAGCTCTTATAACTTTATCTAAAAAATTAGATACAGATTTAGTTGTAGAAGGAGTGGAAAATATAAAAGAATTTAAATTCTTAAAGGATATTGGATGCAAAATAATTCAAGGATATTATTTTTCTAAGCCTGTAAATATATCGGATATAAAATTGTCCTATGATATATTCTAAAGATGTACATAAAAATTAATTAACTTTTTATTCTTGAGAAACTGATGAAGTATACGCTTTGTCAGTTTTTTTTATCAAGAATACACCAATTAATTTATATTAATGTAAATAATTTAAGAATTATATCAATAATATTTGATTTTAAGGGAGATTATATTATTCATATAAATTAAAATCTATCAATATGATAAATAATTACAAATAAATATAAAAACTGTATAAAAATGAATAAAATGTATTATAATTGTATTTACAAGGGGAAATTTGTTAATAACATTTGGGAGGATTTTTTTATGAGAGAAGAAGATATAGAAATTGAACTTAAGAACATTTTAAATTCAATTCCGTATGAAATTACAATTAAAGATTTAGATTGTAACTATATATATGCAAATGAAAAGTTTTGTAAGAATTTAAATTGTGATTTTCAAGAAATTTATAAAAAAAATATGAGTAACTTTTGGAGTCATAAAGATTATGAAAAAATACGTGAAATAGATAAGGAAGTAATAAAAAAAAATAAAGGGATTTTTTCTGAAAGAAAACTAAGAAAAATTAATGACAATGAGAGATGGTTTTACATGTATAAATCACCATTTAATATGAATAATGAAAAATGTATTATTACCATATCACAAGAAGTAACGCTAAATAAAAAAATGGTGAATTTACTAGAAGATCAAATAAAAAATTATTCACTTTCTACTTATGGATATTATGATATATTTTATGATACAGAAAATCGAAATGCTTTGCTAGATGATAACTACAAAAATAAAATAAAATCAATATGTAAAAATTTATGCGAACAATTAGAATCATCAAATATAAATATATACTTATATGATGAAGAACAAAATGATTTGAATTTATATATATCTTCACATGAAATAGACACTATTGAAAAGAAAAATATAAATTTAGGTAATAGGAGATTTTTAAAATTTTCAGGCGTGAATCTAACAATAGATTATAAAATGTTACATAAGTTATACGGTAATAAAAAATACAATGTAAAAATATATAAAATAAAATATGGCAGTAATATAATTGGAATAATGAATGTGTATTATGATAAAAATCAAAATTTAAATGTTGAAGATAAAGATTTAATAAATTCAATATGCTATAAATTTGGATTATTGTTTCAAAATAAAATTATAACAAGAAAACTAAAAGAAGAAGAAAATAAGAAAGTAAAATATAGACAAGCATTAGAAATAGAAAATTTAAAAACAGAGTTCTTTTTAGGTTTATCACATGAAATTAGAACACCTCTAAATATTATAATTACTTCAATACATTCAATAGATGACATTTTAAAGACTCATGAATGTGAGGGGTATAGGGATAGAATAATAAAGAGTTTGAATTATATTAAGCAGAATTCAAATAGGTTGTTGAGGCTTATAAATAATATTAGCGATGTAAAAAAATTAGATCATATGTGCTACGATGTTAATTATACTAATTGTAATATAGTTGAGGTTATAGAAGGTATAGTCATATCAGTTTCTGATTATATAAAGGTTTCACAGAGAAATATAATTTTTGATACAGAAGAAGAAGAGATAACTACAGCGTGTGATTTAGATAAGATAGAAAGAATAATGCTCAACTTATTATCCAATGCAATAAAATACAGCGATGAAAATACAGATATATTAGTTAAGATAAGACTAAGTGAAAAAAAAGATGAAATAATAGTTTCAGTATGGGATGATGGTGTGGTTATTGAAAAGAAAGATAGTATAAGAATTTTTGATAAATTTGTTCAGCTTGATAAATTATTGAATAGACCTTGTGAAGGCACAGGTATAGGCCTGTTCTTGGTAAAGTCATTATTAGAAATTCAAGGTGGAAGGGTATGGGTTAATAATGAAGTAATCAAGGGTGCAGAAATAGATTTTAGCCTTCCTGTAAGGACTGTTGAAGAAAAAGAGGATAAGCATAATATAACTACATCACCACAAGACAAAGTAGAAATATATAATGTTGAATTTTCAGATATTTATTCATTATAAACCCTTAAGTTATTGGAAAGAATTTTATTGTAAACATTTTGAATTTTCATTAAATTTTTATTAATTTTATGTAGTTATTGAAATATAAACATAGTGAAAAATATTATATAAGAGTGGGAGCTTTACATTATTAAAAATTATATTTAAATAATTTTTAATAAAAAACAGCAAGAGTAAATAAAATAATTTAGTCTTGTAAAGTATTGAAAATACAGAGTTAGCGCAGATATTCTAATTTATTCTTTTGAAAATAATAAATTAGTGATTTTTTGTGAATAAAATAATTAATTTGATTAAAAATATAGTATAGAACATAAAGTTTTTAGATGAATCCATGAATTTTTAAGAGTTTGAAACATTGTAAAAGTTAGGTTATAATGAAATCTATGAGATAAGGAGGACATTTTTTATGCACAACATTAAAAAATTACTTATGACAATTTCTATGACTTTAGCTTTCAGCTGCTCATTATTAAGTACAGGCGCTTATGCAGTTTCTAATAAGACAAGCAGTGATGTTTCTAGCGAAAGTACACAAAAAACAGACGATAAAAATAGTACAAGCAATTCAGATAAAAATTCATCAAAAACAGATAAAAAAGAAGATAAGAAAAATCAAGATTCATCAACGATTAAAAATGAAGATATTGTAGATGGAGAAGAACAAGACGAGACAAGCACTAAAGACGATGAGGTTATTAAAGTTGAAATAGTTCCTCATTGGGAAAATATAAACGGAAAACTTCACTATGTTACTAAAGATGGAATCATCGAAGAAGAAGGATGGTTCAAAGAAAAGGATGAAAACCCAGATGCTGATAATGATAATGAATACTATCTTGATGAAAATCATGCAGCTGTAACTGGATGGAATAAGATTGGCGGACAATGGTACTACTTCAATGAAGCAGGAGTAAAACAAACAGGATGGCAGCTTATTAATTATGAATGGTATCATTTAGACAAAAATGGCATAATGGAAAAAGGCTGGATAAAAGATGATGGAGCAAAGTATTACCTAAGTGATGCTGGAACAATGGTTGTAGGTAAAAAGTATATAGATGATAAATGGTACTTATTTGCTAATGATGGAAAGCTTCAGACTGGATTCTATACATATAAAGGAAAAGATTATTATTCAGATAAAGACGGGGTAATGGTTACTAACCAATGGATAAAAACAAAAAATTATCAGTATTATGCAAAAGCAGATAGTTCAATTGCTAAAGGCAATATAATTATTGATGGAAAGCTTCAAGTATTTGATAACAATGGACGTTTTATTGAAAGTGAAGATGCAGATAATTATTTATTTGTTAAATATTTAAGTGTAGGTAATGCTGATTGTCAGTTTATTAGACTTCCAAATGGTGAAACAGCATTAATTGACACTGGAGATGTTACAACAAGAGAACAATTAGTTAATTTTTTAAATGAACAAAAATTAAGAAAAAAAGGCGGCAAAAAGTTAATTGATTATGTAATAATCACACATGGCCATTCAGACCATATTGGAGGACTTGCTGCTGTTCTTAACAATTTTGAAGTAGGTAAAATTTATATGCCTAAAAATGCAGCTATGCAGAATTGGTATTCAGGACTAAAGGTAAATGATGAAGTTAGTCAGGCAGATATAGATATGCTTAAATATGACTATCAAGTTTATAAAGAAGCTGCTAAAGCAGTAAAAGATAACGGCTTAAAGTTCATAAATCCAACACCAGGACAATATATTGATTCAAATGAAATATTACAGTTTGTTCAATCAGGAAAGGATTTTGGTCCAATAGGATCTCAGAAACATATGGCTGAATACTGGGGAATAAATGAAAATTCAGCTATAGTATACTTAAATTATGGAGATTTCCAAGGATTATTTGCAGCTGATATGGAATGGACTTCAGAAAAAGATTTCTGGGTAAGTGATCTTCTTGATGGAAAAAAAGTTGATTTATTGAAAGTTCCTCATCATGGATACAATACTTCTTCAACTGGAGATTTCTTGAAATATGTTAATGCGCCAGTTGGAATTGTAAGTAGAGCTGAAGATAGTATTGATAAAAATACTGCTTTTAATAACTTAGTTAATAATGGTGTAATGCTATATGAAACAAGTCAAAGTAAAAATGGTGGTATTTCTGTATATGCTACAGAAGATAACTGGAGCATGGAAGATGCAAGTAAAGATAATTAGTCTTAATTTACATTTGATGTCTTTTAAGAGTGGCTCGTAAGCAATTAAAAATTAAGCTAAAAATCATAAAAGTATCTTTTTAAGTTATATGTAAAAGATAATATAAATTTATAAAGTAAAAGTTTCCTATAAAATTTTTTATAGGAAACTTTTTTTGAGTGGGCATAAATTATAAAATTTTAGCGCCCGAGTATTATGGGGTACAATATTATTTTATCCATTAATAAAAAAAATATTCACCATAAAGGTGAATATTAAAAAAATTATTAGAAAGATGGAGTGTATATTACAGCTAACAACTAGTTGTTAGCTGTAATAATTAATATTTTTTTGTGTGTTTTGAGTTTTGAGAAAAATCATTAATATCCATTAAATCCTGAGTGTAATCAAACTCCTGACTTGCAATGTTGTTAACAACAATAGAATCAGAAGCAGGATTTGGAATGTTTGTTGTTTGGCCAACTCCAGTAGAACTTTGACAATCAGAATTACTTGGATGATAGTCTGTTCTTACCTTTGGAAGATAAGGCTTATCTTTATGAGTCATATTTATCACTCCTTGTTCAGTATGCATAACAAAAATTAATTACTATGCTTTAATGAATATTTAGAATTGGTGTTATACAGTTGTATTTATAATTGTTGGGTTGTCAAGTAATAACCATAGATATTAACACACAAATTGTATATTAATATTTACACTATATAGTGTGTACTAAATATTTTTTTATATTCAATTTGTATATGTATTATATAGGTATTAATTTATTCCAAGTGATTTTTTAGATAAATGTTGCGACATATATTTGGATGAGTTTTTAGATGATATATAGGTAAAATGTGTAGTTAACTTTTTTAAAAATAAATGTTGGTGAAGTAGTTTGAAGAAGTAGTATTTGATAATGGTTCATTTAAATTACTGTAGATTTAAAATTTAGGAAAATTTAATATTTACGTAAGGTAAATATTATAAATGAATGATAAAGTTATAGATATTAATGAAATAATGGCAGGTATATTTCAATTTATAATAGCTTTAAGAGTTAATAACTAATATATATATGTTGCAATATATTTTTTTATGAATTTATTAGCATCTTATAAATCATTAAAATTAATGTAAAATCACTTACATTATAGTATTTTTTTGTTTATATAGAAATACTTATTTTAATTTGGATATATGTATAAATACAATACATATATTAACAAAAAATTAATAATTATAAATGTTAGAATATAGTATACTTAAATAGTTATATATTTATAACTATATCTTATAGCTATATCTTTAGGGAATTGTTATTTTGACTATATTTTCAATTGCTATAAGTTATATACATTGTAATTCACATAGAAAATTAATGGGACTGAAGGCACTTCTTGTGAGTAATAAATTTAAAAAAGATTTACTAAGAAAGTAAAATAGGAAATTTAATTTTTAATAATAATGTTAGATGATTTTAGGAGGATAATTAATTATGAATAAGAATGTTAGACATTTAATTGCTGCAGCTCTTGTTATAAGCGCTTTTTCAGCAGTTGCTCCAGCAAATATTTTTAATTTAGGTGTTATTGAAGCTAATGCATCAACTTACTCAGGTGCATCAAATGGACAGTTAAAGTCATTATCTGTTTATAGAAGTACAGGTAAGGAAGCACAACTATACAGCAATCTTGCAGCAACAAAGGAAACTGAATTAACAAGCAGTACTGATTATTATATTGATTTAAAGGGTTCAGATGGTGTTGAATTAGATGCTGAAGTTGAAGGCGATGATTATGTAGTTAAGGTGTTTAAGAGTAGTGATAAAGATGCTGAAGGTTATGATCCTTCAGATTTAGGTCTTGTTCCAATAGACTCTGGAAGTACAAAATTATATTTAAGAACATACAGAAGCGAAGACGATTATAAAGATGCATGGGATGATGGGAATGTTAAGAAATGTTTAAAAACATATACTCTACATATCTCTAAAGATAATGTGAATTCAGATGAAGAAGATGATGTTGAGTATCCATATTTAAGTTCAATTTATTTAAGTGATGGATCAATTAATTTTACAAAAAGTAAGACAAGCTATAAGGCTAATGTAGATGAAGATGTTAAACAGATTCTTGTAAGAGCAAAACCACAAGACGATGATGATTTAGTTGAAATCAATGGTGATTCTGTGGATGAAGATGGGGATTACGAAAAGAAGGTTAGCCTTGATAAAGGTGAAAATACTATTGAGATAACAGTTGAAAATGATGATGAAACTACAACTTATACTATAGTTGTAAATAGAGGTGGTAAATCATCAGATTCATCAGATGAAAAAGATAGCACAAATATAATAACTGGTTCAGATTCGTTTTTATACAATAGTGGAACTATGAATTCATGGGTGAGTAAAAACGGCAAGTATATGTATATGGATGGAACAGGACAACCTCTAAAGAACAAGTGGTGGTTTGATGTAAGTTCAGCAAGTGATTACTATTTTGATAAAGATGGATATGCACAAACTGGATGGGCACAAATTAATGGAAAATGGTACTATTTTGATAATAGTGGGAAGATGCAAAAAGGTTGGATAAGTAATGATGGAAAATGGTATTATTTAAATGTATCAGGAGCTATGGTAACAGGATGGTATCAAGATGCAGGTAAATGGTATTATTTAAACAGCGATGGATCAATGAAAACTGGATGGTTAAATGATAATGGAAGCTGGTATTTATTCAATAGTGATGGATCAATGGTTACAGGAAATGTTTTAGTTGATGGTGTTCAATACAGTTTTGCTTCAAATGGAGTAATGATATAGATTAGTTAGTAGTTAATGATTAACAGTTAATACTTAATAGTTAATAGTTAAGGTGAAAATCCGTGCAGGATTTTTCCATTTGTATATAAAAAAACTCAAAATTTAATGACTCTGTATAAGCAAAATCATTTAAATAATATATAAAATACTTAAAATAATCCAAATAGGTCCCATATAAGACATTTACAAGTGTATTTTCTTATGGGACCTATTTTTGTTATAAGCTTAATTATGATCATTATAAGGCTTCAAGTGTATATAGTTTAATCGAAAATTTAAATGAGAGTAATAAATATATGTGTATATGGGGTATAATGGAATAGAAGTAATGACATTTTAGTGAACTTAGTAAACATATGTGATGAAATTTAAGAAAAGAATTTAGGAGGTAAATCATGAACAAGAATATAAAAAAAATTATTGCAATGACTCTTACTTTTTGTGCTGTTTCAGCAGTATGTGGTGTTAAAAATTTAAATTTATCAGGGGAAGGAACTGTTGCTGCTTTTGCTTCAGATAAGAGCAGTTTAAATCTTGAATCTATTTCATTAAGTACTGGTAAAATAGATTTCTCATCAGATGTTACTTCTTATAAGGTATATTACAATAAAGCTGTTAAAAATATAGATATAAAAGTATCTCCAGAAGGCAGTGATAAAAGAATCAGAGTTACAATAAATGATGAAAGTGTTTCTTCTGATGACAGCTATAAAAAAAATTTTAAGTTAAGTGTTGGAGAAAATATCTTTAAAATAAAGATTGAAAACAGAGATGATGAATCACAAAGTAAAACTTATACATTAAAAGCTTATAGAGGAACAGATGAAAATGATCAGGAAATTGAACAAGATCTTTACATTGATTACCTTACAATAAATGGTAAAGAAATGAGTTTATCTAAAGATAAGAAAGTTTATGACTATAAAGTGGACAAAGATGTTAAAGAAGCAAAAATTGTAATTGAACCAGATCAGAAGTATTATACAGTGAAAATAGGTGATGATACTTATGAAGGTGAAGAAAGTATAAAGAAAACATTTACCTTGACTGAAGGTAAAAATGAAATAAAAATAAAACTTACAGATGGTGAAGATGAAGAAAAGAAACAAAGAACATATACTTTAAATATATATAGAGGTGTTGATATTCCAACATCAAGTACAACAACCAATAATACTACAAGTACAGGAAATAGTAGTACAAACACAGGCAATAATACAGGTACTAATAATTCAACTTCTACAGGAACAACAAATTCATCAAGTTCAACAACAAATACAGTATCAAATTCAGGAAAGTGGCAACAGAATTCAGCAGGAAAATGGTACTATGTTGATTCAAATGGAAATGCAGCTAAAAATAAATGGTTCTTTGTTCAAGGCGATGGAACAATGGCAACAGGATGGGTTAGCTTTGGTGGAAACTGGTATTACTTAAATGATGATGGAACAATGGCTACTGAATGGTTAAATAATGGTGGCAAATGGTATTATCTTGGTAGTGATGGAGCTATGAAAACAGGATGGGTACAACTAAGTGGAAATTGGTATTATTTATATTCAGATGGATCAATGGCAAGCAATACAACTATTGATAGCTATAAATTAGGTTCAGATGGAGCATGGATCAAATAATAAAGTATAAAATGGGTTAAGAGTTAGTAGCTCGTATGGCTCATAATCAGCCATGATTAAATAATAAAGCATATAAGCATAAGGATGGGATTTCACATGAACAAGAATTTAAAAAAGGTAATTGCCCTTACTTTAGCAGTAAACGCAATTGCATTAATAGAACCTGCAAAGGAAATTAGTATTTTTACAGAAACTGCTCATGCAGCAAAATATGATGATCCTCTTTTAAGTGATTTAAAAGTAAGTGGCTATGATGTAGATTTTGATAAAGAAACTTATTCATATAGTATAAAAGTGGACAAGGATGTTGATCAAATTACAGTTACAGCAAAACCTGAGGATTCAGCATATGAGGTTAGTGTTAATGGTGATGACGCAAAAGAAGATGATAAATATAAGGTTAAAGTTGATGTTAAGCAAGGAAAAAGCACAATTACAATAAGGGTAAAAGATGAAGAACATGATTTAAAGACAACTTATGAACTTGAAGTTATAAGAGGTTCAGCAAGCTATGGAGAAGATCTTGATGAAGATGATGTTTATTTAGATAATATCACTTTAAGTGCTGGAAAAATTAATTTTTCAAGTAAGGTAACTGAATATACAGTAAGTGTAGATGATAGTGTAAGATATCTTGATATTAAGGCAAAACCAATGGATTCAGATGAAGAGTATGTTGAAATTAATGGTGAAGAAGCAGAAGAAGATGATGATTACGAACAAACAGTAACTTTAAAAGATGGTAAAAATAAAATTACTATAAGAATTGAGAATTCAGAAAAATCAAAGAAATATATTTTAAATGTATATAAAGGGGTTGAACCTCCGAAAAAAGATGATTCTGATGAAGATGAAGTAAAAGAAGATAGCAATAATAACAACCAAAATTCAAATAATAACTCATCTCAGTATAAGAACCAGTGGGTAACTACACAAGGAATATGGCTTTATTATGATGAGAATGGAAATATGATGAAAAATCAATGGTTTAACGATGTTAATGCTAAAAAATCATATTTCTTAAATGAAAATGGAGTTATGGTAACTGGATGGCTTCAGAAGGATGGTAATTGGTATTATCTAAATGAAGATGGTTCAAAACATATAGGATGGAAATTTGTCATGGGATTATGGTATTACTTAGATGGTGAAGGAGTAATGAAGACAGGATGGATTCAGGACGCTAATGGTAAATGGTACTATTTAAATAGTAATGGTGCGATGGCTTCTAATACAACTATTGGAGGCTATAAGCTTGGAGCTGATGGAGCTTGGATTAAGTAATATACAATACAAAATAAAAAGCGTGGCAAAACTACGCTTTTTATTTTAACTAAGAAATATATAATGAAAATTTATAAATAATATATATTGTAATTTATGATTTACAGGTGATATCCCTTATAGGTACTACTTGTGAGTAATAAATTTTAAAAATCATTATTTGATTTTTAGATTATAATTGTAAATTTCATAGTTCAATATATATATTGTTATAGATGAAAAAAATTTTTCGCCAATAAATATAATTATTATTTTACAATTTAAAGATTATTTTTAAGAAATAAAAGAATCTATATATTTGTACTGAAATATAAATGTCGAAACTTAATAAAAAATTAAGGTCATGCAATGGTTTAGAGCCTTGTAGATTCGTTGTATAAAGGTATAAATCATGGTAAAATTAATTGTATAATGGCAAAAGGGGGAAGAATATGAATAAAAGGATAAAAAAAATAATAGCACTTACTGTAGCTTTTAGTGCTGTTACGACAATTGCGCCAAAGACTTTTTTAGGATTGACATCTAAGCCAGCTTATGCAGCAAGCTACACTGCAAGAAATGGAGAACTAACTTCTTTAGTTATTAAATCAACAAATGGAGACAAGCTTAGCCTTAAAGATGGCTATAATGGAGATACAGTTAAATTAAGTGATGAGAAGGAATACTTCATAAAGCTTACAGATGACAGCGAAGGAATAGTAATAAATGCTGAAGCTAAAGGTTCTGATCGTATAGTAAGAATATTCCTTACAGATGATAGTGATGCAACAGCATATAAGCCTGGAGATAAATTATATTTAGGTAAAGGTAATACTACTGTTTATGTAAGAACATATGCTTCTTTATCTGATTTCAGACAAGCAAAAGATAAAGATAAGGATGTATCTATCTGTGAAGAAGAATATGAAGTAAATGTTAAAAAGACTACAGGAAGTTCTTATGAGGACACAACTCAAGATCCTGTATACTTAAAAGATTTGTCTTTAAATAAAGGAGACATAACTTTCTTAAAGCAAAGAACAAGTTACAATATAAAAGTTGCATCATCTGTAAATGAAATTAAAATAACAGCAGAACCAGAAGATGACAGCTCAAGAGTAAGAATTGATGGAAGTCTTGTTGATGAAGATGATAATTATAGAAAGACTATATCTTTAGATAAAGGTAAAAATGAAATAAAGATAAAAGTTACAGATGATAAGGACAATCAAAGGGTTTATACATTAAACATAACAAGAGGAAGTTCATCAGATGGAGACAGCCAAGGTGATGTTTACTTAAGCAGCCTTGAACTTGATGAAGCTGATTTAGATTTTGAAGAAGATAAGACTTCGTATGAAGTTGATGTTGATGAAGATGTAAGTAAAATTCTTGTTACAGCAGAACCAGAAGATGAAGAATATCTTGTAACTATTAATGGTAGTGAAGTAAATTCCGGTGATGAATATGAAAAGAAGGTTTCGTTATCAAAAGGTAAAAATACTATTACAGTAGTTGTTGAAGATGAAGTTGAAGATGCAAAAAGAACTTATAAAGTTACAGTAAACAGAGGAACTGTAAAAGATGACGAAGATGATAAAGAAGATACTGATGATAAGAATGACAATTCATCAGATGACAAGAATAGTGTAGGCTGGGTGAAGGTCGATAATGACTGGAAGTACAGAGGTGAAGACGGAAAGTTCTATGTTAATAAGTGGCTTTATGATAAGGAACAAGGGGTTTACTGTTATCTTAAAGCAGATGGATTTAGAGCAACTGGATGGCTTCAAGAAGGTGGAAACTGGTATCTTTTAGACAGTAAAGGAGCAATGCTTACTGGATGGCAGTATACTGGTGGACAATGGTATTATCTTCAATCAAGCGGAGCAATGAAAACTGGCTGGCTTAAGGAAGAAAAAACTGTAACTGTAGAAGATACATCAACTGCAACTGATAAGAAGGAAGATGAAAAAACTTCAACAAGTGTATCTACAAATAAAACAGATACAAGCAAGACAGATGATAAAAAAGAAGATACTACAGCTAAGACAAAGAAAGTTGAAACATGGTACTACTTACAAGCAAATGGTACAATGAAAACAGGTTGGCTTTTAGATAATGATAAGTGGTATTACATGAACTTAAGCGGAGCTATGCAGACAGGATGGGTAATTGATAATAATTCAAAATATTATCTTGATCAAAGCGGAGTTATGGCTACTGGAACTAAAACTATTGATGGAAAAGAATATAAGTTTACAACTAGTGGAGCTTTAATTAGTTAACAGTTAACAGTTAACAAGTAACAGTTATTAGTTAGCAATGTAAATAATATATGTGAAAAGATATCGGATAAGTATAATATTATGCTTATCTGATATCTTTTTTTATTAATAGATTAGGTATGTTTATAAAAATAGTTCAATTGGATTATATACTGTAGTACTTTTTTATTTTATCTATAACTACATTTCTTTATTCATTAAAATTACCACATCCTCACAGAAGAGTTATAGATAAGAAGAGAATAATTTAGAATTGAAGTTTAAATAGATACTCTATTAGATTTATGCTTGAAAATTTAATATGAAAGAGTGACTTTTAGAATACAAAAACTAAAAAAAATAATTTTGTAAAAAATCACAAAAAACTTAAAAAGGTTATGTTTTCATAATTAATTTTAATTAAAGTAAATAAAGAGATAACTAAATTTTAACAAGAAAAAAATTTTATAACATGCGATAAGGCTAGATAAATCAAAGGGTTATAAATAGTGAGAAAATTCTAAAAAAAGTTTGTTAACAATTTGTTCAAAAGTATATAATCATTGAAAACGGATACTAAGCTAAATAATGGAAAAAAATAAAGCTAAACATTAAAAAAAAGTATTTGAAAAAAGAAAAAAATGTAATATAATATATAATATGTTATGAAATATTAACAAAATGTAAATAGAATATTAACAAGAGGTTTATAAATGGACAACTTGTTAAAATAAATTTCAAAAGGTAATTTTAGGAGGTATTTAATAATATGTTTAGAAGATCAAGCAAGTTAACAGCTATTTTAGTAGCAGCAGCGGCTGTTGTTTCAATAGTACCAGCTACTGCAGCAGAAAGATTAGGAACTAAGGACGGTAATATTGAAAATGCAACTGCTTTTGAAGGTGGATATATTTACGATGGTTACAGAACTGATGATGATGATACAGCACTTTATTACAATAATGGAACTAAAGATGTAAATGCAGATAAAGATGAAGATTACGATACTTATGATTTAAGTAGATATGGGAAAAAATATGCAACTGTTAAAGATGGTAGTGATCAATATTTAGTAGATTTATCAAATGGTAAAATTGATGATGAAGAAACTTTAGATGATAAATTAGAAAATGCTAAAAATAAATTAAAGAGCAAGATAAATAAAGTAGATAGATATGAAAAATTTGATGCATTCGTATCAAATGATAAATATGATAAAGATAAAGATGATCAAAACTATGTTGTAAAAGTACTTGATGATAAATACGGAGACGTATGGTATAAGTATAAAGCTAAGGGTGATAATGATGCAGAAGATAGAACAACTGGTTCAGCAGTAGGATATTATCTTGGATTTACTAATGATTCAGGTCAATATATAGATGTAACACAAACTGCTAATATGTATGTCTATGATAAAAAAGAACATAAAACAGTAAAAGTTGAAGAATATGGTAAAAAATCTGGAGAAAATAATATCATAGTAAGATTAGATGATGTTGATATATTAACTCAAGATAAAGATTACATCTATACAGTAGCAAAAGTAACTGTTGATGGAGATACACAATATTTCTTCCAAAAAATTTCTAAAGAACAAGGTGACAAGAAAGATGGTGCTTATCTACCAAAAAATGTATCATCTTATCAATTAGATAATGAAACACTTTATGATGATGGTGATATGCACACTGCATATAAAGTATTAGTACAGAAAAATGATGACATAAAAGAAGATGGAACTAAAGCAGGACATGAAAC
The DNA here is from genome assembly GCF_006742065.1 of Clostridium butyricum. Lineage (NCBI taxonomy): Bacteria > Bacillati > Bacillota > Clostridia > Eubacteriales > Clostridiaceae > Clostridium > Clostridium butyricum. The sequence continues at coordinate 3,522,111 of NZ_AP019716.1, read as the reverse complement.
TGTTAATGTTGAAGTAAGTGGTGGTATGGTATATGTAACTACTGTTAGTAAGGGTAATGACGAAAATGCCAATGTTAAAATTTATAAACTAAAGTTTAAAAAAGATAAGATTAATGCAAAAGATAAGACAAAGAATGTAGATACATCTGTAATTAAAAAAGATGGAGATGGAGATCACGACACAGTTTCAAGAAACAACACAGATAAGGGTGATGTTTACTCTATTGATGCTAATGGTAATACATGGATTTTAGATAAAGGTAAGATATATAAAGTTGATGGAACAGACTTTAAAGAAGTTTATACTGTTGATAGATCTCTTAATAAGTTAGATGTATATGATGAAAACAACTTAATTGCTTGGGATTCAGAAGGTGAGGTTTATACAACAGTTTCAGAAGGTAAAAAGCAAACAGAAGCAGATGCTGGAGTTGACGAAGATAAGAAAGACGAAACACCAGTAGTTAAAGCTGGATGGGACAAGAACGCTGATGGAACTTGGACATTCTACAAAGATGGAGCTAAAGCTACAGGTTGGTTAAACGATAAGGGAACTTGGTACTACTTAGATGCAGCTGGAACAATGAAAACTGGTTGGGTACAAGCTGGAGCTTGGTACTACTTAAATGCATCAGGAGCAATGCAAACAGGTTGGGTTAATGATAACGGAACTTGGTACTACTGCAATGGATCAGGAGCAATGCAAACTGGTTGGTTATTAGATGGATCAACTTGGTACTACTTAAATGCTAACGGATCAATGGCTGCAAACACAACTGTTGATGGTTATGTTTTAGGTGCTAACGGAGCTTGGGTTAAATAATATAAATTAATAAAATTTTTAAGAAGCAGGTAGAAATATCTGCTTCTTTTTGTTGAGCTTTATAATTATAAATATGAATATTTTTTGAACAAAAGGTTTACAATTGTTAAATTATTATGAAATAAAAATGAATTTTTTTAAAGTTTATTATGTAAATTAAATAAAAAAGTGATTATTTATTAAGATAAAAAGAACGAAAAAGTAAATGAAAAAAATTTTATAATCACTATGAAATGTTTAAATTAAGCCATAGATAGTTATTTTAATCATAATAACATTAGAAAAAGGTACCAAAAACAAAAAAGATTTATGTAATATATTGATTGTATATTAATGAAAATAATACATTATTAAACATTAGAAATGGTAAAAAATTAAAAATTGTACAAATAATAAAAGTGTGCTATTATAATTTACATGATTTGCAATAGATAAATATACCATATAAAACATAATTTGATTTTAAAGTATATTATTGATTTATATGTTAATTTAATTAAATTACTTTTAATACATAACAAAATTTGTTATGTGATATTGCAAAATGTTAAAATACAAAAATAGTATTCTAATTTTTAGGAGGAAATATAATTATGTTTAGAAGATCAAGCAAATTAACAGCTATGTTAGTAGCTGCTGCTGCTGTTGTTTCAATAGTACCAGCATCTGCTTCAGAAAGATTAGGTAATAAAGACGGACATATTTCAACTGGTATCGCATTTGATGGTGGATATGTTTATGATGGTTACAGAACTGATGATGATGACGCAGCTCTTTACTACAACAATGGTAGCAAAGATGTAAATGTTGATGAAGATGAAGATTATGATTATGATAGTATGACTAAATATGGATCAAAATATGCTCTTGTATATGATTCAAATGAACCATATTTAGTAGATTTAACAACAGGAAAAATTGAAGATGATGAATCATTACAAGATAAATATGAAAATTCGCAAACAAAATTAAAGACTGCATTAAAGAAAACTGATAGATATGGAAAGAGTACAACAGAGGCTGCATTAACTTTAGTTGATGCTGAAGTTGGTGCTACTGGAAATGATGCAAAATATGTTTCGGGAAAATTAAACGATGTTTGGTACATGTACACAGTAGATAAAGCATTAGTTGATGATGGATCAGATGATGCTGCAGCAGCTGGAAAATTATTTGGATTTACAAATGAAAGTGGTAAATATGTTGATGCTTCAAATTTAGCAAATCTTTATGTTTATTCACCAGAAGAAGATAAAACTGTTAAGATTTCAGAATATCGTGATACAGAAAAGAATATTACAGCTGAATTAGAAAATCTTCAACCAATAGCTCAAGATAAGGATTATATTTATGCAGTTGCAACAGTAACAGTAACTGATACTAATACAAAAAAAGCAGAAGCTACTCAATATTTCTTACAAAAAATCTCTAAAGAACAAGGAGATAAGAAAGATGGAGCTTACGTACCAAAAAGTGTAACTTCTTACCAAATTGATGGTGGAACAATATACAAAGATGATGATATGGAAGATGCAAACGGATTATTCCCAACTACAACTTCTGTTGCACCTGTCAATTCTGATGGATACAATATGGTTAATTATAATGTAAAAAATGGTAATATTATAGTTACTGGTGTAAAAGCTGATTCAGTTAAGGTTTTCACAGTTAAGTTAAAGAAAGCTAAAGTAGATTCAGTAGAAGGTTCTGAAGATAGAGATGCATATGTAGTAATGCAAGATGATGATGCAGATCAAGATTTAACTGATTTAGCAGAAGTAAAAGTAAATGCTGATAAAACATTAGAAGATCGTGCTAATACATCACTTAAAAACTCAGCAATTTCTATTGATGCAGAAGGAAATACTTGGGCATTAGATAAAGGTAAGATTTATAAATTTGATGGATCTGACTTTAAAGAAATGTTTACTTGTGATAGATCTCTTAATAGCATAGATGTATATGATGAAAACAACTTAATTGCTTGGGATGCAACTTCAGGCGGTGATGTTTACACAACAGTTTCAGAAGGAAAGAAACAAACAGAAGAAGATGCTGGAGTTGAAGAAGATAAGAAAGATGAAACACCAGTAGTAAAAGCTGGATGGGACAAGAACGCTGATGGAACTTGGGCATTCTACAAAGATGGAGCTAAAGCTACAGGTTGGTTAAACGATAAGGGAACTTGGTACTACTTAGATGCAGCTGGAACAATGAAAACTGGTTGGGTACAAGCTGGAGCTTGGTACTACTTAAATGCATCAGGAGCAATGCAAACAGGTTGGGTTAATGATAACGGAACTTGGTACTACTGCAATGGATCAGGAGCAATGCAAACTGGTTGGTTATTAGATGGATCAACTTGGTACTACTTAAATGCTAACGGATCAATGGCTGCAAACACAACTGTTGATGGTTATGTTTTAGGTGCTAACGGAGCTATGCTTTAATAATTAAAAATTAATAGAGGATATGTAAATATTCTTTTAAAGGATACCCCTAGAAATTTTCTAGGGGTATTTAATTTATTTAAATGTAAAAACATACCCTAAAATTATAAAGACAGTTGTATTATATAGTGAATTAATAAAAAGCGATTATTAATAAAATGTACATATAACTATAATGGAGGGAGAATATATGAGAAAATCTTTTAATAAAGCAGCAACATTACTTTTATCATTAGCAATTATGAATGTTATTTTTCCAGTTAATGCTGCTGAAAAAAAACAATATGAAACAAATATTGAAGTTGAAAATAATAAGTTACAAGTAGATGATGAAGGAAATGCTGTACTTGAACTAGTATGTGATAGTAATTCAGGATTTGTAAAGAATAATGGAAAAACTGAATTTTATGATGTTTCAGGAAGACAAGCTAAATCATCGTGGATAAATATTAGTGGAAAGTGGTACTATTTTGATTTGAACGGAATAATGGTAACAGGATGGCAACGTATATCAAATAAATGGTACTATTTTTTAGAAGATGGATCTAAAGTTACAGGATGGATTATGGATGAAGGTCATTGGTATTACTTAGGTGAAGATGGTATGATGAAAAGTTTGCAATGGGTAAATATTGATGGTAGTTGGTATTATTTTAATGAAAAAGGAATTATGGAAAAGGATACTATTATTGATGGTTTTAAGATAAATAGTAATGGAATTTCAGAATTAAAATTATAGAAAGTTTGTAATAATTATATATTTTTATAAAAAAAGGCCCAAAAATGGCAATACAAACTGTATTATATATCGAACAGGAAATGTTAGATAAAAGTTAAAACTTTAAAATAAGTTAAACTTTACTATATAAAAATGAAATCTTAGGAGGGAAAGAATTATGTTAAGAAAGTCAACTAAAGTTGCAGCTTTATTAGTAGCTGCTGCTTCTATAACATCAATTATGCCAGCTAGTGCAGCTGAAAGATTAGGAACAAAGGATGGTACTGTAACAAGAGGATTTGCTTATGCAGATGGTAAGTACTTATATGATGGATATAGAACTGATGATGATGATGCCGCTATTTATTTTAATGACGGTAAGAAGGACAAGCAAATAGATGATTATGATGATTACGATATGAATGAAGATGAAAAAATCTTCTATGGAACAAAATATGTACAAGTTGAAGATGATGGAGATCATTACTTACTTGACTTATCAACAGGAAAAATTGATGATGATGAATCTGTTGAAGATAAGAAAGATAATGCTAAATCAAAGCTTTATACAAATTTAAAGAAGGCTGACAGATATTCAGAAGCTAAAAATGTTACAGGTGGAAAAGATAAAGGAATTGTAGCTTTCAATCAAATATTAGAAGGTAAAAGAGGAGATGTTTGGTATCAATACACTGCTTTAGGTGATACTACAAGTGCAGGAGTAAAAGTTGAAGCAACTACTTCAGCAGCTATAAATTATGCTGAAGGTGTTATACGTACTGGTTTTACAAATGAAACAGGTTCTAAATATATTGATATAACACATGAAGCTAATATATATGCACTTGTAAGAAGTGGAAAAGATGAAGAAAAATTAAAAACTACTAAGCTAAGTGAATATGATAAAGAAAATAATGGTGTTGAAGCAAAATTCTTAGGAACAGAAGCGATTGCTCAAGATAATGATTATATTTATGCAATTACAACTGTACAATTAACATATTTAGAAGGATATGCACCAAATGATACTATTAAAAACAATAATAATAAGACAACACAAATTTTCTTACAAAAAATTGCAAAGGCTCAAGGAGATAAAGAAGATGGGGCTTATATTCCAAAGAGTATAACTTCATATCAATTAGATGCAGGAGACCTTTATAAGGATGATGATGTAACTGAAGCATCAGAAGTAATAGGTGCAACAGAATACAAAAATTATAAAATAGTTAATTATGAAGTTAAGAATTCAACTTTATATGCAACTGGTGTTAAGAGTGATAATGTAAAAGTATGGGCTATAAAGCTTAAAAAAGCAAAAATAGATACATCTTTAACTAAAGATGTTGATACTTATGTAGCAATTAAAGATGATGATTTCGATCAAGATATTGTAAATGAAAATGCATACGCAATTGATGTGGATGGAAATATTTGGGCTTTAGATAAGGGTAAGGTATACAAATTAAATGGAAGTGATTTCAAAGAAATGTATACTTGTGATAGAGCTTTAGATAAATTAGATGTATATGATGACAATAACTTAATGATCTGGGAAACTGATGGAGATGTATACACTAATGTAGCTGAAGGTAAGAAGCAAACAGATGAAGATGCTGGTGTTACTGATGAAGATAAGAACCCAACAACTCCAACAGTAGGGTGGAATCAAAATGCTAATGGAACTTGGTCATTCTACGATGCAACTGGTGCTCAAATGAAAGCTAGCTGGGTTAACCTTGGTGGAACTTGGTACTACTTAAAGGCTGATGGTGTTATGGCTACAGGGTGGTTATTAGAAGGTGGTAACTGGTACTTCTTAAATCCAGTATCTAATGGATACTTAGGAGCTATGAAGACTGGTTGGATCCAAGATAATGGAACTTGGTACTACTTAAATGCATCCGGAGCTATGAAGACTGGTTGGTTCCAAGATACTAACGGAACTTGGTACTTCTTAAAATCAAATGGTGCTATGGCTGCCAATGAATATATTGATGGATATTATTTAGGATCTAACGGAGCTTGGGTTAGATAATATTTGAATGAAAAAGATGAAGCATTTTGCTTCATCTTTTTTTGTACAAGTATATATTAAATTTTATAAAAAAGTTATTAATATTGAGTATTTAAATGTCTTTTGATTATAAAAATATATCCTAATATTTAACACTATATATTTTTTATAAAAATAAGAATGTAAATAAAAAATAAATTAAAAAAATAAATTTTCAAAAAGGTCCCCAAAATAAAATGTAAAAATGTATTATATATTGCGATAACAAAAATGGTTATTGTTAAAGAATTAAATTTGAATAATATTATTAGATTAAAATATAGAATTCAGTATAATATAGGCAAAAATATTGTCATAACATTCAATATTATGAAACATATTACTTTACATGAAATAAAATTGATGTTACAATTTATCTGAATTTATATTACTTAGGAGGAAATAAAATGTTTAATAGAACAAGTAAAATGACAGCTTTATTAGTAGCTGCTGCTGCTGTTACTTCAATAGTACCTGCAACTGCTGCTGAAAGATTAGGAACTAAAGAAGGAACTATCACAAATGCAATTGCATTCGATGGTACTTACGTTTATGATGGATACAGAACTGATGATGACGATGCAGGTTTATACTTCAATAATGGAAAAGATAAAATGGTTGATGAAGATGAAGATTATGATTACAACCTAGCTAAATACGGAAGTAAATATGCTTTAATCCAAGATGATGAAGATTTCTTAGTTGATTTATCAAACGGTAAAATTTTAGATGATGAATCAGTTCAAGATAAAGAATCTAATACAACTACTAAGTTAAACACTAACTTAAAGAAGACTGATAGATACGGAAAAACTACTTCTGGTGCTGTTGAAATAGATAGAATCAGCCAAGGTTCATTTGGTGATGTATGGTACATGTACACTGCAACTCCAGCAAGTGATGCAGATGTTGATGCAGAAGAATTAGTAGATGGTAAATTAGTTGGATTTACTAATGAATCAGCTAAATATGTTGATGCTACAAAGACAGCTAACATATATGTATACTCAGCTGCAAAAGAAACAACAGTTAAAGTAAGTGAATTTAATGATGAAGTTGATTTCACAGGAAAAGATAAGAATTCTTATAAAGTTGAAGCTAAATTAGAATCTTTAAAAGCTATAGCTCAAGATTCAGATTACATTTATGCAGTTGCAGAAGTAAGCGTTGTAGAAACTAAGAAGGAAGATGGAACAACTACTCCATCTACTCAATATTTCTTACAAAAGATTTCTAAATCTCAAGGAGATAAGAAAGATGGAGCATACATTCCAAAGAGTGTTACTTCATATCAATTAGATACTGATATATATGATGATAGTGATGTTAATACAGCTGCAAACTTATTAACTTTAGGACAAGATAAAGAAGCAGATGCAAAATATTATGTTGTTGAAAATGGATACCAAGTGAAAAATGGTAACTTATACGTAACTGCTGTTAATTCTAGTAATGAAGATGGAAAAGGTGCAGATACTGTTATTGTTTACACAGTTAAATTAAAGAAAACTAAGATAGACACATTAGCTGGTGTTAAAAATGTAGACGCATATGTTGCTATTTCTGATGATGATAATGATCAAGATATAATCAACACTGCTGATAAAGCTTCTATATCAATCGATGCTGAAGGAAACACTTGGGCATTAGATAAAGGTAAGATGTACAAATTTACAGGTTCTGAATTCAAAGAAATATACACTTGTGACAGATCATTAAACGTTCTTGATGTTTACAACGAAAAGAACTTAATAGCTTGGGCTGAAGGTGAAGATGTATACACTACTGTTAACGAAGGTAAAGAAGTAACAGATGAAGAAGCTGGAAAAGAAGACGATAAGACTGAAGAAGTAGTTAAATCAGGATGGGATAAGAATGCTGATGGAACTTGGTCTTACTACAACAACGGAGCTAAGGCTACTGGTTGGGTACAAGCTGGTGCTTGGTACTACTTAAACGCTAACGGAATCATGCAAACTGGTTGGGTTAACGACAACGGAACTTGGTACTACTGCAATGCTTCAGGAGCTATGCAAACTGGTTGGTTATTAGATGGATCAACTTGGTACTACTTACAAGCTAACGGAGCTATGAAGACTGGTTGGTTATTAGATAACGGAACTTGGTACTACTTAAATGCTAACGGATCAATGGCTGCTAACACAACTGTTGATGGTTACAAATTAGGAGCTAACGGAGCTTGGATTAGATAATTAAATCTAATAAGTTAGAATTACTCTAATATATATAAATACCTTATATGGTGGACTAGCTATAGTCCACTTATAAGGTATTTTTTTATAAAAAATCAATGGCATTTCGACATATAAATGCATAACTCGGTAGGTGACAGTCACCTATTAAGTACCTAAAACTGAATATAACTTTGTATTATATAATGAGTAATGAAATAAGAGTTCAATTTACTTAAATAGTTATATATGGTAATATTATAATTATAATGAAATAGGGGGAAGAAATATGAATAAAAATATCAAACGAACAGTGGCTATGGCTCTTACATTAAGTGCTTTAGCAACAATTGAACCAGCAAGTTCAATAAACATACTAGGTGCACAAGAAGCTAATGCAGCTACAAGTGACAAAATTTACTTTGATTCTTTAAGGGTTTCGGGAGCAGGAAGTATTAAACTTAGTGACAGCAAAACTAAATATAGTATATATGTTCCAAAAAGTCAGGAAAGTGCAACTATTACTATAAAAAAAGATA